>NZ_JBHLTC010000028.1:0-225919 GCF_042434725.1 Kribbella deserti | reverse complement strand
GCCGAACAAGTAGCCTGACCACCCCACACCAACCCCGTCCGTCAAACCGGGTCAACTTCAACGTCTTCGCTGTCTGCGCCGTGATGACGACCTCAACGCTGGCTGACCACGTCCACGATCATCATCACGACCACCACCGACGACGTGCGCCGGGTCCACGACCGGATGCCGATGGTGATCTCGCCGGACAAGTGGGACGCGGTGGCTCGATCCACGCCTCACCAACGTCGTCGACGTCCGCATGTTGATGGCTCCCGCCGTAGCGGTGGACATGTACGCAGTGTCGGCCGCAGTGAACAATTCCCGTAGCAACGGCCCAGAGCTGATCGAGCCGATTCCGGCCGAACGACCGGCCGGCGAACGCTAGTGAGCCATGTGGAGGGAGACGATGATACCGGCGAGCCTGTGCGCGCCGCCTGGCTCAGCACCCTGCACATCCGGCCGCCAGATGCTGCGGCTGCTCCGTCCCTGCTCCGTGGGACGTTGACAAAGTAGGCGCAACGCTGACAACCGACGAGAACAAAACCACAGGTCAGAGAGCAGATCGGCAAGGATGTCCGATCTGCCCTCGGCTGCTCCGGAAAGATCACCCAGATCTACGAAGGCACCAACCAGGTCCAGCGCATCGTCATGGCCCGGCAGTTGCTCAAGGGCATCGGCTGACCAGTCGTGGCGTTTGCTACGGACCAGGTCGAGCGTCGACCTGGTCCGTAGCTCGTTAGTTGCGGATTGCCTCGTGCCAGTCGCATCTTTTCGAACATATCGAGGTCGACGTAGCAAAGCCGTGTGACGATCCTGCTGATTCCACCGACGCGGTTCGGATCACCGATCACGAACCGGAACGACTTCGAGCCGTTGCCGTCGACGGTGCGGATTTGCTCGTCGACCTGTGTGCTTCCCGCGTAGGCCGTGAAGGTGATCGAGGATGAGCCCCGCGCCCGCTGTAGGGAGAAGAGAGCCCGCCGCTGACCTCCGCGACCCAGGCAGTCCAGGTAATGCTGCCGTCGGCATCGGATGGAATTGCCGGTTGTTGCAGTCGCATTTTGTTGAGGTTGCCGGTCGATGGCTCACAGACTGGGCGTGCAGGCAGCGTCCAGTGAGGGAGTGGGATCGAAGATGGGTCTATTGCGTCGAATTGTGGCCGTAGCGGTCGTGGCGGTGGCTCTTGTTGGTGCCGCCCAGCCGGCCGCATCAGCGCGAGTGCAATGGGCGGACGAGAATTTCGAGCGCTGTCTTGACATTCGTTGCAAACAGAAGCTCGTGGTGAAGATCGTCTGGGGCCAGCGGACGGCGGTCGTGAGCGGGAAGATGATCAATGCGGATTGGCAGCGCGCGCCGGTGCACGTCCGTTTTTGGAGTCTTGCCAACGGAATAATGGTTCACCACACAACTCGCACCAGCCACATCCAGGAGCTGCCCTTCAGTTTCGTGCTCGGTGACCCGAATCGAGTGGGCGGCATCGACGAAATCTGGACTCAGTTCTGTGAGCTCGGCCCAACTGGTCAGCCTCTTTGTCAGCCCCACAAAAAAGACATTCGGGACTGATCACGCAGGTTCGTCCCAGCCGGAGGTGAACCAGTGGACTGCTCCGGTGGCTGGGTCGTACGACGGCCGGTTCAAGGTGCCGATATTGCCGCCGTAGACGTGGATCCCCACGGTGGGTTCGTCACCTGTTGCCACCACCGAGTGCACGTCATCGTCGGTGGTGCAGCACACCGCGACCTGTCCGCGGCGCCACTCGTGCTCACCGGCCGGCGTCAGTGGTTCGCCGACCGCGGAATCAGTGGGCTTGACGTACCGGATCTCGCGTTCCGTGCCCGAGTAGATTCCGACGACGCCCCAGGTCTCGTGTCCGTGCACGGGCGTACGTTGCCCGATGTTCCAGACCACGGACGCCAGGGACCAACTCTCGTCGGGAGCGATGTAGAGCGGATACGTCAGGTGGCGCTCCGATGATGGCCGAAGGAACTCCGGTGGAAGTTGATAGCCGGAGGCCAGTAGAGCGGACAGCCGCGGCGCGATCCGCTGCGTGATCTCGTACTGATCGTTGCTGCTGGCAACCACCAGCGCCACGTCGTTGATAAAGGCCTGCAAGTCGTCAGCTGGCATGGTCGAACTCCTTTCAGCGCCTTAAAAGCTCAGGGCAGGACGCGATAGGTCACGTGTGTGACGGTGCTCGCCGCCCGCGCGTACACCTGCTCGAGGTTCAGCGCCGGAACACCGTCGAAGATCCGGCTACCGCCACCGAGCGTGAGCGGCACGAAGTGCAGCCGCAGCTCGTCGATCAGCCCGGCGGCGAGATACTGGTTGATGGTGTGCGCGCCGCCCTGGATCGAGACCTCGCGATCGCCGGCCGCCTCCCGCGCCCGGTCCATTGCCGCCTTGATGCCGTCGGTGACGAAGTGGTACGTCGTACCGCCCTCCATTGGCTGCGGATCGCGCGGGTAATGCGTGAGCACAAAAACCTCGGTGTGGTAGGGCGGATTGGCGCCCCACCAGCCGTTCCACGGCCGGTCCCACTCATCCCGCACCGGGCCGAACATGTTCCGGCCCATGATGTACGCCCCGGCGGGCGTGATCTGGTCGAGCTCGGCCCGGTTCTCGTCGGCGTGCTCGAACATCCAGGCGTGCAGCCGGTCGCCCCAGCCGTCACCGCCGTCGTCGCCGAACGGGCGTTTCTCGGTCTGGTTCGGCCCGGCGCCGTAGCCGTCGGCGGAGACGGTGATGTTGGCGACGACTCTGCTCATGGTGTGCCTCCTGGCGAATCCGGATGACTGTCTCTTCTTGAAGCATGAGTCATCAGATTCATGTCGTCTAATGCCGATCTTGTGGCGATCACATTGATATCGTTGATCTATGCTGAATCTGGTCCACCTCAAGGTCTTGGCCGCGGTGGCGCGGCACGGCTCGGTGACCGAAGCCGCGAAGGAGCTGCACTACTCCCAGCCCTCGGTGAGCCATCACCTGACGCGCCTGGAGGCGGCAGTGGGCGTCAAGGTCGTTCAGCGCGTGGGTCGGGGGATCCGCCTGACCCCAGAAGGCGAACTGCTGGCCAAGCGGGCCGGCGAGATCCTGGGCCGGCTCGACGCGGCGACCAGCGAACTCGCGGCCCAAGTCGGCCTGCGATCCGGACGGGTCCGCGTGGCCGCCAATTCGTCGGCGTTGGCCACGATCGTGCCCAAGGCGGCGAGCATGCTGGCCGAGGCCCATCCGGGTATCGAGCTGGTCGTGTACGACCGCCATCCCGTCGAAGCGCTGCAGATGCTGCGGCATAGCGAGATCGACGTCGCACTCATCTTCCGGTACGCCGATGCCCCGGTCGAAGAAGAGGGATTCCGCCTTGTGCAGGTGGGCCAGGACCCGATCTACCTCATCAGCCAGCGTCGCGACGACAGCCTTGCCAACCATCGGCACTCGGCCTGGATCGGTGGTTGCGAGCGCTGCCAGGACGAACTGACCAGGGTGTGTCAGCGAGAGGGGTTCACCCCGCGCATCGGCTCCCACAGCGACGACATGGTCGTCGTACAAGCCCTGGTAGCCGCCGGCGTAGGCGTCACCACCCTGCCCGGACTCGCCCTGCAGGCTCACCGCCGACCTGACATCCACGCCACCGAACTCGACAGCTCTCCCCGCCGGATCTACGCCGTCACCTATGGCGAACCGCCAGATCCGCCGGCTTCGGCTGCCCTGATCCAGGCCCTGCGTGACTCCGCCCGCGAACTGACCCGCTGACATCGCCGTCGCCCGCCATCCGTGACCGCCGCGTGGTGCGGCGGTTGGGCGCGAGGTGGTTCAGGCGGCGCTGTACCGGCCCGAGTTCTTCGGCCCAGCCATGCCGGCTGTGGTCAGAGAGGTGATACGCGGGTGTCGTACCGGACGCTTGCCGAACGTGAGCTCAGTCAGCGGATGTCGTTTTCAGGGTGGTCTTCGTCGTAGGCCTGGCGGGCGCGGGCTATGCCGTCGCGGTGCTCCAGCGACCAGTCGGCGAGCGCCCTTACGAGATGGGTGAGGCTCGCGCCGGTCGCACTGAGCCGGTAGTCGACTTGAGCCGGCACGGTTGGATACACGGTCCGAAGAACCAGCCCGTCGCGTTCGAGGCGTCGCACCGTCAGCGTCAGCATTCGCTGGGAGATGCCGTCGATGGCGCGCTGGAGTTGCCGGAAGCGCCGCGGTCCGTTGGCGAGTTCGACGATGACGAGTACCGACCACTTGTCACCGACGCGATCGAGCACGTCCCGGATGCCGCAGTCGGGATGGTCCGGCTGCCCGCAGGGCTCGAGTTCCGCGGTACCGGTGGTTACCTCGGTGTGCCTCACTGACACGAAACTGCCTCCTTGTGAGCCGGCTGCGGCGCGCACATGATCTCACCGTAGTTACTGAACAGAACCACGAGGAGATGGAACCACGATGATCATGGTGACCGGCGCGAACGGACAGCTCGCTTCTTCCACCCTTCAGCAGTTGGCCGAACGCGATGCGCCCGCCATCGGCGGGAGCCGATCGCCCGCGCCTGGACAGCGCCGCCTCGACTTCGATGACCCCGCGACGCTCGATTTCACCGGCGTTTCGACCCTGGTACTGGTGTCGGCGGGATATGCCGAGGACGACCAGGTCATCGCTCGCCACTGGGCCGTTCGCGACGCCGCGGTACGTGACGGCGTCGGGCACGTGATCTACACCAGCTTGACCCAGAGCGGGGACCACCTCGGATTCGCCCTTGCCCACAGGGTCACCGAGCAGTTGCTCAAGGCAAGCGGAATTCCGTGCACGGTCTTGCGCAACGGGCTGTACGCCGAGCTCTTCGGTGCCCTGCTGACCTGGACGCCCGACGGCCTGGAGTCGGCGTTCGGTGATGGCGCGCTCTGTGTGGTGGCGCGGCAGGACCTGGCCACTGCCGCCGCCGTAGTCGCCGGCAACCCATCCGATCACGCGGGCAAGACCTATGAGCTGGTCGGGGAACCGGTCACCGCTCGGTCCGTCGCCGGACGTCTCGCCGTCGCTCACCGGACGATCGGGCTCGGCGAGTACCGCGCCCGGCTTCTCGCCGATGACACCTTGCTGCCCTTCCAGCCGCCGATGCTCACCTCGATCGCGTCCAGCGTTCGGCACGGTCTGCTCAGTAACACCAGCCCTGACCTCGTGCAACTACTCGGCCGGCCGCTCACCGACCCGCTCACCTTCGCCGCGGATGCAGCGGCTGCCATGCGCCCCGGCGCGCGCTGATCCAACTCGGCGCTGAACAGCGTGAAGAGCCTCCCGGCCGAACGGAATTGTCAACATCGGTCAAGTGCGAATTGTCCATTCTTGGGCTAAATTCTGGGACCGTGCACAGTCATCACAGACGGTGCTCAGTCTGTCACAATAACGATATTGAGCTATTGACAGCGAACATTGTTGCGCTAAAACTGTGAACGTTCCCAGTAAGCCTCGCCGACGATCGTGTCGGTCCGCCCCCGAGGTTGGATGAACGCCCGGATCCGCGATACCGGCTTTTGGCCGATGGTGTCGCAGCGGGTGGGATTGCGACCGGGCTGACCCGGTTCAGGTGCAGGCGCACCGAGCCGAAAGCCCCCGCATCCAAGGAGATGGCAGCGTGAAGAACGCCCGGTCCGCTCTTCGTACTCTCGCCACGCTCGCCGCCGCGTGGTCGCTCGTCGCCGTCGCGACGACCGGCTCCACCCATGCCGCCGAAGCGGCCGAGCAGCCCCCGAATCCGTTGCAGAAGCCGGGCTGGATCCTCGACCGGAACGACGAGTTCAACGGCAGTCTCGACCGCAATCTGTGGATCACCAACTACCTCGAATCGCGAACGCCGGAATGGCGGTCCAGGGCCCGCTACGGGTTCCGGAACAACGCGCTCGTGCTGCGGATCGACAACGACCAGCCGACCTATTACGGCAACAACCCGATGAAGGTTTCCAGCCTGCAGACGGGGCAACGCACCGGCCTGCACAAGAACAGTCCTTACGATCACTCGATTCCGACGGTGATGAAGTACACGGCCCGGCACGGCTACTTCGAGATTCGCGCGAAGAGTTCGGCCCGAAGCGGCCTGCACACCGCGTTCTGGATGATCGGCAAACAAGACACCGCAAGCCAGTCAGCCGAAATCGACATCTTCGAGCACGCCGGCCGATACCCGCGGAACTTCAATTTCGGCATGTTCAAGTGGGGCGATCCGAACGCCCAGGAAATCCACCACAACATCGCCGTCGACTTCAACATCTCCAGCGAGATGCACATTTACGCGCTCGAGTGGACTCCCACCCAGATGAAGTTGTACGTCGACAACGTGCTGAAGAAGACGATGAACGTCTCGCCGGCATATCCGATGCTGTTCCTGCTGGGCATCTACGAGAACGCCGGCTGGACCGGATCGGTCGACCCCGCGGACCCGCGTCCGAAGGAGTTTGTCGTCGACTACTTCCGCTCCTACCGCAAGGCGCCGTAGCCGAACCCCTGCGCTCGCCGCCAGGCGGCGTTACCCGAAGGCCCCCAACCGTCGTCCCAAGGCACCCGTGCCCCGGCGCCGGCCGGTGATCAACGCCCAGATCCCGCACGAGGAGGAATGATGAAACAGTCCGTCAAGGTCTCGATCGCCGCGACCGCCGCCATGATCCTGTTCGCCACGGCGACAGCGTCCGCGGCCGGCACAGGCGCTGCGACGACCCCGGCCGATTTCGGACCGGCAGCCGCCCGGCCGATGGAGAACCTCGGCCGCGGCGTGGTCGCCGTACGGTCGAGCAACACCAATGTGCTGGTCTCCTGGCGGTTGCTGGGACTCGACCCGGACGGCATCGGGTTCAACGTCTACCGGTCCACCGCCGGCGGTGCGGAGGTCAAGCTCAACGCCGCGGTCCTGACCGGCGGCACGAACTTCACCGACTCGACGGCTGACCTGACCCGCTCGAACAGCTATCGGGTACGGCCCGTCATCAACGGCGCGGAGCAACCTCCGAGCGGTGCCTTCACTCTGACCGCGAACCACGCGACCGAGCCGGTCGTCCGCGTACCGCTGCGCGCTGGTGGTCCGGTGAAGTTCGTCTGGGTCGGCGACCTCGACGGCGATGGCGAGTACGACTACGTCGTGGACCGCCAGACCTCGCCACAGACCCTCGAGGCCTACCGGCGTGACGGGCAGTTCCTCTGGTCGGTCAACATGGGCCCGAACAGCACCAACCAGAACAACATCGAGGGTGGCTCGGCCACGATCAACGTCGGCCACAACGACGGCGTCACCGTGTACGACTTCGACAGTGACAGCCGCGCCGAGGTCGCCGTACGGATCGCCAACGGCGTTCGTTTCGGTAACGGAACCACCTTCACCAACAGCAACAACAACCGCCAGTTCATCGCGATTCTCGACGGTATGACCGGAGCGCCTCGTGCTACCGCCCCGGTCCCGACCGACTACCTGGCGGATGGCCCGATGTACGCGCGGTTCGGCGTCGGCTATCTCGACGGTGCCCGGCCGAGTCTGGTCGCCTTCATGAAGAACCGCATCGGCAGCGGGGCGTTCAACCTGATGATGGGCGCCTGGCAGTTCGATGGCCAGGCCCTGACCCAGCAGTGGAAGTGGCTTCGCGGCAACCAGAACACACCCGACGGGCACAACACCCGCGTGATCGACGTCAACGGCGACGGCACCGACGAGGTCGCGGAGATCGGGTTCGTGCTCAACGGCAACGGCACTCTGCGGTACTCCCTGGGCCCGGCGGGCATCGTTCACGGTGACCGTTTCCACATCGCGAAGATGGACCCCAATCGCCCAGGTCTGCAGGGGTACGGCGTACAGCAGAACAATCCCAGTGGCCTGCGCGACTACTACTACGACGCGACCAACGGCTCCATCATCTGGCGGCATACCGCGTCCGGTACCGCCGACGTGGGACGCGGTATGGCCGGCGATATCGATCCGCGCTTCCCCGGGATGGAGGTCTGGGCCTTCTCCGGCGTCTACAACGCGCCCACCAACCGTTTGACCGAACCGAACACCTCGCTACGGCCCTGGCCGCAACTGGGCTTGTGGTGGGACGGCGACATCACGATGGAACTGCTCAACGACGGCAAGTTCGAGAAGTGGAACCCGGCCGACCCGAAGCCATCCAACAGCCTGCAACGGTTGCTCACCACCGCGAACTACGGCGCGGTCGATGCGAGCCAGAACGTCCAGCCGGCCTTCTACGGCGACATCCTCGGCGACTGGCGTGAGGAGGCCGTCTACACCAACGCGAGCTACAACCAGCTGATCATCTTCACCACGAACCACCCGAGCAGCACCAGGCTGTACACGCTTGCGCACAACCCGGCCTATCGCAACGCGATGACGCTCAAGGGCTACATGCAGTCCCATCACGTCGACTACTTCCTCGGTGCCGGGATGACCAAGCCGCCCCGGCCGAACATCGTCTACACGGCCAGGTGACGGCATGCGAACCCTGAAGTTCCTCCTGCTCTGCGCGCTCATCACCACTCCTGCCGGCGTGGTCGCGAGTCCGGCGTCCGCGAGCGTGACGGCCGGAAGCGTCTACTACGTCGCCCCGAACGGCAACGATGGCGCGGCTGGTACACAAGCCGCGCCATGGGCCTCGATCGCCCGTGCGCAATCCACTGCCAGGGCCGGTGACACGGTCTATATCCGGGGCGGCAGATACGTCTACACCCGCGCGAACAGCAGTTGCGCGAGCCAGACGGCCAGAGTCGACGCGATCACCCTGAACAAGAGCGGCAGCTCGGGCAACCCGATCCGGTATTGGGCGTATCCGGGCGAGCAACCGGTCTTCGACTTCTCGCGAATGACGGACAACTGCCGGATCAAGGGTTTCAACGTCACCGGCAGCTGGATCCACCTCAAAGGCCTGGAAGCGACCGGTGCGCCACAGAACAACAGCCGGAACGCCGAGTCCTGGGGGATCTGGGTTTCCGGCAGCAACAACATCTTCGAGCAGCTCAACACCCATCACCACATGGGAACCGGCTTGTTCCTCAACGGTGGTGGTGGAAACCTCGTTCTCAACTCCGACTCGCATTCCAATTACGATCCGCGCAGTGTCGACGGGCCCGGCGAGAACGCCGACGGATTCGGCTCGCACTACACGCCGGCCGGCCGCGCCGCGAACGTCTTCCGGGGCTGCCGCGCGTGGTGGAACGCGGACGACGGCTTCGACCTCATCTCCACCTACTCACCGGTGCTCATCGAGAACTCCTGGGCTTGGCGCAACGGGTACGTGCCGGGGACAACGACCCCGTCCGGCAACGGCGCCGGTTTCAAGGCGGGCGGGTACGGCGGGGACTACGACGCCAACGCGGTGAAGCACACCGTCCGGTTCTCGGTGGCTTTCCTCAACAAGGCGGCGGGTTTCTACGCGAACCACCACCCGGTGGCCAACGACTTCTTCAACAACACCGGGTTCGGCAACCGCCCCAACTTCAACATGCTCGGTATCGACTCGCGTGGTGCGGCGGTCGGCCGGGGCAATCTGCGCAACAACCTCGCGTACACCGGCACGGCGGCGTCGAATATGACCGGCACCAACGCGGCGTACAACTCCTGGAACCTCGGCGTTCCGCTGTCCGATGCCCAGTTCCGCAGCGTATCCACGTCCGGTTGGGACGCGCCGCGCCAGGCCGATGGCGGCCTGCCCGTACTGCCCCATCTCCGTCTTGCGGCGAACAGCGCACTGATCGACAAAGGCGTTCAGGTCGGCCTGCCGTACCACGGGCCGGCACCTGATCTCGGCGCGTTCGAGCATGCCGTCGGCGGCAAAACCATCCTATGAATGAAGGAGAAATCATGGCGCGCACGTCACGTAAAACCCTGAGACGAGGTGGCGTACTCGTCGCGGCGTTGTTGTTCGTCTCCGCGGCGGCACCTCATCACCTCGCCACAGCGGCCGACATCCCGATCGCCGGTTCGCCTGTCGCCCAGGCTTCGGGCCCGGACCGCGCGTACCAAGATCGCGGGTACCAGGACCGGACGGCTCAAGGTGCCGCTGCCGAGGGCCCCGGAGTGGAGCGCGGCTTCAAAGACCTGGTCGCCGACTACAAAACACGCGCCCGGGCCAAGTACACCGACGGCTCGTGGGCTCCCTTCGCCAAGGCGCTGAACACCGCGGGCGCGATCGCCGCTGACTCGTCGGCATCGGCCCGCGAGGTTGCCACTGCCAAGACGGCTCTCATGAACGCCGCCTCGAACCTGCAGGCGGTCGACGAGGGAACCTTCCAGACCATCACCAACAACACCTTCTGGAACGACACCAGCGGCAATCCCATCTACTCGCAGGGCGGTGGCGTCTTCAAGTTCGGCGACACCTACTACTGGTACGGCGTGCACTACACCGGCGCCGAGCTCTACCGGGCCAACCCGACGCGGAAGTACGACGGCAACGTCAGCTTCGTATCGATCCCGGTGTACTCGTCGAAGGACCTGGTGAACTGGAAGTTCGAGAACCGGATCGCGACGCGTAGCACCGGCGTCGGCAGCGGGGCCAACATGGGTGGCGCCGGCTGGATCGGACGGCTCGGGGTCTCGTACAACGAGAACACCGGCAAGTACGTGCTCGCCGTACAGATGTGGCACACCGGCCGAGGCGGTCACGGCGTACTGCTGCTGCAGGGCGATTCGCCGACCGACACCTTCGACTACGGCTACTTCCAGACTCAGATCACCAACTCGCCTACGACCGGCACTGGTGATCAGACCGTCTTCGCCGACGAGAACGGCAAGGACTACCTGATCTTCTCCAACCGCGAAGGACGTTCGCGCGGCTTCGTGGCCAAGTTCCGGGAGTCCGACTCGCTGCGGATCGAGCCAGGCGTGGAGATCCGCCGTGGCGCCGGTCGCGAGGGCAACGCCATGTTCAAGCTCGACGGCAAGTACTACCACGCGGCGTCGGACCTGCACGGCTGGAACACCTCGGTCAACTACGTCAATGAGTCGACCAGCACCAACATCCAGGGTTCGTACAGCAGCGAGTACGTTCTGCCCGGTACCGAGATGGACTACAGCCACGTGACCCAGACCGGGTTCTTCGTGACGGTCAAGGGAACCAAGCAGAACACGGTGATCTACGCCGGCGACCGGTGGGCCGACTTCGCCTGGAACGGTATCGGGTACAACCAGTGGCTGCCGATCACCAAGACCGGCACCCGGCCCCGGTTCCACTCGATGACGCAGTGGCAGTTCAACGTGACGACCGGAGAATGGCGGGTCGGGGCGGCGAACAACTACGCCCTCAACCCGAACTTCCAGGCCGATCGCATCATCGTGTCCCGGGTGCAGGGCTGGACCAACTTCCGCGAGTCGGGTCCGACCTCTTTCGTCACCAACGTCAACGGCGGCGCGAACGGTTCCCGGTTCGCGTTGCGGATCGGCGCCGGGCAGTCCTTCGCCGGTGGCATCCGGCAACAGGTCTCCGTGCCGGCCGGGACCTACACGCTGTCGGCCTTCGCCAAGACCAGCGGTTCGCTCAGCGCCAAGCAGGTGACGGTCACTGACGCCGGCGGTCAGTCGCGCACGCTCACCATCCCGGCATCGAGCGGCTTCACGCGGCGCGAGCTGACGGGCATTCCGTTGGCCGCCGGCAATGCCACCATCACCGTCCGGGCGGCAAGTGGCAACGGCTATCTCTTCGTCGACGACCTGGCCCTCGTCAAGACTGCGGGCTAGTCGGTTACGCAAAGGCCCCGGACTTCGATCAGAGGCCCGGGGCTTTTGTGGTTATTCGATGTCGCGATGCCCGGTTGGGTGAATAGGGTGCGGGAATGTCTGCTCAGCGTGCGTTGCTGCCGCGGTCGGCGCCGGCCGCCGCTGGGGTGTCCTCCCGCGCGATCGGCGCGCTGCTGGATCGGCTCGAGGCGTTGTCGGTCGAGTGCCACTCGCTCATGGTGGTACGTCGCGGCCAGGTGGTCGCCGAAGGCTGGTGGGCGCCGTACACCGCGGAACGCCCGCACCTGCTGTACTCGCTGACGAAGTCGTTCACCTCGGTCGCGGTGGGACTCGTGATCGCCGATGGGCTGCTCTCGCTGGACGATCGGGTGGTCGACGTACTGCCTGATCATGTTCCGGACGAAGTCTCCGAGCAAGCACGACGCCTCACCGTGCATCACCTGCTGTCCATGACCGCCGGGCACAGCGCGGACAGCCTCGACCGGGCCTGGCGGCTGGAACCAGGCGACCTGGTGAAGGGCTTCCTGCGCGTGCCGTTCTCCGGGCCGGAGGGCGTCCGGCACACGTACGACAACGCGACCACCTTCATCCTGGCGCGGATGGTCGAACGCGTCACGGGCCAGGGCCTGCCGGAGTTGCTCGACGAGCGGCTGTTCCGGCCGATGGGCATCGAGTACGCCGAATGGGATCGCGTGGCAAGCGGAGCCGCCTTCGGATTCCACGGGTTACACCTCACGACTGAGGCGGTCGCGGCCTTCGGCGAACTACTGCTGCGTGGAGGGACCTGGGGCGATCGCCAGCTCATCCCGCGGGACTGGGTGGACCTCGCGACCAGGCGGCACGGCGACACGTTGCCCCTGCCGGACTGGTCGCATAACCCTGATTTCCTTTGTGGGTACGGCTACCAGTTCTGGCTTTCGCGGCACGGGTACCACGGCCACGGCGCCTTCGGCCAGTACTGCGTCGTCGTACCGTCGCACGATCTCGTCATCGTCGTAACCGGCGCCGTTGAGCAGGAAGACGGGCTGCCCGGTCTCTTCTGGGAGCGCCTCCTGCCCGGCCTGGATTCGGTGGATAGTGCCAGCGAGGACGAGCTCTTGGCCGATCGGCTGCGGCGGTTGTCCTTCGTGCCGGTGCCTGGCTCTGCCGATCCGGGCCATTCCGCCAAGGCGGGACTCGACGCCTCCGCGGAGTCCTCGGCTCTGCCCGACGGAACCACGGTTGTCGTCGACCCCGGGGCCGAGGGCTGGCTCATGCGGTTCGGATCGTTCTTTGACGTCTCGGTCGGGTACGGCGAGTGGCGGGAGAGTTCGCCGCTCGGCCGACCTGTCATGGCTACTGGTGCTTGGCAGGGCGATACCTTCGTCGCCGACCTGTACGTCATCACTACGCCGCACCGGGTTCGGGTGGTCGTGGACGTCGACGCGGGGACCGCTACGGCAAGGTGGAACGTCGTGCCCTTGACCGGCCCTAACCTCCTGCTACACCTGCGATCGCCACTAATGACGCGGCCGGACGTCTCATAGCTAGTCCTGGCGACCAAGGGCGTCGGTCGCCAGGACTAGGACTACTCAGTTCGCGGCTGGGCCGTCGCAGAAGGTTTCGTCGACTAGCGTCTTCAGTGCCGTCGGGAAGATCTCTGCGGGGTTGACCGGCGCGTCCCCGGTAGTGATGGACGCGGTCATCGTCTTGCTGCCGTCGGCCGTGCTGTACATCAGTGCGCCGTAGCCGCCGGGCGGGCCGCCGTTGTGGTGGAAGATCGTACCGGCGCAGTCTGGGCCCGTGTCCTGTACGAACAGCCCGAGGCCGTAGCGGTGGATGCCGCTCTTCGGATGCGGCGTACGCATCTGGGCCAGTAGCGGTGCCGGCAACAGCTTGCCGCCCATCAGCGCCGAGAAGAACCTGTGGAGGTCCTCGGTGGTCGAGATCATGTCACCGGCTCCGGCCAGCAACGACGTGTTCTGGCGAGTAACGTCGACGACCTTCCACTCACCGGCGTCCTGGTAGCGGTAGTACCCGTGGGCGTGCGGGCCGGCTATTCCCAGCCGTGCGCCCGGCACGACCGTGTCCCGCAGTCCGAGCGGCTGCAGGATCCGCCGACGCATCTCCTCGGCGTACGGGCGCCCGGTGACTTCTTCGATCAGCAACTGCGCGAGCGTGTAGTTGGTGTTGGAGTAGTTCCAGTCCGTCCCCGGCGCAAATCGCGGCGGTTTGGCCAGTGCCAGTCGTACCAGCTCCTCCGGCTGATAAGTCTTGAAGCGGTTGTCGACCCAGTCCTTGCCTGCGGCGGGAATACCCGGCACGAACGTTCCGTCGGGGTAGAACTCGCCGGTGTAGTTGAACAAGCCGCTGGTGTGCTGCAGGAGCATCCGGGCCGTAATTCGCCGGTCGAGGCCGAGCCGGGGCAGGTAGTCGGCCACCGGGCTGTCCAGCCCGATCTTGCCCTCGGCCGCTAACTGCAGGACCAACGTCGCGGTAAAGGTCTTGGTGACGCTACCCACCCGGAACCGCCCGTTCGTCGGCGGCTTCGCGGCCGAGCCAAGCTTCCGAACGCCCGCACTCCCAACCCACTCCCCGCGCCGATCGTTGACCCGAACCTGCACACCCGCAAACCCGGAATCCACCACCGCGTCCAAGGCCCTCTGCAAGTCTCGCCGCTCGGGACCACTCACCGCAGTCGGCCCCGCCACAGTCGGTCCCACCGATGCGGACGTCGAGCCTGCCGAGCTCACGACTGGCGATGCCGCCGCGGCCGAGGCTGCGCCGGGCGTGGCGGCGACGGCCAGCAACATGACCGCCAGCGCCGCGCCCGACGCCCGCCGAAGCACACGCGGCGCCAAGTGCCGACCAATACCCGTCATTCCATCTTGATCCGTCTTACGCCTCGAGTCGGCGATCACTGTTTCGTTCATGCTCCTACGGTCACCGACCGCTCTGACACGGCGCCGCCGTCGCCCTGACACGCCCCACCTGCCTGCCGTGAGGTGGGTGCGCCCAGCAGACCCCGAACATTCCCCACCCGACGGCCGCCGGGCTCACTCTCGGCCCGGGGACCTTCGCTGCCAGCCCAGGTCTGGTCTGCAACAAGCTGCAAACCAGACCTTTTCGATCGGTACTTCCACCAGGATGAGCATCCGAGACGAGGAGTAGACAGTGAAGCGTGTACTGATTGCGATGACGGCTGTACTGGCGGGCATCCTGGGGTCGATCGCCGCCCCGGCACAAGCATTCGCAGCTCACCCACCGGACATCAACGGCTACCGGTTCTGGAGCGGCAATCTCTGCATCGACGGGTCCGGTATCGACGGTCCGTACTACCGAGTGAAGTACATCGCCCAGCTTTGGAACCTGCGCGTCGGCGACACCAGTGTGCTCGGGCTGAACTACCGGGACGATTGCGCTGCGGCGGGCTATCCGCCCAGCCGACGCATGGTGATCGGTCAGTACAAAGACTCAAACAGTGCGGAGTGCGATCTCCTGCTGAACCCTGAGACCGCTGAGTACGACGAAATGCTGCGGTGGACCAATGGGCCGGCGATCTACATCAATGTGGCCAACTTGACCTGCATCGGTTCGCAGGCACGCCGCGATCACGAGGTCTCGTCCGCCATCGGCTATCTGCTTGGACTTCAGGAACTCAACTCAGACGCCTATGACAACCGGGTGATGAGCGGTACCTGGTGGTCCATGAACAACGTGCCCTTCCCCGACTCGATCTCCGGCCAGCGCGTGCATCAGATCTACAGCGACGTCTACGGCGGCTGAGCGCTGGTCCGGCTAAGCGTGGATGGGTTCCAAAGGGTGACCGCAGCGGAATCAGGAGCCGGCCACAGCGCTGCAACGTGCAGGTGAGGTGCTCAACGGTCGTTGTCGCGGCCGGCGGGCGGATTTGTTCACGTGTCAGGGGCGGCCGGAGCGCCGAGCAACCCTTCCGGAGGGTGTCTTTTGGTTGCCTCCGGCCACCATTCTGGTGGTGTGCCCAGCTCTGCCGCGGCCAAACCAGCACGCCCGGGCGGATGGCGATGTAACGCGGGAGCGTCGCGCACGATGTAGCAGGCAGAGACCCTCGTGCGGCGGCTTCCGCACTGGGGTCTCGCCACGAGGTACGCCACGCGCGTACCAAGGGGGGCATTGCCCCAGCACGGACAGTGCTTCGCGCGGAGCCACTGATCCCAGGTCCCGCCGTTCAGAAAAGCAGCGCCGGGACCGCCTCCGCCCACTCGCGAAGTCACCTGCGCCGATCGCCGCGAGCGCCATAAGGTGCTGGAATGACCTCGATGGAACTCGCCCGGCGTATCCACAACACCGCGCAGCTCAGTGGTGAGTTCGTGCTCCGATCCGGCCGGACCTCAACGGAGTACTTCGACAAGTACCGGTTCGAGGCTGATCCGGTACTGCTGGACGCTGTCGCCGCGGCGATGGTGCCGCTGGGTAGATCGTGATTTCGACCGGGTAGTTGCGCGCCCTCGGTGCCGGGATCAGCGCGGCGCTCTGCGTGGTCGACCGCGAGCAGGGGGGGCGCGAAGCCCTGGCCACCGAGGGAATCGAGCTGCACGCACTACTGACGGCCAACGACCTCCGCGCTTCCAGCTGACCTAGTCCCCACTAGTACGGCGGATGGCCGTCGCGCCGCCTGGACGCCGGCCGGTGCACTCCGGTGCACTCCGGCGCGCTCCGGCCGCGTGGAGACGACAGACGCCAACGCGGAACCGCTTGGTCACAAGCGTCCGATGAACGGCGACACGCCTGGTCACAAGGGTCCGATGAACGGGGACACGCCGGGGTGGAGGGGGCGATGGGGGGATATGGGGGGTGGGGGTGGGTACTGGGCGGGTTTACGGTTGGGAAGGATGGGGCGATGTCTTTGTGGGCGCGGATACGGGAGAAGTTGGGTGGCGGGGCTTCCGACGGGCAGGTCGCGGAGAGCCGGGATGTAGGTGGGGTGCCTCAGGAAGGCGTTTCGGATCTTCACAGCACTACTGGGACCACGCCGAACGAGAAGTTCGTGGGCCGGGTTGCCGGGACTGATACCGGCTACGAAGGTCTGACCGGCGCGGAGGCCCGGGACGCCGCTGGCGAGGACGAGGATACGAAGAAGAGCCCTTAGCCGGACCTATCGGCACGAGTGGAACAAGGGCGTCTTCGGACCGCGTTTGACGCAAGGCCCGGTTTGGGCGAACGGGCTGGCTCGGGGCGCGCAGCGCGTTGGTGATCGACTGCTGTTCGGGCTCAGCCTGCGCTCGGACAGCAACCCCGCGCACATGACCGAGCCGAAGATGACGGCCGGATCAGCCCGGCTATACCGCAACAACGAGCTGCTTCGGCAATGGCCGGCCGTCGCCTACAGCGCGACAGAGGTGCCGCCGGGCGAGGCGACGTACCGGCTGGAAAGCCAGGAAGAGGTAAAAGGCGCGCAACTCTCGACCAAACTCGACAGCGCCTGGACGTTCCGCTCGGGGCACGTTGGCTCGGTGACGGGACTGCCGTTCATGGCGGTGCATTTCAAGCCGCGCCTGGACGCGCGAAACCGTGCCCGTGCTGGCGTTTCCGTCATCCCGGTGTCGGTGCAACGACAGCCGGGAGCGCCAGTGGGAAAGGTGACCGGGCTGAATGTCGACGAATCGATCGACGACGGTAAGACCTGGCAGCGCGTCAAACTCGCTCGCGTTGGTGACAAGTGGCTCGCGCACGTCACCAACCGGTCTGGTACGGCGGTGTCCCTGCGCGCCGTCGCGAAGGATGCCGAGGGCGACAAAGCGGAGCAGCGCATTATTCGCGCCTACCGCGTGAACTGACCACCAGCGGTGGGCCAGGCACCTGGTCCACCGCTGAACCGGGTTTGACCTTCAAGTTGGTCGAACGTCGATCATCGTGGGCCTCTGACCTCACCACGAGAGGACGTTCATGCTGACAAGAATCACCGCCGCGGTCGAAGCGGCACGGCTAGACCCGCAGGCTGGTCGCGACCGGCTCGGCGAGCTCTGGAACGAGGCCGCCGGCGATCCGTTCCACCGCTGCACCATCGCGCACTACCTGGCGGATCTCCAGGACGAAACCGAGGACGAGCTGACCTGGGATCTGCGGGCGCTCGAAGCCGCCAACGCCGTCACGGACGAGCAGGTGCGGCAGATCGACCACTCGCTGCAGGTGGAATCCCTCCTGCCGTCGCTTCACCTCAACCTGGCCGACGACTACCGCCGCCTCGGTCTACCGGACGAGGCCCGCCACCACCTGGAGACCGCGTCCGCGCACCTCGGCGTACTCGCCAGCGACGCAAGTTCCTCGAACGACACCAACGCCTCGTACGGCGCCCTGATTCGCGGCGCGCTTGACCGTGTCGCGACCGCGCTGGCCGAAGGTTCGACCGCCCGCCTGGAGACCAATCCGTCCACCTGATCGCTCGATGTCTGACACAGGAATGCGCCGTTGGCCTGACATGCTGGGGCCATGAGTCAGTACGCCAATCTGGGGAAGAGCCTGGGCCGTACCGGGATGCTCACGGTGATCTTCTTTTTCGTCTTCGTGGCGTTGGCGTTTGCGGCATCTCCCGCGGTGACCGGTGCGGTCGGGCGACTGCTCGGGCATGACGAGGTAGCGCTTCGCCTGGCCGGGTTCGTCTGGGGTGCGGTGCCGTGGCTCGTGGGCGTCGCCATTCTGATCAAAGTCCGCCGGAAGAATCGGCGGCCCTGGATGGCGTACGGCTGCATCCTGTGGATGCTGAGTGGCCTGCTGCTGGTGCCGGTCGGCGCCGGCCACCGGTTCAGCCCGGTCGTCCGAGTGGATGCGGACCTGCTCGCCTTCGCCTGGATCTGCTCGATGATCGCCGGCGTCGTGGCCCTGGGCGTCTCGAGTGCGATTCTCCCGGCGGCCAAGTCGAAGAAGGGGCTGCCCGCAACCGGTCTGGCGATCGCGTGGACCGTGACGATGGGACTCGGCGGCCTGGCGGCCCTCTTCGGCTGATCCGGCTGAGATGCGCCTGGTCGAGCAAGGGTGGACCAGGCGCACATGATGTGCCGTCGATTCGTGTGGCTGGATCACATGGTTCCGGCTCGTCGCTGTCCCTAAGTTCTCCGCATGGAACGACGTGCGCTGGTGACGGGGGCAGGGTCCGGGATCGGGGCCGCCTGTGTGCGGCGACTGGTGGCCGACGGCATCGACGTGGTCGCCGTTGACGCCGATGCCGAGAAGCTGGCGGTACTGGCGGCGCAGGTGCGGACCGAGACGGTGGTCGCGGATCTGAGCGATCTCGACGGCGTGGCCACGTTGCCGGCCGATATCGACATCCTGGTGAACAACGCCGGGGTGCAGCAGGTCGCGCCGGTCGAGCAGTTCCCGCCGGAGCGGTTCGGTTACATCCTGCGGCTGATGCTCGAATCGCCGTTCCGGCTGATCCGCCAGACGCTGCCGCACATGTACGGCCGCGGCTGGGGCCGGATCGTGAACATCTCCTCCGTGCACGGTCTGCGCGCCAGCCCGTTCAAGGCGGCGTACGTCGCGGCCAAGCACGGGCTGGAAGGCCTCAGCAAAGTCGTCGCGCTCGAAGGCGCGGCGCACGGTGTGACCAGCAACTGCGTCAATCCGGCGTACGTGCGAACGCCGCTGGTGACCGCGCAGCTGAGCGACCAGGCGGCGACGCACGGTCTGACCGAGGCCGAGGTGCTGGAGAAGGTGCTGCTCGCGCCGGTCGCGGTCAAGCGGCTGATCGAACCCACCGAGGTCGCGGAGCTGGTCGCGATGCTCTACGGCCCGGCCTCGAACTCAGTCACGGGGACCTCTCTCGTTCTCGACGGCGGATGGACCGCCCACTAAACCCAAGGAGTGCCGATGTCCCTGTCGTCGACGAGTCCGGAGCGGACCAAGACCCCGATCGCGCGGGTGGTGGGCGCGAGTCTGGTCGGAACCACCGTGGAGTGGTACGACTTCTTCCTCTACGGCGTGGCCGCCAGCGTGGTGTTCGGCGATCTCTTCTTCCCCAAGGGCGAGGAGCTCACCGGCACGCTGCTGAGTTTCGCGACCTTCGCGGTCGGGTTCTTCGCCCGGCCGTTCGGCGGCGTGGTGTTCGGCCACTTCGGTGACCGCCTCGGCCGCAAGAACCTGCTGGTGCTGTCCCTGCTGATGATGGGCGTGGCGACGTTCCTGATCGGCTTGCTGCCGACGTACGCCCAGGTGGGTGCGCTCGCCCCGATCCTGCTGACCGTGCTCCGGCTGATCCAGGGGTTCGCCCTCGGCGGTGAGTGGGGTGGCGCCGTACTGATCGTCTCGGAGCACGGCGATCCGAAACGCCGTGGCTATTGGGCCTCCTGGCCGCAGGCGGGCGCTCCGGCCGGGCAGTTGATCGCGAACGGCGTACTCGCGGCGCTGGCGGCCTTCCAGAGCGAAGAGGCGTTCAACTCGTGGGGCTGGCGGATCCCGTTCCTGTTGTCGGCGGTGCTGGTACTGATCGGGCTGTGGGTCCGGTTGCGGGTCGAGGAATCGCCGCTGTTCAAGGCGGCCCGGGACAAGCAGGAGCCGTCGAAGCGATTGCCGTTCATCGAGGTGATCACGAAGTACCCGCGCGAGGTGCTGACCGCGATGGGCGCGCGGATGGCCGAAAACGTCAGCTACTACATCTTCACGATCGTCATCGCCACCTACGCCAAGGAACACCTCGGTCTGGGCAAGTCGTTCGCGCTGAACGCGGTGCTGATCGGCGCGGCCGTGCACTTCTTCGCGATCCCGCTGTGGGGCGCGCTGTCGGACCGGATCGGGCGCAAACCGGTGTACCTGATCGGCGCGGTCGGCGTCGGCGTCTGGGCGTTCGTATTCTTCCTGCTGGTCGATACGAAGAACTTCGGCTTGGCGGTGCTTGCGGTCAGCGTCGGCCTGGTGCTGCACGGCGCGATGTACGGACCGCAGGCCTCGTTCTTCACCGAGCTGTTCGGAACCCGCGTGCGTTACTCGGGTGTCTCGGTCGGCTACCAGCTCGCCTCGATCATCGCCGGCGGCCTGGCGCCGTTCATCGCGGTCGCGCTGCTGAAGGCCTACGACTCGGGCTTCGCGATCTCGGTGTACGTCGCGGTCTGCGCGCTGATCTCGATCATCGCGGTCACCTCGTACGGCGAAACCCGCGAGCGCGACCTCGCCACCGTCGACAAGCGCTAGCCGGCTCCTCGCGCGCCCCCTATTCCGACCGTCGGCGGTCGGAATGGGGGGTGGACCCGTGAGACTTGGCGCGTCCACCCCCGATTCCGACGGTCGACGGTCGGAATAAGGCGGTCGCCGCGACAGACCACTCGGGTGGGGCGGAGGTGCTGGCGCCGCGCGGGCGGTGGGGACGGCGGACTGAGGGAGGGAGTGGACCGGAGATGACCACTCGCGGCGTGAACTACGGCATCATCGCCGGTGTGGACGAGGTTGCGCTGACCCTGCTGAGGTTGCTGGCCGATGACGCGCCGGCGGCGGAGCTGGCGGCGGCCGCCGACCGGATCGCGGTCGAGGATCCGGCGGCGCGGGACCTCGCGCTGCGAATCCGTTCCGGGATGGACGCCAGCAAGCGGCGTGCGGCCGAGCTGTCCGCGTTGGTGGATGTGGCCCGCGAGCTGGCGTCGTCCCGCGATCCGGGCCGGGTGTTCGACACGATCGTGCACCGGGCCCGGACACTGGTCGGCACCGACGTCGCGTACCTGACCTTGTACGACCCCGAGCACGGCGACACCTTCATGCGAGCGACGGACGGCTCGGTCTCGGCGGCGTTCCAGCAACTGCGCCTCCCACTCGGCGCCGGGCTGGGCGGTCTGGTCGCCGAGACGCACAAGCCTTACTGGACGGCGGATTACCCGGGGGACCGGCGTTTCCGGCACACCTCCACGATCGACGACGCGGTCGGCGAGGAGGGCCTGGTCGCCATCTGCGGTACGCCGTTGATCGTGGACAGCTCGTTCGTCGGCGTGCTGTTCGCGTCGAACCGGACCCGGCGGCCGTTCAGCCGCGACGAGGTCTCGCTGCTCGGTTCGCTGGCCGCGCTGGCCGCGGTGACGCTGGTCCAGGTCCGGGCCGCGACCGAAACCGCCGACGCGCTGGCCCAGCTCTCCGAGGCCCACGCGGGCGTCGAACATGCCGCCGCGGCGCACGACCGTTTCGCCGATATCGTCTTGTCCGGTGGCGATGTGGACGCGATCGCGGCCGCGCTGGCCGAACTGCTCGGCGTCTGGGTCGTGCTGGTAGATGCCGGTGGCAACGAACTCGCCAGTGCGGGTACGCCGGATCGGCGCGGCCTCGACCGGTTGCCCGCGCTTACCAATGGTCGGCTGAACCGGGTCGGCGACCACTGGGCGATCACCGCGACCGCGAAGGGCGAATCCCTTGGTGCGCTGGTGATCGGCGGCGTCGACGAACTCCCGCCGGCCGACCGCCGCATCGTCGAACGCGCGGCCGTGGTCACCGCCTTGGTCCTGTTGTTCCGCCGCCAGGCCGCCGAGCAGTCCCGCCAGGCCCAGGCCGACGTACTGGCTGACGCCCTGGGCGGTACGGCGGACCCCGCCGCGGTGGCGGATCGGGCGCGCCTGCTCGGACACGATCTGCCCGAACGCATGGTGGTCGCGGTATGCCACGGCGACAGCGGAGCCAGACTGCCCGCGCCGGTGGAAGGTCGTCTCGTGCTCTCCGGGCGGTACGACGGTGAGTCGGTGCTGCTGCTGGACTTGCCTTCGGCGACGAAGGCCGCGGCCGAGATGGCGGACCTGGCCCGTCGTACTGGTATGACGATCGGTGTCACCGGTCCAGCCGCCTGGGGTGCGGAGCTGGTGGCCGCGCATCGGCAGGCCGCGCGGTTGGTCGGCACGATGATCCGCCTCGGTCGTACCGGCCAGGCGGCGGCTCCGGACGACCTCGGCCTCGCGGGGCTGGTCGGCGCTGATTCGGTGGATGTCGCCGCGCACGTGACGCACGTTCTCGGTCCGCTGCTGGCGTACGACGAGCGGCGCGGCACCGACCTCGTGACCACGCTCGCCGCGTACTTCGCCGCGAGCCAGAGTCCGACCCGGGCGGCCGCCGTACTGCACGTGCATCCCAACACCGTGCAGCAACGCCTCGATCGCATCACCGCCCTGCTCGGCGAACGCTGGCAACACCCCGACCGCGCCCTCGACCTCCAGGTGGCCCTCCGCCTCCGCGCCACCCTCTGAGCCGGTTTCCGCCGGGCGGGCCCTGGGGACTCGCGGGAGCCGGATGAGCGCGGGCGATGAGCGAGCACGAACTCGCGCGGGGTGGCGTGGCGAGCACGCCGGCCAGTCAGAGCAGCTGGGAGACCGCGTGAATGATCAGCCCGGCCAGGCCGCCGACGACCGTGCCGTTGATCCGGATGAACTGCAGGTCGCGGCCGACGTGCAGCTCGATTCGCTCGGCCGCCTCCCGGCCGTCCCAGCGCTCGATGGTGTCCGAGATGACCGAGACGATCTCCGCGCCGTACGTGCGAACGACATACCCGACGGCTTCCGCGGCCCGTACGTCGATGCGACCGCGCAGGTCTTCGTCGTGCTGCAGCCGTTCGCCCAGCGCCTTGATCTCCTGCACGGCCCGGTCCCGCAACGGGCCCTCCGGATCGGCGATGGCCTCGATCAGCGCGGTCCGGAACGCGTCCCAGACGGCGGTCAGGTTGCCGGCCAGATCGGGATGACCCAGCATGCGCTTCTTGAACACCTCGAACCGCTGCATCATCTCGGGGTCGTTCTGCAGATCGACGGCCAGTTGCGTCAGCAGGCGGTCGACGGCCTGCCGGGCGGGATGGCCCGGTTTGTCCCGGACGTCGCGCAACCAGGTCAGCGCCTCGCGATGAACCCGGTCGATCACGATCGAGTCGACCCAACGCGGGGACCAGCGTGGCGCCCGCGGGCCGACCACCTCGGCAAGGGTGTCGCGGTTGTTCAGCAGCCAGTCGTACGCCTCGACCATGACCAGGTCGAACAGCGCGTGATGTGCGCCGTCTTCGACCACGGACTCCAGCAGGTGGCCCGCGATCGGGCTGAGCGGCTCGTCGGCGAACCTGGGCAGCAGCGAGCCGCCGATGAACGCGGCCACCTCGGCATCACCGAGTTTCGGCAGCGCGGCACCGACCGTTCGGGCGCCTTCGGTAACGATGCGCTCGGCATGATTGCCCGCGGCCAGCCATTCGCCCGCGCGCCGGGAGACCTGCGCCGAGGCCATCTTCTCCGCGATGACGGATTCGGCCAGGAAGTTCTCCGTGACGAACTGTTCCAGGCTCTCGGCCAGCGCGTCCTTGCGCGTCGGCACGATCGCCGTATGCGGAATCGGCAGGCCGAGTGGGTGCCGGAACAGTGCGGTGACCGCGAACCAGTCCGCGAGCGCGCCGATCATGGCAGCCTCCGCGGCGGCGTTCAGATAGCCCAGGCCGCCCTCGCGATGCAGGGTCAGCACGTACACGATCGCGGCCAGGACCAGCAGCCCGAGCGCCACCGCCCGCATCTGGCGCAGCCCACGTCTGCGCACCAGGTCCGCCGAACTCAGAACAACCGTCGCCATGTCTTGATCTAACCAGCCCGGCCCCGGTGATCCGCCCTGATCCGCCCCCGGCTCGTCCCCGAACCGCATGCCGGGGTTGACGGACACTTAACTAAATGGTGAAATGTCGAGCATGCCCCTGGTCAGCACGTTCGCCGCCTTGGCCGATCCGACTCGGCAGTCGATCGTCGCCCAGCTGAGCCAGGGCGAGGCCACCATGGGCGAGCTGTCCGCACCGCACGCGATCAGTCCGCCGGCCATGACCAAGCACGTGGGCGTGCTGGTCGACGCCGGGCTGGTCCGCCGCCGCAAGGTCGGACGCACTGTCGTCTGTTCGCTTCAGCCCGCGGCCATCAGCGAGGCGCAGGCCTGGCTCGCGGACCTGGCGAGCTACTGGAACTCCACCGTCGATCGACTCGAGCAACTGCTCGCCGAGGAGAAGCAATGACCGTCGATACCGCCATCCAGCTGGACCGGGTGCTCAAGGCAACTATTCGCCAGGTGTACGACGCCTGGACCCGGCCCGAGTTGCTCGCTCGGTGGTACTGCCCGAATCCGGCGTTGCAGTTGACGATCGAGGCCGACGTCCGGGTTGGCGGCGAGTACGTCGTTGCCATGGGCCCGCATATCGTTCGCGGCAGCTACACGGAGATCGACGAGCCCCGGCTGATCGCCTTCACCTGGTACTGGCAGGGCGCCGAGAGCGAGGTGTCGCAGGTCCGGGTGGAGCTGTTCGAGGTCGAGGGTGGGACCAGGATGGTGCTGGACCACACCGGTCTGGAAAACGCCGAGGACGTCGCGAACCACTTGCAGGGCTGGGAAGGCAACCTCCCTCGCCTGGTCGACGTACTCTCAGCGTGAGGTCATCTTGGCGTTGAGCTGACCCGACTCGATCAAGGCGCCCACCGCGTCGGCGATCGCGCCCAGCGCGGAGTACGCCGGGCGGAATCCGAGCAGCCGGTCCGCCTTTTCCATCGAGCAGTTCGGGCTGTGGGTGAGGTGGCTCCAGGTGATCTCGGCGGCCTTCGCGTCGACCGTTCGGGTCCACTCCTGCCAGGGCAGGAACTCCAGCCGCGCCTCCTGGCCGAACCACCCGGCGACTGCTTCGGCATAACCGCGCAGGGTCAACGCGTGCGGCGCGACGGCGTGGAAGCTCTCGCCGATCGCCGCCGCGGGATTGCCGAGCGCCGCCATGAACAAGCCGGCGACGTCATCCGCGTGGACGTGCTGCACGGTCTCCATGCCGAGGTGTGGCAGGACGAGTTCATCGCCGTCGGCCAGTCGCTGGAAGACGTCGACATCCAGATGCCCGGCGGGATTGATCGGGGCCCAGCCAGGTCCGGTGATGTGGCCGGGGTGAATCACCGTCGCGGGCAGACCGCCGGCCCGGGCCTCACTGAGCAAACTGGCCTCGATCGCGGCCTTGGCGATGCCGTACGAACCGATCGGGCGACGCGGCGAATCCTCGGTGGTCGGCACCTGGGTACTCGGCCCGTGGACCCAGATCGTGCCGCAGTGCAGGAGATGCCGGACCTTTCCACGCAGTGCCTCGGCCAACATCGCGGAGCTGTCCTCGGTGAAGCAGATCAGGTCGATGACCGCCTCGGGCCGGAGCGCCGCGACCCGATCGCCGAAGGTGCCGCTTGGCTCTTCCGCGGCGCGGTCCAGTTCGACGATTTCGACTTTCTCCCAGCCGCCGATCGACCGGTACGGCTGACGGGCGCCGCGACTGACCACGACCACCTCATGCCCGGCTGCCGTCAGTCGCGGAACCAGGAAGGTGCCGATGTGTCCAGTGCCTCCGATGACCACTACACGCATACGGATGACCTTAGCGTCCTGTGTCCGAAGTTCCTTGGCGCTTGCGGTGCCCAGGCATGCACCTCACGGCACTGGGGAACACAGGACACTGACGGCCCGAAGTGGGTACCAATGCCGAATGGACCTTCGCGACGGATGGTTTCGGCGTACGGCGTGGCGGTTGCCGCACGATCTCGCGCGGGCGCTGGGCTCACCGGCGGCGAGAGTTGCCGCGCGGTGGATCGCGTTCGAACCTGCCTTCGACTGCCTGCGCAAACTGAAGGCGGCCGCCATCGCGAACGACCTGATGACTTTGCTCGAGGTGGCGCCGATGGCGCTGGGCGATCGCCCGGAGATGGCGGAGCTGCGGGCGGACAGCCGGTACGACGTGGCCGATGCCGGCGTGCGGTCGTTGCACGGCGACGGCGCGATCGTGCAGCGAGTACCCGTGGTCAGGCTGGACGATCGGGCCGACAAGCACGGGTATCAGCACACCGGGCAGGTGCTCGACCACAACGCCCTCTTCCGCCCGGACCACCATCACACCTGAGCGGATTCTCGCGTCTGGGCGGGTCAGAGCTGAGCTGCCTGATGAGCCAGGTCGCGTGAGAGGATTGCCGCCGTCAGGTCCGATGCCCCAGGGGGTTGGCATGGGTCGCGAATTCGCCCAATCGCATAGTCGTCAGGTCGTGCTCGACGCGGCGCTGCGACTCCAGGTCGTGCGTGCCCGTTATTGCGACGAGTGGCTCGCCGGAACACCGTGTCCGGTCGAGGTTCAGCCGTTCACTTCGGCACACGGTGGTGTGCGGGACTGGTTGCGCGAGTTGTGCGACGGCGCCGACGAGCTGGTCGCGGTCACCTCGACCCGCTGTCAAACGCTTGAAACATTCGTGCCGAGTCACCGCTTCAACCGGGAACTGATCGAACGTGGTCAGCGAATGACCAGCTTCTTCGATCCCAGCGGCGGGCCGGACGTGCTGACCGAATTCATCATCGCGGCCGAGGACATGCCGTACCACCTGGCCTGCGGGCCGATCCAGCTCAAGCTGCTCGACGGCGAACGTGTCGTGCTCGAAGGCCCGGTGATCGACAACACCCGCAGCCTGATGCTGATCAGTGGGCCGGAGGTGGTCAACGCCGCCGGGCAGTACCTGCGCGCCGTACGGCAGAGTTCCATCCGCGCGAGTGCGCTGCGCGATACCGAGGTGCAGCTCAGCGCCCGCCAGCAGGTCATCGCCGAGCAGCTCAGCGAGGGCTGTACCGACGACCAGATCGCCGAGCGGCTCGACCTCAGTGTGCGGACCGTGCGCTACGAGGTGGCCCGGCTGCTGGAGGCCCTGCAGGTGCCGACGCGGTTCGCGGCCGGTGTGCGCTACGCCCATCTGAAGGCCGGCGCGACCAGCTGATCGCGTCATCAGGCCGCTGACCGACTGGCCGACCGCTGGCTCGCGTTCGGTCGAGCGCTGCCTGGCGGGCAGCCGTTTTTGCAGGAACCTGCAACGGATTCGCGCGCGATCCCGACCGGTCGCACGCTTCCTCCGATCGGGCCCACGAGGGCCCTGCGAGGAAGGTGATACCGCGATGACGATCTGCCCGTTCCCGCCGGTCCCGTCCGGCGACGGCACTCCCGCCGCCCGTACTGCCGGCGCGGGGTTGGTGGCGCTTCACTGACTTTGGCCTGTCCGACCGGTCAGTGACGCCTTTGGGCTCTACTTTGGCCTGTATGGGGTTGCGACTGAGTGCGCTGTTGGCGGTGATCACCTTGGTCGGCGCGGGCGCGCAGGTGCCCGTCGTCGCCGTGGCGGCACCGGCGTGGGAGCCGGACCGCGTCGAGCGGATCGCCGTCGCGTACGAGGTCGGCTCCGATGGTGTGCTGAGGGTGACCGAAAGGATCGACTACCTCCACGGCGACGGCGAGTTGCTCCGCCGCTTCATGGTCCGCTGGCCGAATCCCTCCGACGACTCGACGGACCGGGTGCTGCAGATCCAGAACATCACACTGGAGAGCCCGACTGGCGGGGACACCAGGTTGCACCAGCAGTCGTACGACCCGAACGACAACACGGACGATTCCAGCTACGACAGCCGCGAGGAAGTACTCGACCTCATCGTCGGCCGGGACGTTCCAACGGGCCGGCGTGATACTTACGTCCTCAAGTACGAACTGCGGGGTGCCCTGGAACAAGCCGGTGACGGTATCCGGTTCGCGGTGTCAGGGCCTGGGCAAAAGATGAAAGCCAGTGCACTGAGCTTGACGGTTTCGGCGCCACGGGGTGTTCGATCGGCGGATTGCGAATGGGCCGGCAAGCGGTTCGCCTCAGCCGAACTGGCCAACGGCGTCGGCCAGTTCGCGAATCCCCAGTGGTCCGAGCAACTCGAGTACACGGCCGGCCTCCGGAGCCTGTCCTGCACGATCGGCCTCGTGCCGGGCGCGGTACAGAACGTCGGCCCGATCCTGGACGACCCGCCGAGGCTGCGTCCGAACGCGATGACGACCATCTACATCCTCTTCTGGATCGGCCTCGCGGTCATGCTGGTCGTGCTGATCGCCGCCGCAATCCTGATCATTCGCTACGAACACCGCCGGCGCTCAGCCGCCAGCAGAGCCTCAGCCTCACCGGGAACCGGTTTCTAGGGGACGGAACCGCCGTACTCACATACGAGTTGCGCTAGCGGCCTGACGTCAAAGGTTCGTCAAGGCTGGCGGAATCCGGGCCGTAGCGGTTCCGGCCGGTGGAACGATCCGCTACGGTCCGGGGCGTGCCGTGGTTCGCTACGGCCTCACGGGGTCAGGAATGTCCAGACAGACAAGGGATTCACTGACACATGACAACCGCTCCCGACCGCTCGAACCGCCCTCGCCGTCGTTGGGTAGCACCGCTCGCCGGAATCCTGACCACCTCGGCTGTGCTCGCCGGCCTCGGCTGGAGCGTTCTTCGCGACGACACTTCGCCTTCGAGCCAGAACCGGCCGCTGGTGGGGTCGACCTCTCCGAGCCCGTTCCTGCAGGACGACGCATCGCCTGCACCCAGTAAGACGTCAAGCCGCAGTACGCCGACTCCAGCTCGCAGTACGGCGGCTCCAACCAAGACGCCAACCAAGACGCCAACCAAGACGCCAAGCAAGACCCCGGGCACGACGCCGAGTACGACCCCCAGCCGGACGCCGACGAGCCGGCCGAGCACCAAGCCGTCCCCCCGGCCGACGAGCAAGCCCACGCCCAGGCCGACTCCCAAGCCGACGCCGCGGCCGACCACGCCGAAGCCGACTCCCAAGCCGACGCCCAAGCCGCCGTCGAACCCCGGGACCAAGGAGCAGCAGGTCCTGACGGCGACCAACAAGGAACGCGCGAAGCATGGCTGCGGGCCGCTCAAAATGAACTTGGCGCTCTACCGCGCGGCCGAGGGACATGCGCTCGACATGGTGGCCAAGAAGTACTTCAGCCACACCAGCGCCGACGGCCGGAGCCCGTGGACCCGGATGAAGCAAGCGGGCTACAGCGGTGGAGCGATGGCGGAGAACATCGCCGCCGGTCAAACCACCCCCGCGTCCGTGGTCGAGGCGTGGATGAACAGTGCGGGCCACCGCGCCAACATCCTCAACTGCGACTTCAAGCTGCTTGGCGTCGGTCACCACGCCAACCACTGGGTCCAGAACTTCGGCGGCTAACCGAACCTGCTAGTCGAGCAGGCCCGTCAGGTAGTTCTCGAGCCGCTCCTGCAACAGTGCGGGCGTGAGGTCCTCGCGCCCGCACTGCCGCCACGGCACGGCCACCTTCTCCGCATCCGGGGCAAACCCCAGAGTGTCGAGGAAGTACCAGTACTTGTCCTGGGTCAACGAGCCACCTGCAGCGACGTACGCCGCTGGGAAGGCCAAACCGACCTCTGGCCCGTGCAACAGGGCAAGGGCGGTAGAGCAGTGCGCGACGTCCAGATCGGCCGGACCCCACGAGGTCTCGACCCAGTCGACAATGCCGCTGATCCGGCCTTGCTCGAACAACACGTTGCCCGGGTGATAGTCGCGGTGCAGGAAGACGCCTTTGTACGCGGGAGGTTCGCCCCGGATGACGTCCACCGCGGCGGTCCAAACGGCTCCCGCGCCTTCGGGCAGTCGTACCCGCTCGGGCGATGTCCAGGCCTGGTAGTCGCGTGGCCGCGTGCTGCCGTCTACCTCGACCTGGTGGATCGCAACCAGTTGCGCGGCCAGTGCGCTGGTGATGCCGGGGTCGTCGAGACAGATGCGCCCGGGCAACAACGTCATCAGTAGCGAGGGATCCGCGCAGCTCGCGCCGGTCGGATCCACGGCCACCAGCGACGCGGCCGGAACGTCGGTTTCACCAAGCAGCCTGAGGATATCGGCCTCCCGCGTGAGCAGGCCGTCGGCATGTCTGCGGAAGAACTCGCTCACGAACGACCGCAGAACCAGCGATCGCGTGGCGGTGTCCACCCGCCGCATCTCGGAGGTCCAGCCGCCCGTAAGCCGGGCGACGTTCTCGATCTTCTCGCCGGTCTGTTGCTCGATCCACAACGAAGTGCTGTCCGCGATCACGCCTTGACCCTAATACGGGGACGGCCGCGGTCCGGCTTGCCTAGCGCCGTACCGCGGACCGGCCGTCGGGATCAGGTGGTGAGAACGGTGCTGCGAGGGCGGAGCAGGAAGGCCGCGGCGTAGGCGAGTGCCGCGATGATGAGCAGGCCGTCGAAGCCGATCATCAGGCCGAGGTACTCCAGGCAGCCACCGACCATCGCGCCGAGCAGGTTCGCGCCGAAGCCGGCCGTGCCGTCGGCGGTATCGCTGAAGCGCTTCGCGAAGATCACGTTCGCCGCGAAGATCGGCAGGAACGCGACCGTCACCGCGGCCACGATCCGCAGTGGCAACGGCATCGCCAGGAACCAGCTGTCCGGGAAGACCCAGCTCACCGCGAGCCCGGCGAACAACACCGCGAACATCACCTTCATCGGCGGAGTCCGGAATCGCCGGGTTACTTCGACCGCCGCGAGCACCGCCAGCAGTACGCCGGTGAACACGATCGCGTTGACCACCCAGGTGGTACCGAACAGCAGCGCGAAACTGGTGATGCTCTTGGTCTGCAGCAACATGAAGCCCACGCCCAGCAGGAAGAGATCGGCGTACGGCCGCATGCGACGGTACGAGCCGCCGCCCGCGATACCGACCGCGACGATGCCGGCCATCAGGATCAGGCTGAGCGTGACCAGGTACAGCGCGGGAATCCGGTCGGTGAACAGGTACAGGAACGGCCGGTTGTCCGTCGCCGGCGGCGGGGTGTCCGCGGCCGCGCCGGTCCAAGCCGTCGTGCCGCAGGTCTGGTCGGCCGAGGTCAGGCCCACCGTGACGACGGCCTGCTGCAGCGCGTCGCCCACCTTGTCGACACAAGGCCCGTGCCCGAACGCCTTGTTCGCGGTCGAGGCCAGCCGGTCGATCAGCCAGGCCTCGCGGTAGTAGTTGTACATCGCGAACGCGCCACCGGGGTTGAGGTGGTCCCGCGCGCTCTCGAAGGCCTGCTGGGTGAAGAGGTAGCTCTCCAGCCGCAAGGAGCTGGCGCCGTTCACCAGCGTCAGCGAATCCGGCAATGCGAACAGGATCAGGTCGTACTTCTTGTCCGTGCGTGAGAGGAACGCCCGGCCGTCGTCGACATGCGTGGTCACGCACGGATCGGCGTACGGGCGGTCGGGGTGCTTCGTACGGCCGATCTCCAGCAGCGACGGGTCGATCTCGACGGCGTCCACGTGTTGCGCGCCCTTCTGCAGCGCGATCGCGACATCCGTACCGCTGCCGGCGCCAACGATCAGCGCGTTCTTCGGCTGGTTCGCGATGCGCTGGTAGGGCAGGCCGTACTGCGGTTCCCAGTCGAGCCGCCGGGCGGCGGGAATCGCCTGCTGATGCGGTACGCCGTTCACGGTGATCGTCAGCACGGGAGTGTCGCGGACGGTCGAGGCCTCGGTCAGCACCTTGTAGTACGGCGACCAGCGCAGATCATCCTGAGTCGACTCCTGGAACAGCACGCCGACCACGATCAGCAGCGGTGTGACCACCAGGGCGGCGGCGATCCCGCTCGCGGCGGCCCGCTGCTGCGGCACCATCAAGACCGCGAAGAGGATCAGCACGATCAGGCTCCACCACACCGGCGGCGCGCCCAGGAACGACAACGCGGTGAACGCGAGGATGCCGGTGATACTGCCGATCAGGTCGAACCGGTACGCCGTCAGCCGCGGTAGTTCGGCGAAACAGCGCCCGACCAGTTCCGCCGGGCCGGCCAGCACGATCGCCGCCGCGAGGAACACGATCGGCAGCACCACATGCGCCGACGGGCCGGTGGTGTCGAGGCTGGTGAAGTAGATGACACCCGAGTCCGTGCCGCGATCCACCGCGACGGGTTTCCAGGCGACGAAGGCGACCAGCAGGAGCAGGGCGATCGGCGAGTAGAACGGCAACCGCCGGGCCCGGGTGGCGCGCAGAAAGCCGACACCGATACCCAGGAACGAGCCGAGCAGTACGAAGTTCGAGAAGTAGCTGAGATGTACGACGTTCGAACCGGTCCAGCGGATCAGCGCGAGTTCCAGGAAGAGCATCAGGGCGCTGGCGATAACGAGGCGCCGCCGGGGTCCGGGCGGGGAGTGCCACGGTGATGAGGCCGGGGTCCGGGGAACTTTCCGGACGGTGTCGACCTGCTCCTGATTGGTCACCGTCGGGACGTTACCGACGAACCGGTCACCGGCCCAGGGGAAGTCGCTAACCTTGCAGCAATGAACAAATGGGCGGTACTCCCCGTGGCCGGGTTGTTACTGGCCGGGTTGGGAATCCGTCACGCCGTGGCGGTTTTCCCGCACGAGCCCGTTGCCGTCGGCACCAGTGCGACCGTGCGAGTGGACGGCGCCGCGCTGACATTGTTCGCCTCCCGCCCCGGTATTGCGGCCGACGCCTGTGTGGTCAGCGACGGCGACGGCCGGCCGGTTTCGCTGCTGCCCCGCACGGGTGAACGGATCGGCTCCTGGTACGTCGTCGCCCGGCCCGCTTCCCCCGCCCCCGCGGGCGATTACACCGTGCGCTGCGCGGAAAGCCCGGACGGTACAACGTACGCCGTCGGGCGGTACGGGTCGATCCTCGCGTTCGTGCTGGCGTTGTTCGGCGTGGTCGCCGTACTGGTGGTCGCGTTGTTGCTGGCCGGACGGTGGCGGCGCCACGAGGGCACCGCCACCATCACTGGGTGACTTTGTTGCTAGTTGACGAGTTGGTGCTTAGCGGGCCAGTTGGCAACCGGCCTTGGCCAGATCGAGCTTGCGGTTGGTCAGGCAGGTGTAGATCCACCAGGTCTGCTGCCCGTAGGCGGCACCCCGGTCGACGGTGATGTTGCCCGCCGCATCCACCTCACACGGGTTGTTCACGGTGCAGCGCGCGCCGTCCTCGTTACCGGTGTTGTTCACGCCGATGACCTCGCCGGTGCTGGTGCTGACGATCGGCGAACCCGAGGTGCCACCGATGGTCTCGCAACCGGGCTGGCGGTACTTGATCGAGTTGGACCAGCGCCAGTTGCCCTCACGCAACTGGTAGATCGTGCTCTGCACCGAGCAGGTGTAGATCCGCTTCCAGTAGCCGGAGACGACGGCCATTCCCGCACCCGCGGCCGGGGCCTGCCGGGCCAGCGTGAGCGGCGTGACGCCCAGGCGGGACTGGATCGCGGCGTACGACTCGGTCACTTCGTAGACCAGCATGTCGGTCTTGGTCATCGTGCCGTAGATGATGCGGGAGGCCCGGACCGTGCCCGCGTTGGACGCGTTCGGCCGCAGCAGGGTGATCGAGCGGCTCGACGCGCGGTTGACCAGGACCACGCCGGGATTGAGGAAACCTCCCTCGTAGCAGTGGCCGTTGGTCAGTACCAGCGCCTTGTCGGCCGGCTGGGAGTCGCTGTACCGGACGAGCGAGGCCGAGCAGTTGCTCAGCGCCGCGATACCGGCGAAATCGGCGCCGGGGGCGGCGGCCTTCGTAGCGACGCGATCGGTCAGCACGGCACCGTCAGCCGGGGTGATACCGATCACGCAGGCACCGAGGGTGACGATGCCTACAGTGAGTGTTCGCAGCAACTTCATGGGCGGTTTCCTGTCCTCACGTTGGGAACTGCTGGCTGAAACGACGGCTTGCATGGCGGTGCAAGCAGGGTGTGTTGGCCCTGTTACCCTTCGTCTCCGGAAACAGGAGATCCGAACCATCACAGCTTCGTCAACGTCGAACATGGTGTCCGGTTCACTACCGGCCGGTGGCGGCGCGCCTGTCCCAGGCGAGCGCCGTACCGTGGCAATACTGATCGTCGTCATGACGACGGGACGAACGGAAGGACGTCATGCCGCAGGAATCTGACCTGCGCAACCTCAGCGAGCCGACCCGCTTCAAGCGGGCGCTGACGCTGCTGCTGATGACCCTGGTGGTACCCGGATCGGCCCAGATCGCCGCTGGTAACAAGCGCGTCGGCCGGTTCGTCTGGCGGTTGCTCGCCAGCCTGCTCGCGATCGTCGTGCTGATCGCGGTGCTGGCCCTGATCTGGCGTGGGCCGACGATCAACTTCATCGTGCAGCCGTGGTTCCTGCGGGTGATCCAGGCCGTGCTGGTGGTGCTGGCGATCGGCTGGGCCGTGCTGTTCGTGGACGCCTACCGGCTGGGCAAGCCGCTGCTGCTGGAGCGCAACCACCGGCTCACCGCCAGCATCACCGACGCCGTGCTCGCGCTCGGCGTGGTGATCGCGCTGGTCTGGGCGAGCACCGTCGTCTCGGCGCAGGCGGACTTCGTCGCGAGTGTGTTCGGCGGGCACGCGAAGTCGAAGGCCGACAAGGGCCGCTACAACGTGCTGTTGATGGGCGGCGACTCCGGCAAGAACCGGACCGGTTTGCGGCCGGACAGCATGACGCTGGCCAGTATCGACGCCGAGACCGGCCGGACCGTGCTGATCGGCCTGCCGCGGAACATGGCGAAGGTGCCGTTCCCCGAGGGCACGGCCATGCACGACAAGTTCCCGGACGGCTTCCAGTGGGACGACTGCGCCGCGAACTGCTTCCTGAACGGCGTCTACACCTACGCCACCCAGCACAAGGACATGTTCCCCGGCGTGACCGATCCCGGCGCGCTCGCCACCCGGCAGGCGGTCGAGGCCATCACCGGGCTCAAGGTCAACTACTTCGTGATGATCGACATCGCCAGCTTCGTGAACCTGATCAACGCCGTCGGCGGGATCAACCTCGACGTCGGCAAACGGGTCCCGATCGGCGGTGTCGGCAGCCCGATCTACGGCTACATCACCCCGGGCAAGAACAAGCACCTCGACGGCTACCACGCGATGTGGTTCGCACGGTCCCGGGCCGGTTCGACCGACTACGAGCGGATGACCCGGCAGAAGTGCGTGATGACCGCGATGCTGAATCAGCTCGAGCCGCGCACGGTGCTGACGAAGTTCCAGGGCATCGCCGCGGCCAGCAAGCAGGTGGTGAAAACCGACATCCCGTCCAGCCACCTCGGCACCTTCGTGGATCTCGCGCTGGACTCGAAGAAGCTCAAGGTGTCAAGCTTCTCGCCGGTGCCACCGCTGATCAAGACGGGCAACCCCGATTTTCCCTTGATCCGCACCAAGGTCGCCCAGGCCATCGCCCGCTCGGAGGCGCTGGACAAGGCGGCCGAGGACGGCTCCGACCAGAAGACCACCACCCCGAAATCGACGGCCAAACCGAGCAAGAAGCCGACGAGCACGCCCACCAAGTCCACTCCCGACGTCGACGACGTCGCATCTATCTGTACGGCGGCCTGAACTATGTCCTTGTCCCATTGGCCACCGGTGTCTGTCGTGATGCCGGTACTGAACGAGGAACGACACCTCTCCGAGGCGGTCGGTCGTGTTCTCGAACAGTCCTACCCCGGCGAGCTGGAGGTGGTACTGGCGATCGGTCCGAGCAAGGACCGCACGATGGCCATCGCCGAAGGCATCGCGGCCACGGACAAGCGGATCCGGATCGTGCCGAACCCGACCGGCAAAACCCCGGCCGGGCTGAACGTCGGCATCAAGAACGCGAGCCACGACATCATCGTCCGGGTCGACGGCCACGGCGTACTGACGCAGGGCTACATCCGGCGCGCGGTCGAGCTGCTGGAGGAGTCCGGCGCGGACAACGTCGGTGGTGTGATGGCGGCCGAGGGCCGGACGGCGTTCGAGATGGCCGTCGCGTGCGCGTACCGCTCGCGGCTGGGCCTGGGCGCCTCGACGTTCCACCAAGGTGGCAAGCCTGGACCGGCCGACACCGTCTACCTGGGCGTCTTCCGCCGTACGGCGCTGGAGCGTGTTGGTGGTTTCGACGAGACCATGCACCGCGCCCAGGACTGGGAGCTGAACTACCGCATTCGCAAGACCGGCGGGCTGATCTGGTTTAGTCCCGATCTCTCGGTCACCTACCGGCCCCGGTCGTCGCTGACGGCTGTGGCCAAGCAGTTCTACATGACCGGACAGTGGCGTCGTGAGGTCATTCGCCGCCACCCCGAGACCGCCAGCAAGCGCTACCTCGCGCCGCCAGTGGCCGTCACGCTGATCGTGCTCGGCTCGATCCTCGGCGTCGTCGGCCTGGCGACCGGGGTCAGCTGGCTCGTCCTGGGCTTCCTGGCGCCGCTGTTCTACGGTCTCGGCCTCATCGCCGGTTCGATGGTGGAAGGCCGCTATCTGCCCTGGAAGGCCTTGTTCTGGCTTCCGCTGGTCTGCGCCACCATGCACGTCACCTGGGGCGCCGGCTTCATCGTCGGCCTCAAGGAACGTCCTGCCGGGCCCGCGCTGGCCGCTACCGCCTGATCCAGCCGCCGGCCGTGCCGGGGATCAGCAGCGTGCTGGTTCTAGACCGGACGGCCGCCACGGGAGCGACCTGCAAGTTGTGCGTCGCCAAGATGGTGATGAGCGCCACGATGAGCTGTAGCTGGCCTAGTCGTCCGCCAGGGCATACGCGCGTGCCCGCGCCGAAGGGCAGATAGAAGTCTCCCGCGGGCGGTGTCGTCGTGAGCCAGCGCTCTGGGCGGAACTCCTCCGGCCTGTCGTAGAACCTCTCGTCGCGGTGGATGAGGTACGGACACATCAAGACACGTTGACCCGCCTTGAGCTTGTACGGCCCTACGTGCACGGGCCTGAGCGCCGTACGGCCCATGAGCCACACGGGCGGGTGCATACGGAGGGCCTCTTTGACCACGGCCAGGGTCTGTACGGCGTCGTGCCCGGGCTGTTCCGCCCGGATGGCGTCGACCAGGTCCGGACGTTCGCCTAGCCGGATGAGGGTCCAGGCGAGGGCTACGCCGGGTGGGCCGTGGGAGGTGACGACCATCAGCCGTACGACGTTCGCGAGTTGCTTGTCGGTCAGAGCCGCGGGGTGTGCCAGCAAGGCGTCGAGGATGTCGCGAGGTTCGCTGGGCCGTTCGGCGGCCCTCCGCCGTACGACGTACTCGGTGAGCAGTTCGACCAGTTCTACGTTCAGCTGGTGGGCGCGGGTGGCGATCGGACGGGCGGTGCCACGGATGCGTGACTCGGCGCTGTCGGTGACCTGGAGTGATACCCAGAACATCTCCTCGACTGCCTTGGTGACCTCGCCCAGGTCCTCATCGCCGCCGCCCAGGCAGTAGTCGGCCGTAGCAGCGCCCAGCAGCCGCTGTGTGACGTCGAAGAGGTCCTCATGATGTCCGGCCGCGTCCTGGACCGCAGAGCCCAGGTAGCGCTGCAGACGCGGCAGATGGCTGGCAAGGATCGGACGGCTCACTCCGCGAGCCAGATAGCGGCGGGCGTCCATCCAGGACGGGAGTCCGTCCAGTAGTTCCTGCTGGCCCCTCTTGCTGGCCTCTAGCCGGTTGTCGAGCATGTACTCGTCGTTGGTGGTCCGAAGCACCTCGTGGGCGATGGCGGGGTCGTGCACGACCACCATGCTGGAATCCAGCCGGACCACGTCTCCGTACTTCTCGCGGGTACGGACCATCCAGCCAAGCGGATCGTCCTCGAAGTCCAGGATCGCACCGACGAACGGCAGGCCTCGCGGGCCGGGAACTCGCACCAGTGGTCTCCCCCCACAGGTTCACCAGACAGGTTCACCGGACAGCCGAGTGGAACGGTCTGGGTCCGCTCCACCGGCCGCCCGGTCAGTAGATCGGGTAGTAGTACCAGATGCCGTGCGTGGAACGCGTCATCCTGCGCTTCACCGCGGTGAGGTAACGGCTCATGATCTGCCCCCCTTCGCTTCTCGTTGGACGGAACGAAAAGCCGAGTCTGCCGAACACCGGCCGTGACCGCCAGACTTCCGAACGAAAAACCCCGCCGGGATCCTTGGACGCCGGCGGGGTTTCAACTGCTGGGATCAGCGCTTTTTGGTGGTCTCCGCCAGGTAGGCGTCGACAACCTCCTTGGCTTCGCCGTCCATCTTGATCGTGCCCTTGTCGAGCCAGATGGCCCGGTTGCAGGTGTCGATCACCGTTTCCAGGCTGTGGCTGACCAGGAACACCGTGCCGGCCTCGTCGCGCAGATCCTTGATCTTCTGCTCGGACTTGACCCGGAAGTTCGCGTCACCGGTGGCCAGTGCCTCGTCCACCAGCAGGATGTCGTGCGTTTTGGCGGACGCGATCGCGAACCGCAGCCGCGCGCCCATACCGGACGAGTACGTGCGCATCGGCAGATCGATGAACTCACCGATATCCGCGAAGTCCACGATCTCGTCGTACTTCTGCTCGATCTCGGCCGGGCTCATGCCCATCGCGAGACAGCCGAGCACGATGTTCCGGTCGCCGCTCAGGTCGTTCATCATCGCGGCGTTCACGCCGAGCAGCGACGGCTGGCCGTTGGTGTAGACCGAACCGCTCGCCGGCGGCAGCAGACCCGCCACCGCGCGCAGCAGGGTCGACTTGCCGGAGCCGTTGCGCCCGATCAGGCCGATCGCGTCGCCCTTGTAGGCGGTGAACGTGACACCACGGACGGCGTGCACCTCACGCACGGTCGGCCGCTGCTGGCGCTTGATCAGCCGGGAGAACGCGGTCGCCGCGGTGCCCTTGCTACCACCCGCCATCACCTTGTAGATGATGTGCACGTCGTCCGCGATCACCGTCGGGACTCGTTGTTCTGCTGGAGCAGTCACCGGACTCGGGACCGCCGCCTCAGCCACGTCCATACCTCTCCTCCGCACGCCAGAAGTAGATGAAGCCCCCGACAAGGGCAAGGAGGGTCCAGCCGGTGGCGATCCACCACGCGTTGGGCAGCTGGTGGGGTTCGTGGTTGGCCAGGATCGCCCGCCGCATGATGTCGATGTACGCCGCGATCGGGTTGAACGCCAGCACCTGGATGACCCAGTCCGGCGCTTCCGCCGAGCGCAGCTTGTCCGGGATCGAGAAGAAGACGCCGGACGCGTACAGCCAGGTGCGGGTGATGAACGGCAGCAGCTGGTTCAGGTCGCCCATGAACGCGCCGAGCCGGGCGAACGTCAGCGTCATGCCGATGTTGAAGCCGGTCTGCAGCAGCAGGGCCGGAATGATCAGCAGCCAGCTGACCGCGAAACCGTCCGTGACCGCGACGATCACCAGCAGGATGCCCATCGACATCAGCATCTGGGTGAGCTCGTTCAGCACGTAGGCCATCGGCAGCGTGGCCCGCGGGAAGTGCAGGGTGCGAATCAGGGACATGTTGCCCGAGATGGAGCGCGCGCCCTCGATCATCGATCGCTGGGTGAAGCTGAAGACGAACATGCCGCAGATCAGGAACGCGGTGTAGTTCTCCACCCCGGCCTTGGTGTTCAGCAGCAGGCCGAAAGCGAGGTAGTAGACCGCCGCGTTGAACAGCGGGGTGAGGATCTGCCAGAGCGAGCCGAGGCGGGCTCCGGCGTACGCCGCGTAGGTGCGGGCACGGGCATAGCTGAGGACGAACTGGCGTCGTCCCCAGAGTTCACGGACGTAGCTGCCGAAGGCTGGACGTACCGAACTCTTCGACAACCCGAACTGCTCGGCCATTGCCGCGAGTGACGCGGTCCCGACCGACTCGGGGGCGGTTGACATGCGGGCCAATCTACTGGGGTCCGTCAGGACGTCTGTCACCGGCGCGCTCTTCGCGCGGTTGCGGACCGTATCCAATCGGTTTCATGACCTCGTCGCAACATGACACTTCAGCTGAACGCCTTCGCCTTTGGTCCGGTTCCCGCCTTCCGTTGCCGCGGCGGCCCTGTCTGACCGGGCAGACACGGCCGCGGGTGCTGTGGATTTCCGTAGCGGAGTCCTGCGGATTTCCACCGGGAGAGGTGGGGTTAGCCCCACTGGAATCGGGTGGTCAGCCCCATGGGATGGCACGTCCGAGCGGTCTAACGTCGAGGTATGGCAGTTCAGGCGTGGCAAGGAGACAAGGCGATGGTGACCAGCGCGACCGAGGCGATTCGGCTGATCGGCGTGCACAAGGTGTTCGGCGATGTGGCGACTCCAGTCACGGCGCTGAGTGACGTCACCCTGGGCGTGCCATCAGGCAGCTTTACCGCGCTGGTCGGGCCACCTGGAGCCGGCAAGAGCACGTTGCTGCGCTGCGCGGCGGGCCTTGATCGGCCGAGCCGAGGCCGGATCTACGTCGATGGTGAACTGCTGTCCGACGGCAGTGAGGCGGCGCTCGCGCGGTTCCGGCGCAAACGGGTCGGCTTGCTGTTCCAGCAGTCAGGGCTGCAACCGGCTCTGACCGTGCTGCAGAACGTGATACTTCCCCTACGCCAGGCGGGCCGACGCGTGGACCGGCGCAGGTGCCAGGAGATCCTCGGCCGCGTGGGGCTGGCCGGCCGCCTGGACGCCTTGCCGGACCGGCTGACGGACGCTCAGCGCCAGCGTGTGGCGATCGCGCAGGCCCTGGCGACCGAGCCGCGTGTGATCTTCGCCGACGAGCCCACAGCCGGGCTGGACCCGCAGGGCGCCCGCGAGATCCTCGACCTGCTGGCCGAATCCGTTCAGGTCTACAACCAGACATTGCTCCTGGCCACGGAGGACGCGGGCATCGGGGCGTACACGGACAGCGTCCATAGCCTTACCGCCGGCCGTCTTTCCACTCCTGTGCCGGCGGATTCAACGGCTGGTGGTGGCTGATGACGATCGGCTGGGGTCGGCTGATGCCCGCTCGGTGCTACTGGATGACGCCGTCGTTGGTGATCCGGGCGTAGGCGTGATCGTTGAAGGCGTGCACCTGTTCGGTGAGTTGGGGAATCGTCAACGCCAGGTCCTCCAGCACGGTCTGGCGGCCGGGCCGGGTCTGCGGAGCGAACGTGACGAACTCGGTGAACTCGACCAGGTTGAAGCCGAGATCGGCCGGGCGGACCGGCAGGCCGTGGCGGTGCAGGCAGTCGACGGTGGCGTGGAAGGCCTGTTCGTCACCGCGCAACCACCAGGCGAAGGCGGCGCCGAGGCCGACCTGTTCGCCATGGTGGGCGCGGCGCGAGGGCATCATCAGGTCGATCGCGTGCGAGATCTCGTGACAAGCGCCGGACGAGGGCCGGGACGTGCCCGCCACGACCATGGCCAGGCCGGACAGCACCAGCGCCTCGGTCAACGTGACCAGGAAGTCGTCGTCCGCGATCGAGCCGCGGTGGTTCATCACCGCCTGGGCGGAGGTTCGGGCCAGCGAGACCGCGAGGCCGTCGATCTCCTCACCGTGCTGGCGGTGGGCCGCCTCCCAGTCGGCGATGGCCGAGAGGTTCGAGACGACCTCGCCGATGCCGGACCGGATCGACCGCGGTGGGGCCTGCGCGATCAGATCGAGATCGACCAGTACGGCGATCGGCGCGGGTACGCCGTAGGAGCCGCGCCCGGCGTCGTTGTCGAGTGTGCTGATCGGCGAGGCGATGCCGTCGTGGGCCAGGTTGGTGGCGACCGCGACCATCGGCAGGCCGAGCCGGGCCGCGGCGAACTTCGTCACGTCCAGCACGGTGCCGCCGCCGATCCCGACGATCGCGTCGTAGCGGCGCAGCCGGACCTGCTCGACCAGGCGAACTGCGGTGTTGATCGTGCCACCCTCGACCGTGAACCAGTCCGCTGCCGCGAGCCCGTGGCCGTCGATCGCGTCGGCGAACAACTTCCGCACCGTCGGGCCGTACGTCGCCCCGACCGCGATGGCCACCCGGCCGCCGGGCGAGATCCGCTGGTCAGCGAGGATTCCGCCCAGTTCGGCCAGCGCCCCACGCCGTACGTCGACGACGAGCGGAGCGGGGATCATGCGGGCTAGGAGGGGCATACGATCTCTCGGGCCCGCGCCAGGTCGTCGTGGTTGTCGATCTCGACCCAGTCCACCTTGCCGATCGGGGCGACATCGATGCGCAGACCGCGATCCGCCATCTCCTGATAGGCGTCCTCGTAGTACAGGTTCGGGTCCCGCTCCCAGGTGGTGCGGAGGGCGTCCGTGAGATCCGCGCCGGCGCCGGGCTCGATCAGGGTGATGCCGATGTACTCACCGGTGGCGGTGGCCGGGTCCATCAACTTGGTGATGCGCTCGACGCCCTTGGCCTGCGACCAGATCACCTTCATCTCTTCGTCCGCAAGCGCCTTCTCGGTGTCGAGGGCAAGGATGATCCGGCCTTCGCCGCGGGCCGAGAGCAGCGTGTGCTCGACCGAAACCGGGTGCACGGTGTCGCCGTTCGCCAGGATCACGCCCTGGTCGAGCAGGTTCCGCGCACACCACAGTGAGTAGGCGTTGTTCCACTCTTCGGCCTTGTCGTTCTGCACCAGTTCGAGCCGTACGCCGTAGCGGGCCTCGAGGTCCTTCTGGCGGTCGGCGATGGCCTGGGCGGCATAACCGACCACGATCGCGACATCGGTGAGGCCGATCTCGGCGAAGTTGGCCAGCGTCAGGTCGAGCACGCTGGTCTCGGGATCGATCGGAACCAGCGCCTTGGGCAGGGTGTCGGTGTAGGGGCGAAGGCGGCGCCCGGCACCGGCGGCAAGTACGAGACCGATCATGGCGAGCCATGGTACGGGTGAAAGACTGGCCCTATGACATGGCTTGTGACTGGTGGTGCCGGGTACATCGGGGCGCATGTGGTGCGTGCCTTTCGCGCGAACGGGATCGACGTGGTGGTCATCGACGACCTGTCGAGCGGCCATGCCGAGTTCGTGCCCGAGGGGGTGCCGTTCATCGAGGCGAGCCTGCTGGACGCCGAGGCGGTGCGCCGCGCGCTGACCGGCGTGACCGGGGTCGTGCACCTGGCCGGGTACAAGTACGCGGGCGTTTCGGTCGAACGTCCGCTGCACACGTATACACAGAACGTGACGGCCATGGTCACGTTGCTGAACGAAATGGCCGCGCAGGACATTCACAACATCGTCTTCTCCTCCAGCGCGGGCGTTTACGGCACGCCTGACGCGGAGCTGGTCACCGAGGACACCCCGACCGGTCCGCAGTCGCCGTACGGCGAGACCAAGCTGATCGGCGAATGGCTGCTCGCGGACCAGGCCAACGCCGTTCCGCTGAAGCACACCTCGCTGCGGTACTTCAACGTGGTCGGCTCGGCCGATCCGAAGGTGTACGACGCCAGCCCGTACAACCTGTTCCCGATCGTCTGCAACCTGCTGAGCAAGGGCGAAGTGCCCAGCATCTACGGCACCGACCACCCGACGCCGGACGGCACCTCGGTCAAGGACTACGTGCACGTTGGCGATCTGGCTGACGCGCATGTGGCGGCGGCCCGGGCACTGGAGTCCGGTAAGGCGTTGGCCCCGGCGTACAACCTGGGAAGCGGTAGTGGCACCTCGGTCCGCGAAATCATGGATGCGGCTCGTCGTGTGACTGGGATCGACTTCACGCCAGGCGAAACTCCTCGCCGGCCGGGAGACCCGTCGCGCGTGGTGGCGTCTGGCGAGCTTGCGACCCGCGATCTTGGCTGGAAGAACTCCTACACCGTCGACGAGATGTTCCGCTCCGCCTGGGAAGCCTGGCCGCGCAGCTGACTTGCTGCGGTCCACGCGCTGCTTTGGTCTAGGTGCTGAGGTGGTTTAAGCGCTGAGGGCCTTTGCGATCAAGGGGCCTACTTGGTCGAGCTCGATCAGGAAGCCGTCATGGCCGTACGGCGACTTGATCAGGTGGAGTTCGCGGCCACTGGCTTCGGCGAGTTCCTGCGAAAGCCTCGGCGGGTAGAGGCGGTCAGAGTCGACTGCGGCGACTACCAGCTCGGCCTGGAGTCCCGCGAGAGCGTTGGCGAGTGTGCCGCCTCGACCACGCGTGATGCCCTGGCCGTTCAAAACACTCGGTCACGTCGGCTCCTCCGTCCAGCCCGTCCCCACCCCCCACCCACCCTCCGCCGCGCCGTGTATGCCGTTCATTGGACGCTTGTGACGCGGCGTGTCGCCGTTCATCGGACCCTTGTGGCCACGGGGACGGTGGTGCCATCGGGTCTTGCCTGCCGCTCAACGGACTCTTGTGGCCATGGGGATGGCGGTGCCACCTGGTGTTTGCATTCATTCGTCCGAATCCGCCTCCGGGTAGGCGGACGTGTGCGGGTCCGCGGTGGGTTGGAGGGCGGATTCGGACGAATGAATGCCAGCGGAAGTGTCCGACGGCGGTCGTCTGCAAGCCGGCGAGTGCATGTCGTCAGAAGCGTCCGATGAACCGCGACACGCCTTGTCACAAGGGTCCGATGACACGCCGAGGGGTGGTCAGAAGGGTCCGATGATGGGCGACACGCCGCGTAAGAAGCGTCCGATGAACGGCGACACGCCGCGTCAGAAGGGTCCGATGAGCGGGGAGGTGGGGGGTTATGGGCGGGTCTGGTGGATGAGGAAGGCGGGGCCGGTTAGGACGCCGCCTTCTACGGGGAGGGTTTGGCCGGTGATCCAGGAGGCGTCGTCGGAGCCTAGGAAGGCTACGGCGGCGGCGATGTCCTCGGGTTCGCCTACGCGGCCGAGCGGATACATCTCCTTGAGGCGGTCCAGGGCCTGGGGCATGGAATCCCAGTTGGGCGTACGGATGGTGCCGGGGGCAACGATGTTGAAGCGGACGCCGTCGCGGCCGTGGCGGGCGGCGAAGTTCTGGGTCATGCTCTGCTGGCCCGCCTTCGCGGCGGAGTACTCCAGGTTGCCGAAGGCGGCTAGGCCGTTGACCGAGCTGATCGTGACGACGTTGCCGCGTACGGCCCGCAGGTGCGGAAGGGCCGACTGGATGCACTGGGCGGCGCTGATCAGCGTGACGTCGAGCTGACGGTGCCAGTCGTCGACCGTGGTCTGCTCCGGGTCGCTGGTGACGATGCAACCACCCGCGTTGTTGACCAGGAGGTCGAGACGGCCGAAGCGTTCGACCGCGGCCGCGACTGCCGCGTCGATGTCGGCTCGCGAGGTGACGTCCACCTGGATGCCGAGGGCCCGTTCGCCGATCTTCGCGGCCACCTGGGCAGCGCGTTCGCCGTCGAGGTCGGTGACCAGGACGGAACCGCCTTCGGCCGCGATGCGCTCGGCGACGGCTTTGCCGATGCCTTGGCCGGCGGCCGTTACCAGGGCCACCCGTCCGTCGTATCGCTGCATTAGCCGATCACCTCGTTGATCTTTTCGTCCGCCACTCGTTGCTCCAGTTTGTCGGGGTTCAAGTTCCGGCAAAGCACGATCGAGCCGCCGCCCGCGATCACGCCGACCAGGAGGGAAAGGCCTTCGGGGCCGGTCAGGTCCTTGGTGGTGAGGATTCGCTGGGTGATCGCCGGTGAGGACTCGATCAGGTCCGCGTGGGTTCGTTCGTCGTACGCCGGAGAGTCGGCCGTCGGCGGGTCCATCGGGAAGAAGCCGTCCGGGTGGTTGTAGACCTCGGCGCCGTAGTCCTGAATGTCTTCCGGCACGGGTTCGCGGAATCGTCCACCAAGTGGGAGGAGCGCGCTCGCGACGGTCTCGCGGGTACCGCGGATGGCGAAGTCCGGTCCGGTGATGGCGAGATCGCCCTGGCCGCTCGTGAGCGAGGCGCCGGTCGACCAGGTCGCCAGGGCCCAGACCACGCCGAGCCAGTGCGGGGGCAGACCGCTCGCGACTGTCTCACCCGTCTCAAGCTCGTATTCGTCGACGAGCAGGTTCGCGGTCTTGGCCACCCAGTTGGCGGTGGTGAGATAGCTCAGCTCGATCCGCTCGCCGGAGGTGTCGTCGTAGTAGGTGAGGAAAGGGCTCGCGCCGTCACGTCGTACGGCTGCGCTGAACAAATCGGGAAGCGTACGGGCCATACCCGCACCCTACGACGCGGCCACGAACCAGGTCCTGGCGTTTTGAACGGCTCGATAGTGAGTGAGTATTTCTTTCGCTCTTGACGGAAGGGCGTCGCAACGGTCAATAATAATTACCGACGGCAGGAATTGATGCTGCTCGCACCGCCACCGCCCCAGGCTGGTCCGTCATATCAGGAGGACGTATGTCCCGTCGTGCCCTTGCCGTCGCTTGTTCCGCCGCGCTGCTCACCGGCACCCTCGCCATCACCCCAGCCGCCGCATCCACTGCCGCCGCATCCACTGCCGTCGCGAGTGGACCGCGGACCTTGATGGCCAAGCCTTGCCGGAGCGCCTCGGCTGATCTGGCGAAGGGCTTTCTGGCGAAGAAGATCGACGAGTACGGCTCGGGAACGACCCTGCGGGTGCCGAGGAGTTTCACCGGCGGCTACTTCGCCGAGATCAACTTCGTCTCCTCGTTCCTGTACGACGACGCGCTCACGGTCATTGCCCTGAGCAAGGACTCGTCGAGTGCGCAGGTGGCGCGGGCGAAGATGCTCGGTGACGTGATGTTGTACGTCCAGCAGCACGATCCGATCGGTGACGGCCGCACCCGGGCGTCGTACCAGCCGAATCCGCTGATCACCGCGGACGGTACGCCGTACATCGGATCGCCCGCGGCCTATACCGGCAACCAGGCCTGGGTCGGCATGGCGCTCGCGCATCTGTACCAACGGACCCGGGACCGGCGCTACCTCAATGGCGCGTTGACCGCCGCGAACTGGATCGAGTCGAAGGCGTGGAGCGGTGCGGGCATTCCGGGATACACCGGCGGGCAGAACGGCGATGACCAGAAGCTCACGTTCAAGGCGTCCGAGCACAACATCGATATCGGCGCGTTTTTCGCGATGCTGCATCGCCAGACCGGCAACGCGGTGTGGAAGACCCGGTCGGATCGCGCGTTCGCGTTTGTCCGGGCGATGTGGGACCCGGCGGGCGGCAGGATCTGGACCGGGACCAACCCGGACGGCGTGACGATCAACCGCAATCCGGTGCCGGCCGACGTACAGACGTGGGCCTACCTGGCGACGCGGAACTCCTTGTACAGCAAGGCTTTGGACTGGACCATCGCGAACCTTTCCGCGACCGACCGGGGTTTCACCGGGATCAGCTTCAGTGATACCGACGTGAGCAAGGTGTGGTTCGAGGGCACCGCCCACCTGATCGCGGCGCTCCGCCTGCGCAACGGCCCGGGCGACCAGGCCCGCATCGGCGGCTACCTCGCGAGCATGGCCCAGGCTCAGCAGAGCGCCCCGAACGCCGATGGCGAAGGCATTGTCGCGGCGTCGAGCGACGGCCTCGATACCGGCTTCGGCGATCTCTACTACGCGTCGCTGCACACCGGTGCCACCGCCTGGTACGTGATGGCCGCCAACGGAATCAACCCGTTCGTCCTATAAGGAGTTTCAGCGGCGGAGGAGGTAGGTGTCCATGATCCAGCCCTTACGTTCGCGGGCTTCGGCGCGGACCTTGACGATCTCGTCCGCTACTTCGTCGAGTGGGCCCGAGATGAGCAGTTCGTCCGGTGTGCCGAGGTAGGCGCCCCAGTAGATCGTGGCGCCGGTGCCGAGATGTTCGGTGAAGGCGGTCTGGCCGTCGAGCATGACCACCAGGTCGTCCACGTCGTCCGGCCAGGCCTTCGCGAGGCGGCGGCCGGTTGTCACCTGCACGGGCTTGCTGACCTGGGTCAGGCTCACCTGGTGCCGGGCGACCAGGGCCGAGACGCTGCTGATGCCGGGAATGACCTCGATCTCCAGATCCAGCCCGTCGCGGAGGCGAAGGTCCTCGACGATCGCGAGGGTGCTGTCGTACAGCGTGGGATCGCCCCAGACCAGGAACGCGCCTGTGCCGCCGTCGGCCAACTCGGCGCGGATCATGCCTTCGCAAACGTCGGCCCGGCGCCGGCGCCAGTCGTCCACGGCCTCGACGTACGCCTCGGCGCCGCGGTCCCGCTCGGGGTCGCGGCCGGTCACCACCCGGCATTCGGGCACGTAGGTGTCGAGGATGTGCTGGCGCAGATCGACCAGTTCCTGCTTGACCTCGCCCTTGTCCAGGACGAAGAAGACGTCGGTACGCCGCAGCGCCTCGACCGCCTGAATGGTCAGGTGGCCGGGATCGCCGGCGCCGATACCGATGAGCAGGATCTTGCGAGCGGTCATGCCCGGAGCGTACCGAGGGCGCTCGCGCCACTGAGGAGGAGGCTCAGCTGTAGTGCGGGAGAACCTCGTCGGCCAGGTCGATCAGCAGCTCGAGGTTGAACCGGAACGCGCGATCGACTTCGTCGAGGATGCGCTGCTGCTCGTCGGAGTCCCAGTCGGCGGTGTCGAGCAGTTCGCGATAGCGGTCCTTGAAGAGCTTGGGGGAAGGCACCTGGTCGAAGGTGTAGAACCGCAGGCCGTCGCCGCCGTTGGTGAGCCCGTACTGCGTGGCGACCGAACGGCCGATCGCCTGCCCGCCGGACAGGTCGCCCAGGTAGCGGACGTAGTGGTGGGCCACGAAACCACCCGGCCAGCCGGTCAGCTCCGCCAGCCGGGCGACGTACCGCTCGGTGGCGGGCATCAGTCGCGTCTGCCGGGCGCCGGTGGAGTGCAGGTACGCCAGGTCGGCGGTCAGCGCGGGCGTGCGGTACAGCTCGGGGAAAACGAACGCGCCCGCGACGGGATCATCGGCGAACCCGTCGGCGAGCCGTTCGATGCCCTGGTAGATCGCCGCATGCTGAGCGACCAGCGCGGCGTATCCGGCCAGATCCAGCCGGCCGTCGGTGAGGGCGGCCAGGAACGTGCTCTCGGCCGCATCGCGGTGGACCTGCCGGCTCTGCTCGCGAAAGCGGGCCGAGAGCGGCAGCTGGGCCGTGGCCGTCGGATCCGATTGTAGGGTCACGCAAGTTAGGCTAGCCTAACTAACCGCAGATCGGTTGAGGCGAACTCGCATTTCCCGTGTCGCGGGCAGTGCGGCTGGGAGGGAATCAGCATGAGCGTGCCACCGTCTCCCGAGCAGTTCAGGCGCGATCCGCTGCGCCCGGACCCGTTCGCGCCGCACGTGGTGGACGCGGTGCTGCAGCACATGAACGAGGATCACGCCGAGGACTGCCTGCTGATCGTGCGCATGCTCGGCGGCGTCCCGGACGCGGTGGCCGTGGCGCTGACCGCGATCGATCCGGCCGGAGCGGTGTACGCCGTGGGCCGGCCGCAGAGGGCGGCCGTGCAGGTGGTCATTCCCTGGAAGTCGCAGATCGTGGACCGTCCGCAGTTCCGCAACGAGTTCGCCCGGATGTACCGCCAGGCCGCCGACCTGCAGAGCCGCCTCAACTAACCGCACCCGGCCACTGGCCGCGCGGGCCGGTGACGCGGCGAACTAGTGTCCTGAGTCGGTCGGGTCGAGAGGGCGTAACTGCCCAGGTGTCGGCGTGATCCGGGTGTGCGCGGTGTCGGGCGGCCCGGTCAGCGACAAATGCGAGGTGACCCGATAGCGATCGCCGCGATAGGCCGCCCGGGTGTACTCGAACAACCGGCCGTGCTGATCGCGAGTGACCCGCTCGAGCGTGAGAATCGGCGCGCCCTCGACCAGCCCGAGCAGCGCGGCCTCGGTCGCGTCGGCCGCGGCAGCCTCGTGGATCTGCTCGGCGTCGGTCGGGATCACGTCGTACCGCTGGCGCAGCAAGGCGTAGAACGAGCCGGTCTCGACCGCCGCGACATCGATGGACGGCACCAGCTCGTCGAGCACGTGAATGGTTTCCAGCGACATCGGCTCGCCGTCGACCAGACGCTGCCGGGCGATCCGCAGTACGGGCGTGCCGGGTTTGACCCGCAGTCGGCTACCGATTGCCATGCCCGCGGGTACGACGGAGTGGCTGAGCACGCGGCTGGTCCAGTTGCCGGGGGCTGGGGGATAGGCGGCCCCGCCGGTGAGAGTAGGACCGCCGACGATCTCCTGGGCGATCTTGGGCGTACCGACGAACATGCCCCGGCCGTGCTGACGAACCAGCCAGCCGTCGCGGATCAGCTCGTCGACCACCGATCGCAGCGTGGGACGGGAAATGCCGAGATCAGCGGACAGCTGCCGTTCGGACGGGATCGCCTGCCCGACCGCCCTGGACTCGATCAGGCCGATCAGGTGTTCCCGGGCGCGATCGCGCTTCCGCAGACTCACTGTCACGGCTGGCTTGCATCTCCCTCAGGACGATTCAGTGCAACTGGCAGGCGTCACCTGTAGACCCGAACGTAGTCGACCAGCATCTTCGCCGGAAAGCGGGTGGACGAGTTCGGGGGACCTGGCCAGACTCCACCGACGGCCAGGTTCAGCAACAGGTAGAACGGGTGGTCGAAGACCCAGTCGGCTCCGGCCGGGATATCGGCGGGAGTGACGGTATGGAAGCGACGGCCGTCTACAGTCCAGAAGATCTCCTGCGGCGACCACTGCACCGCGAAGGTGTGGAAGGCGTCGGACCACTTCTGCGTGTTGCGGGTCTCTCCACCCGGGCCGTTCTCCGAGTGGTAGCCGGGCCCGTGCACGGTGCCGTAGAGCGTGTACGGCTCGGTGCCGATGATCTCCATGATGTCGATCTCACCGTTGTCCGGCCAGCCGACCTGGTCGATGTTGTTGCCCATCATCCAGAACGCCGGCCACAAACCCGCGCCGTCCGGAACTTTGATACGCGCCTCGAACCGCCCGTAGGCCTGCTCGAACTTGGCCTTGGTGGTGATCCGGCCCGAGGTGATATCGCAGGTACCGAACTGGCAGTTCTCCATGCCGGGCAGGCGTTCCTTGCGAGCCTGGATGACGAGATTGCCCGCGCCGTCGGTCGAAACGTTCTCCCGGCGGTTCGTGTAGTACTGCCATTCCTCGTTGCCCCAGCTTGGTTCGCCGCCGAGGTCGTAGTTCCACTTGGCCGAGCTCGGGCGGGTTCCGGCCGCGGTATTGAACTCGTCCTGCCAGGCGAGGGCCAGGGCGCGCCGCGGTTCAGGCTGGTTGTAGGCGCCGGCGGATGCGGCGGTCAGGGCGGGTGAAACGACGGCGGCCGCGAGTAGTACGGCCGTCAGGCGGATTCGTTTCATGACACCTCCAAAAGCTGGGAGTGGGGTGTCGAGGACCGTCTCACACTGGACAAGAAATGGTCAAGACTGCAGGGCCATTGCGTGAGTATTGACCAGATGCCGCCATGAAGAGCGCTTTAAATGCTGCTCAGCCAGGTCGACGGCCCTGGCAATGAAGTGGTTAGGTGCTGGCGTGTTTGAGTCGATCGGCCAGAGTGCTTAGGTGTTCCACTAGCTCCGCCGGCGCGTGAACCTGGAAATCGTGGCCGAGTAGACCTACGTACAAGGCCAGCTCGTCCAGCGAGTTCGACCCGGCAGTGAGCGTGCAACGCCCGTCGTCGATCGGAACCACCTTGCCGACCGTAGGAGGGATCCGGTCGCGAACCGCCTCGGCGGAGGCCTCGATCGTGAAACGACCTTCATAGCGGTACGCCGACACCGCGACCGACTGGGACGTATAGCCCGCCATGCCGCCCTCAGGTGGCTCCCGCGGAGTGAAGCGGGGCCCAGTGGGTATGCGTGGTTTAAGTCGATCGACCCGGAAGGTGCGCCAGTCGTCGCGATCGAGGTCGTAGGCGACCAGGTACCACCGGCGACCGCTATAGACGAGTTTGTACGGCTCTACCCGGCGAAGGCTCTCGGATCCGTTATGGCTGGCGTAGTCGAACCGTAGTTGCTGGTTGTCCCTGCAGGCGGTGGCGACGGCTGTGAGTACGTCCGGATCGACAGGGGCGGCTCCACTCGTAAGGGAGAGCGTCGCCGCCTGCAGGGTCGCAACGCGATGGCGCAGACGGGACGGCAGTACCTGCTGGAGCTTCGCGAGGGCCCTGACGGACGTCTCCTCCATACCCGCGACTGATCCGCTTGCAGCCGTAGCAAGTCCTAGTGCGACCGCCACCGCTTCCTCGTCGTCCAGGAGCAGCGGAGGCAGTTCCGCCCCGGCGCCGAGGCGGTAGCCCGCAGTTCCGGCGGTGGCCTCGACCGGATAGCCGAGCTCGCGGAGGCGCTCGATGTCGCGCCGAACGGTTCGGGTGGTCACTTCGAGGCGGTCGGCCAGTTCGGTACCTGCCCACTCGCGACGCGCTTGGAGCAGGGACAGCAGTTTGAGGAGTCGTCCGGAGGTTTCCCACATGAATTCAGAATGCCTTTCAGCTAGGACTAGTTCTGTCCTAACCGGATTCTAAGCTTGAGACATGAAGAACAACACGGAGATCCACCCCTTCCGCATCGACATCGCGCAGGAGCAACTCGACGACCTGCGGCGCCGGCTCGAGATCGCCCGCTACCCGAGTGAGCCCGCGGGCATCGGCTGGAGCCGCGGTGTCCCGGTGGAGTACTTGCGTGAGCTCGTCGGTTACTGGAAGGACTCGTACGACTGGCGCAAGCACGAGGCCGCGCTCAACGAGTTCCCGCAGTACACCACCGAGATCGACGGCCAGAACGTGCACTTCATTCACGTCCGTTCGCCCGAGCCCACGGCCGTACCGATCATCCTGACCCACGGCTGGCCCGGTTCGATCGTCGAGTTCGAGCGGCTGATCGGCCCGCTGAGCAACCCGCGAGCCCACGGTGGCGACCCGGCGCAGGCCTTCCATGTGGTCGTACCCTCCGTGCCCGGGTTCGGGTTTTCTGGCCCGACGGCCGACACCGGTTGGTCCGCCGGCCGGATCGCCTCGGCCTGGAAAGAGTTGATGGCCCGCCTCGGTTACGACCGGTACGTGGCCCAGGGTGGTGACATCGGCGTCGGTATCACTCGTGAGCTGGCGCTTCGCGATGGCGAGCACGTACTCGCGATCCACGTCAACGGTGGCTTCGACTACCCCATCGTCGACGAGAACGAACTGGCCGGGCTGACGCCCTCCGAGCGTGCTCGCGTCGACCGGATGAACGCGTTCATGGCCGATCAGGCCGGCTACATCGCGATCCAGTCCACCCGGCCGCAGACGCTGGCCTACGGTCTGGTCGACTCGCCGGTGGGACAACTGGCGTGGATCGTGGAGAAGTTCAAGGAGTGGACCGACCCCGCGAACGAACTGCCGCATGAGGCCGTCGATCGCGACCAGTTGCTGACCAACGTGATGATCTACTGGCTGACCGGTACGGCGGCTTCGGCCGCGGCGATCTACTACGAGACGGCGCATGCCGAAGGTGGTGCCTGGGGTCAGCCCGAGGCACTGGAAACGCCCGCTGGTGTTGCGCTGTTCAGCACCGAGGACGTCGCGCTGCGCAGCGTGGATGAGCGGACGAACAACATCAAGCGCTGGACCGAGTACGAGCGCGGCGGCCACTTCGCGGCCCTCGAAGTCCCCGACTTGATGCTCAACGAAATCCGCACCTTCTTCGCCGACTACCGCTGAAGGCTACCGCTGAACCAAGCCCGAGGGACCGCCGGCCGAAGCGAAGGCCGGCGGTCCCTCGGGCTACTTGCGCACCGGCAGGCTGGTGATACCGCGCACCAGGCTGGAGGGACGCCACCCGACAGAGCCGTTGCGACGCAGACCAGGAAGTCTGGTCGCGAGGGTCTTGAACGCGACAGCCCCTTCCAGCCGCGCGAGCGGCGCACCCAGGCAGTAATGCGCGCCGCTCGCGAAGGCCAGGTGCTCGGTATTCCGCTGCTGGTGGATGTCGAACTGGTCGGGCCGGGTGAACACCGCCGGATCCCGATTGGCCAGCCCGAACATGATCATCACCGGCGCATCCGCCGGAAGCCGTACCAGCCCATGACCGGTCTCGACCTCGACCGGCTCGTGGGTGAAGCGGACGCCGTACTGGAACGGTGTCTCGTAGCGCAGCACCTCCTCGACCACCCGCGGCGCGAGCTCCGGCTCATCGCACAACGCCCGCCACTGGGCGGGATGATCCAGCAGTAAGCGGACGCCGTTGCCCAGCAGGTTGACCGTGGTCTCGAATCCGGCCAGCAGCAACAGCCCGGCCGTGGTGACGAGCTCCTCCGCGGTCAGCCGGTCCTCGCCGAGTGCGGCCACCAACGTGCTGATCACGTCATCGCCCGGTTCGGCGGTACGCAGCTCGATCAGCTCGGCGAAGAGCTGCCGCAACGCGATGCTCACCTCCGTCACCTCGTTCAGTTGCCGGACCGAGCTGACGTCCAACGCGGCGCCGGCCACCTGGCCATACCGCGCGAAGACCGCGTCATCCGCCGCCGGAATGCCGAGCAGTTCGCGGATCACCGTGATCGGCAGCGGTCCGGCGAAATCGCTCACCAGGTCGAAGTCGTCCGGAGCCCGGTCGATCAGCGCTGCGGTGATCTCGGCGACCCGGGCCTCGTACGCCGGCATCTTGGCGCGGGTGAACGCCGGGGCGGCGATCCGGCGCAACCGAGTGTGGTCCGGCGGGTCCTGTTCGAGAAAGGTGTTCACCCACGGCGGTTCGACCGGTCCGGGCCAGCGGTACGGCGGGCGTCCGTCGGCGTGACGTACCCCGATCCGGCGATCCCGCAGCAGCGCCGAGCAGACGTCGTACGACGTCGCCACCCAGGTTCCCGAAAGGGATTTCCACAGCGGGCCGCGCTCGCGCATGCGCCGCAGCAGGGGATACGGATCGGCATGCCAGCGCGGATTGCCGAGTTCCGCGACTGGATCACCGAACAGGCGAAGGGTGTGCCGCGCGACGCGCTGCGCGGCCAGATTCGTATGGGCGCGGATGGTCATGGTGCCTCCCAGCTGGCGAACATTTGACGTCCGTACTGAACATCAATGTATGCTTCTGAACATGAGTGTTCAACCCAAGCGGTCCACCGGGCGAGATCCGCGCAGCATCCTGGCGATCGCGGCCGAGGTGTTGCTGGCGGATCCGACCGCGTCGCTGGCTGACGTCGCCGCTGCGGCGGGAGTCGGCCGGACGACGCTGCATCACCGCTTCCCGACTCGCCACGATCTGCTGGTGGCGCTGGCGCACGACTCGCTCGACCAATGCGCGGAGGCCATCGACGCGTCCGGGCTGGTCGCGATCGACGAGGGCTCGACGCCGGCCGAGCTTCGGGCGGCCTTGCGAAAGTTGGTGGATGTGCTGATTCCCCTCGGGCCGCGGATCGCCTTGCTGGTGCGGCAGCCGTCGCTCGACAAGGAGAAGGACCTGGAGGAGCGGCTGGCCCGGTTGGACGCGCCCGTCGAGACCTTCTGCGGATTCGCCCAGAAGGCAGGGGTGTTGCGGTCGGACCAGACCGTGTGGTGGCAGGTGCAGAGCGTTTACGCGCTGACGTATCTGGCCTGGGAGGGCATCGCCGCGGGCCGGATCGCGCCGCTGGACGCGACCGAGCTCACCCTGGACACGTTCCTCACCGGGACCGGCGCGCGCTGATGGCCACGCAGGTGCAACCCATCCGTCGGCACAAGCCGCTGGCGGGGTTGCTCACGGCAACGACTTTGTCGATGACGGGTAACGCGATCGTCGGCGTGACCGTGCCGTGGGTGGTGCTGGCACGTACCGGCAGTGCCACCTTCGCGGGCCTGGCCGGAGCCGCCGCGATCGCGCCGATCGCCTTGTCGGCGTTGTTCGGTGGCGCGCTGATCGATCGCCTCGGCCGCCGCTTCTGCGCCATCGTGGCGGACCTGCTCAGCGCGCTGGCCGTCGCCGCGTTGGCCTTGCTGGACGGGGCGTTCGGCCTGCCGTTGTGGGGCATCTTCGTGCTCGTCGCAGTTGGCGCGGTGTTCGACGGCCCGGGTACTGCCGCCCGCGAGACGCTCCGGCCGGACGTGGCTCGCGCAACTGGTACGCCGTTGCCGCGGGTGAACGCGTGGGGCGAGGCGGCCGAGAGCGTGGGTCTACTGCTGGGCCCGGGCCTCGGCGGCGTATTGCTGGTGGTGCTCGGCGGATTCGGCGCGCTCTGGATCACCGTCGCGATGTTCGGGCTGTCGGCGTTGGTGACCGCCTTGACCGTGCCGGCGCATCTCTCGCCACCTCCGCATCGCGAGCCCTACCTGCGCTCGGTCCTGGAGGGCCTCCGCTTTGTCCTGCGCGAACCAGGGCTGCGCACGGTCGCGTTGACCGCCACGATCATTGTGGGATTCGTCGCGCCGTTCGAGTCCGTTGTGCTGAACTCGCACCTGCAGGACATCGGCCGCCCCACCGGGTACGGGTTGATCCTGGCCTGCTTCGCCGCGGGCGGCCTGCTCGGCGCCATCACGTACGGCGTACTGGGTCATCGCCTGCGCGAGCGGCCCGTACTGATCGGGTCCGTCGCGGCCACGGCGATCGGGCTGGCGGCGTTCGCGTTCTTGCCAGGTGTTCCGGTGATGGCGGTGCTGGCCTTCGTCACGGGTATCGCGTCGGGTCCGATCAACCCGGTGGTCGCGGTGATCATGCAGTCGCGAACGCCTGAACGCCTCCGCGGCCGCGTAATCGGCAGCTACACCTCCGTGGCGCTGGCAGCCGGTCCAGTCGGGTTGTTGCTGATCGGCCCGGTAGTGGACGTCGCCGGGCCGCGAGCGGGTTTCGCCGTCATCGCGGCCGGGTGCCTCCTTGCGGCCCTGTTCGTCGCGATGGCCCGCTCACTTCGTCGGTGACCCTGGCTCGGTGGGAGGCGCTGGAGGTGTCGTACGGCGGATCGTGGCGTCCTTGACGCGTTGCTCGTTTGCGATCCGGCGGTTGTCGTCATAGCCCTGGTACATCTCGAGGAACGCCAAGCCGACTCCGTGCGCTCCACGCTCCGGACGGCGCTTGCGGTAGTAGAGCCAGCCCTTGCGCTCTACCCACAGCAGTAACCGGTCGAGCAGGAACAGCCCGATCAGGCCGCCCACGGCCCAGAGCGTCCAGTGCATTCGTACCTCCACGGACTACTGGCCAACGGTTCGAGGCGCGGGGTGGTTCCTGGCTGGGGGAGGTGCTGGGAGCCGCTAGGCTGGCTCGTCATGCGAAACGTGGTGATCCTGGCCGGTGGTTCGGGTACGCGGTTGTGGCCGTTGTCCCGGGTCGACAAGCCCAAGCAGGTGCTACCCCTGGCGGGCGGCTTGTCGCTGCTCCGGGTGGCGTACAACCGGCTGGAGGGTCTCGTTGATCCTTCGCGCATCTACGTCTGTACGGCGGCAGCACATGCCGAGCAGGTGCGGGCGCAGATCCCGGAACTTCCCGAGGGCAATCTGATCGGCGAGCCCACCGGCCGCGACACCGCGAACGCCGTCGGCCTCGCCTCGGCCGTCGTCGGCCGCGACGATCCGGACGCCACCCTCGCGATCGTCACCTCGGACCACCTGATCACGCCGGAAGAGGAGTTCCGCGCCGCGATCTCGGCGGCCTTCGACCTGGTCGAGACCCGGCCGCGATCGCTGGCCACCTTCGGCATCGAGCCGACGCATCCGCACACCGGCCTCGGGTACGTCGAACGCGGTGAGCCGATCGAAGCCAGCCCGGCGTTCGTGGTGGACCGGTTCCGGGAGAAGCCGGACCGGGCGACCGCCGAGGAGTACCTGGCGACCGGGCGGTTCTGGTGGAACTCGGGCATGTTCGTCTGGCGGGCCGAGACCCTGCTGAGCGTGCTCGACGAGCTGCTGCCGGCATCGGCCGCGGAACTGCGCCGGGTGGCCGGGGTCTGGGACAGCGCCGAGCGGGACGCCGTACTGGCCGAGGTCTATCCCCAGTTGCAGAAGATCAGCGTCGACTTCGCGGTGATGGAGCCGGTGTCGCAGGGCAAGGTGGACGCCGACGTGGTCGTCGTACCGATGAATGTGAAGTGGCTCGACGTCGGTTCGTGGGCGGCGCTGGCCGGCACCTACCAGGTAGATGCCCGAGGCAACCGTCGGGACGAGAACACCCTGGTCTGCTTACTGGATTCCGACGACAACGTGATCGTCACCGACGATCCGGATCACCTGATCGCGACGGTCGGACTGCGCGAGCACATCATCGTGCACACCCGCGACGTCACGATGGTCTGCCCGCTGGTGGACGGCGAACGCGTCAAGGACCTGGTGGCGCACGTCCAGACGACGCATCCCACCAAGTACACCTGACCGGCCCCGCCACTCCGGCCCGCCCGGCCGGAGTGGCAGGGACGGCGTCAGGGGGTGAACCACTCCCGTTCGGCCCGGTGATGGACCTCCGGCAGGGCTCGGGGTGAGTCGGGCGCCAGCCACTTCACCGCGTTCGCGATGATCTGCTTGACGCCGTCATGGTGGTACGTCGGGTACTCCTGGTCGCCCGGGCGGAAGTAGAACACCCGGCCACGGCCACGCCGGTAGGCGCAGCCCGACCGGAAGACCTCGCCGCCGCTGAACGAGCTGATGAACACCAGCTCATCCGGCTGCGGGATGTCGAACAGCTCGCCGTACATCTCCTCGCGCTCGAGCAGCAGCGGATGCGGCACTCCGGCGGCGATCGGATGGCCCGGCGAGACCGTCCAGACCAGCTCGCGATCGGTTCCGTCGCTGCGCCAGTCCAGCGAGCACGTCGTCCCCATCAGCTTGATGAACACCTTCGAGAAGTGCGCCGAATGCAGCGCCAGCAGGCCCATGCCGGACTGCACCGCACGCTGCACCCGCTCGGCCACCTCGTCCGCGACGTCCCCGTGCGCGGCGTGCCCCCACCAGGTGAGCACGTCGGTATTGGCGAGTACCTCCTCGGTCAGCCCGTTCTCCGGCTGCTGCAGCCAGGCGGTCCGGACCTCCACCTGCGTGCCGAGGGACGCGCGCAGCCCGGCCGCGATCGTCTCGTGCATGGTCTCGGGATAGATCTCCTTCACGCTCTGGTCGCGGTGCTCGTGCACGTTCTCGCCCCAGACGGTGACGCGAATCGGTTCAGGCATTGACGGTGACCTCTCGGTGCTGGAGGGCGGAGCGGTAGCAGGCCTCGATCACCCTGGTACGGCGCAGGCCCGCCCCGCCGTTGTGCTCGGCCCAGTCGCCACCGCGGACGATCTCGACGAATTCCCGCACGACGGCACGATGGCCCTCGCCCTTGCCCACGGCGGGACGGACCTCGGCCGGTACGCCGCCGACGTCGGTGAAGATCCGCAACGTGTCCCCGTGACGGTAGTCCTGGACCTCGATCCGGGCACCACCTTCGGTGCCGTACAGCTCGATGCCGAAGTTGTCGCCCGGCGCCCGGAACGTGGCCCAGCTAGTCTCCAGCTGCAGCGCGCCACCACCTTCGAGCCGCAGGTACGCCGTGGCGAGATCCTCCACCTCGAACGCCGATCCGAGCGGCTGCGTGCCGTACGCCGAACCGCCCAGGCCGCGCGGCCCGAGTTCGGCGAACGTCGAGGCGCTCGCGGTCTCGACCAGCGGCTCACCGAGCAGGTAGAGCGCCAGATCGAGGATGTGCACGCCGAGGTCGATCAGCGGGCCGCCGCCGGCCAGCTCCCGGCTGGTGAACCAGCCGCCCAGACCGGGAATGCCGTTGCGGCGCATCCAGTGCGCCTTCGCGTAGTAGATCCGGCCGAGCTGGCCCACGTCGATCTGCTGCTTTAGCACGGCCACGTCGCCACGCTCGCGGTGATTGAACACCACCTTCAGCACCCGGCCGGCCTGCTCCGCGGCCGCGACCATCGCCTCGCCCTCGGCCACCGAGCGCGCGAGCGGCTTCTCGCACAGCACGTGCAGGCCCGCTTCCAGCGCCTTGATGGCGATCGGCGCGTGTAGATGCGTCGGGGTGGCGATACTGACGGCGTCGAGGCCGGACGCGATCAGGTCCTCCCAGCGCTCGTAGCGCCGCTCGATCCCGAACCGCTCGCCGAGTTCTTCGAGTCGTTCCTTCTCCAGCCCGGCCACCGCGTCCAGGGAGACCCCGGGCACGGCGGCAAATCCTTCCATCGCGGCCTGTCCCGCGAAGCCGAGGCCGATCACGCCGACCCGCAAAGTCTTTTGATCGTTCATACCCGCAGTCTTCGCACCTCGGCCAGGTCAGGGCAAACCTCCATCCACCAGCCGGACGGAAACGCTTCCGCCGTACCACCTGCCAGAACGCAAAGCGCCGCGCCTTCGGTGCTGAAGGCGCGGCGCTTTGGTGGAAAAGGGTCAGCCGCCGTTGGGCTCTTGGGCGTCGGTGGCCGGGTACTTGTCCATGAACTGGGCGAGAGCCTCGCCGCTGGGCTCCGCGCAGAACTGGCGGTGGCCCTTGGCGGTCTTGGCGTCGCCGCCGCTCCAGTGCGAGAAGGCGATGTTCTTGCCGGCGGGCCAGGCGGCGCCGTCGGTGGACTTGAAGGGCGCCGCGATGAACTTGCCGCGGGCGCTGTCGGGCAGCTTCGCCTTCGCGATGCGCTCGATCACTTCCAGCTTCTTGGAGTCCTTGGCGACGGCCTCGTTGTACCAGAGGATCGTGTAGCCGTGCTCCAGGTTGTGCACGAGGTTCTCGATCGCGGGGCGGTCGGAGTCGGCGTAGAACGTCTTACCGAAGGGGGCCCAGTTCTGGTAGTGCGGGCCGGACGACGGCGGCGACACCGAGTAGGTGATCTTGGTGCCGTCGGGCTTGTGGTCCTGCAGACCACTGGCCGGGTCGTCGATGATCGCGTCGCACGACGCGGCGGACGCCTTGACGCCGATATCGGGAATGGCCTGGTTCCGGGTCTTCGAATCCTGGATCAGCTTGACCGCCGGGAAAGCGATGATGCCGAGGCCCACGATGATCGAGACCCCGACGATAATCCAGGTACGGCGCTTGTCGGACCGCGCCTGGTCGCGCTGCATCTTCTCGATCAGCTCGCGACGTGACTTCTGCGTCTTACCCACAGTGTTGGTCTTCCCGGCTCAGGGGCGGTCCGCTGCCGCCGTGCGGATGAAGTGTACGCAGGCAATCTGAGAGGTTGCCTAGTGTGCCGTGTGTCCGAGGTTCCTTGGCGCTTGCGGCGCCCAGGACGCACCTCACGGCACTGACCACCGCAATCACTCAAGCAACCTCGGACACACGGCACAAGAAAGTTCGGCTCACCGTGAGCCGAACGTGACCGTTGCCTCACTGCCCGGACCCGTGCGCACACTCACGCCGTAGCCCTCCGCGTGCAGCAGGATCGCGAATCGCTCGGCCAGCTGGCCGACCGCCACCGGGTCGGCGCCGAACACGTTCGCCGTACCGCCGCCGACCTCGATGTGCAGGCCGTCGGCGTCCCGCAGCAGCCGCCGCCACAGGGCCGGTTCGAGCTCGCGCGGGCCCTTCGGCGGTACCCGGTCGAACACCGCGGCCAGGGCGGATTCCCGCGTGCCCAGGCTGAACAGGTCCGACTCGGCGTCGCGAACGAGGGCGCGGGCGCCGGGACCGTGCTCACCCGCGGGCAGTACGACGTCCGCGAGGCCACGCAGTACCGCGACGGGAATACCGCCGGCCTTGCCTTTGACCAGATCGCTCGCGGCCGCGATTTCGTCGGCCAGGGCCGGCAACGTGACCGCGAGGGTGTTGCCGTGGCTGTCCGTGCTGCCGCGCAGGTCCTCGAGCACGGTCACCCCGGCGGCACCGATGGCCAGGTCGATCTGGCCGCTGCGCCACGGCCGGCCGAGCGTGTCGGTGACCACGACGCCCACGTTGACGCCGTACCGCTCGTGCAGGCCGTCGCGAATGGCCCGGGCGGATGCGTCCGGATCGAGCGGCAGCAACAGCACGGTGCCGGGGGCGGTGTTCGACGTGTCCGTCCCGGCGGCGGCCATCACCAGGCCGTGCCGGGTCTGCACGATCCGGGTGTCACCGCGCTGGGCGACGACCCGGACGAGTTCGGCGTCAACCGCCTCGGCGCGCGTCGTACCGGTGAGAATGCGGTCTTCGGCCTTGCTGACGATCTTCGAGGTGACGGACAGGACGTCGCCGTCGGACAGGGCGACCGCGGCCCCGATCAAGCCGGCCAGATCAGTGCCGGGAGCCACTTCCGGCAGGCCGGTGACCGGGACGATCTCGAGGCGTTCCCTCATCGACGCAGCCGCTCCGCCAGGTCGAGGGCGGCCGTCGCGATCGCGGCGGTGGTCGGCACGTCGTTCATCCACAGCGGTACGGCGTGACCGGCGATACCGGCACCGTTGATCTCGTACAGCTGGTCCGCGTCGGAGGTGTCGATCAGCCAGCCGTCCAGAACGCCGCCGGTGGTTCGCGAGCCGTGGTGCAGGCCGACCGCGGCGGCGGTCGACTTCACGCCGATCGCCGCGAGCACCTTGTCGGCCATCCCCCGGACCGGGCCGGTGCCGATGATCGGGGAGACGCCGACAACCGGCGCCTTGGTGGCCCGGACCGCGTCGCGAATCCCCGGCACGCCGAGAATGGTGCCGATCGAGACGACCGGGTTGGACGGCGGCAGCAGCAGCACGTCGCAGTCGGCGATGGCCTCGAGTACGCCGGGACCGGGCTTGGCCTGTTCCTGGCCGACGACCACGATCTCGTGCGCCGGGACCTCGGCGTGCAGCCGGACCCAGTACTCCTGGAAGTGGATCGCCTTGCGGGCGCCCGGGTTCTCCGGATCGTCGACGACCACGTGTGTCTCGATCCGCTGATCGCTCATCGGCAACAGCCGGACGGGCAACTGCCAGCGGGCGCAGAGAGCCTCGGTCACGGCGCTCAGGCCGTAACCGGCGTCGAGCATCTGGGTGCGGACCAGGTGCGTGGCGATGTCCCGGTCGCCGAGGCCGAACCAGGTCGGCTGCACGCCGTACGCCGCGAGTTCCTCCTTCACCACCCAGGTCTCGTCCTCGCGGCCCCAGCCGCGCTCGACCGAGATGCCGTTGCCGAGGGTGTACATGACGGTGTCGAGGTCCGGGCAGACCCGCAGCCCGAACAAGGTGATGTCGTCGGCGGTGTTGCCGATCACGGTGATATCGGCGTCGGGACGGGCCGCCAGCAGGCCACGAAGGAACGTCGCGCCGCCGACGCCACCGGCCAGGACTGTCAATCGCATGGCAGCAGTGTGCACGAGTCGCCAAAGCAACGGACCGTCGCGGGACTATGCTGCGGTGGGTCCGGGGAAGTCGCGCCCGTCCGCCGAAGGCTCCGGACCAGTCTTTGGCCCCAACATCTTCCGAGGAGCCCTCGTGGTCACCGACGCAACCAAGAAGCTCAGAGAGCCGGTCGCGTATTCACTTCTAGCCTTTGCCGGCCTAGTCGCGCTGGCATCGCTGATCCGGCTGTTCCTAGGGGACACCTTCGCCATGGCGGCCTCGGTCACCTCCTCGGCCGTGGTACCGCCGGGCCTGTCCGCGCTGGTGCTGCTCGCCGCGCTGGGCGGCGCCGTCTACCTGGTGACGGAGGCCGGGGAGCGGACTCCCAACGCCCGCACCATCACGCTGGTCGCGCTGATCCTGACGGGTGTGCTCGCGCTGCTGGCTCTGATCACCGTCGTGGCCGGGTTCTCGGGTTCTGCCGAGGCCGGCGGCAAGATCGTCGGGTTCCTCTACTCGCTCGGTGGCATCGCGCTCTACGTGCCGGTGGCGCTGTTCGTCTACAACACCTTCAACGCGTTGCCCGCGCCGGTTCGTGCGCCGAAGCCCGGCCAGCACGGCCAGTTCGCCGGTCAGGGCCAGTACGGCGCTGCCCAGGGCGGTGGCTACGGCGACCAGCAGTACGGCGCCGGCCAGCAGTACGGCGCCCAGGGCGCTCCGGCCGGTCAGGGCCAGTACGGCGACACGGGCGCGCAGTACGGCGCCCAGGGCCAGCAGGGTCAGTACGGCGCCCAGGGGCAGTACGGCCAGGGTGACCAGGCCGGCAGCCAGTACGGCGCGTACGGCGCTGCCGCGGGTGCGGCCGGTGCAGCTGGTGTAGCCGGCGCGGCGGGTTACGCCGCCGGCCAGCAGTCCGAAGGCCAGGCCTGGGGCCAGAGCGAGCAGCAGCCCGCCTGGGGCCAGTCCGAGGCCACCGAGCAGGGTGACGCGGCTCCGGCCGCCGAGGCCTCTCAGTGGGGTCAGGACGCCAACCAGCAGCAGTGGGGACAGCAGGCGCAGTACAGCGCCGAACAGAACCAGCAGTGGCCTTCGCAAGAGAGCGGCCAGCAGTGGGGCCAGGAAGCCGGCCAGCAGCAGTACGGCCAGGAGTGGCCGCAGCAGCCGGCGGCCCAGCAGGGTGGTCAGCAGGGCTGGAGCCAGCAGGGTTGGCAGCAGCCGGAGCAGTCGTGGGAGAGCGGCGCGGCCGCTGGCACGCCCGAAACCTCGGCGACGCCGGCAGAAGGTTCTGCCGACACCGAGGCCGACGACGAGACCCGCATTCAGCCGCCGGTAGAGGACAAGCCGGCCGAGCAGCAGCCCGGTGGTCAGAGTGGCCAACCTGGCGGTGACCAGCAGGGTTGGTGGTCTCAGCCCTCGCAGTGACCCGCTCGTTCAATTGAGCGTTTGAGGCCCGCCGGGATCGCCCGGCGGGCCTCTGTTTGCTTTGCAGCCGTGTTGCGGAAGTCGCCACTAGCAGACCACGGCTTGACTTTGCTGGATTGCAGGAATGTAATTTCAGTCGTGTCGTTCGTTAGGACACTCGGTATCGGGGACCGTTGCAGAGCGCAGGACGGACGAGGTCAGGCATGTGGGACCGCAAACCCACATGCACAGGGGAACGAACAGGGTCGAGGAGGTCGTACCGTGACAGAGCTGATGGCGATTGTCGACGGTGAGGCGATCGAAGAGGAACTCAACTGGCAGGAAAGAGCGTTGTGCGCTCAGACCGACCCAGAGGCTTTCTTTCCGGAGAAGGGCGGATCCACCCGCGAGGCCAAGAAGGTGTGCCTCGGTTGTGACGTCCGGGGCGAATGCCTCGAATACGCGTTACAGAACGATGAACGCTTCGGTATCTGGGGTGGTTTGTCGGAACGGGAACGCCGCAAGTTGAAGAAGCGGGCCGTCTAACGGCCCAGCTTTCGGGATGACGGGCTCCGCCTGAGCCCGGCCGGCGTTCGGCGTGCTGGTGCCCTGCCACCCGCCGCCGTCGGCCCGCCCGTTCGATTCACCCGCTGGCACAACCTCAGAAGTCGCGTAGGGTAGTCCGCGCCCCGGCCAGGCTTGGGACGGCGGCAGGGCCCACCACTTCGTCGAGGTGCAACTACACCGCATGGAAACCGAAGCACAGGCCGGTTGGGATTTTTTCGACTCGGTCGACTTTCCCGCCGACGGCACTGACGATCCACTGGGTCGCGCGCCCGTTCGTCATGTCGTCACCGCGATCGTGGTCGGCCATGACGGCGCCGCCTGGCTGCCGCGGCTGAACGAGGCCCTCTGGGCGCTCGAGCGACGCCCGGACCGCCTGATCGCGGTTGATACCGGGTCGACCGACGAGACCGCTGAACTACTCGCAAATCTTCCCGGCGTCGAGCCGGTGGTCGGCCTGTCCGCGCGGACGGGATTCGGCACCGCCGTGGCCCGTGGTCTCGACGCGGTCGGCTTCGCCGCGATCCCGTCGGCCGCCGGGCCGTACGGCAGCGACGAGAACACCCCGGTCCGGGAGTGGCTCTGGCTGCTGCACGACGACTGCGCGCCCGCTCCGAAGGCGCTGGAACGGCTGTTGCTCGCGGCCACGATCAATCCCGCGATCGGGATCTGGGGCCCGAAGCTGCGGATGTGGCCGCGCGATCGCGAACTGCTCGAGGTCGGCGTCACCACCTCACTGGGTGGCCGCCGCGATACCGGGATCGAGCCGGGCGAGCTGGACCAGGGCCAGCACGACACGATGCGCGACGTACTCGCGGTCAGCTCGGCCGGCATGCTGGTCAGCCGCGAGGTCTGGGAAGGCCTGGCCGGGTTCGACCCGCGCCTGCCGATGTTCCGCGACGACATCGACTTCGGCTGGCGCGCGGCCAAGGCCGGCGTCCGGGTGGCCGTTGCGCCGGAGTCGGTCGTGTACCACGCGCAGGCCGCCGCGGCCGGTGAGCGCCCGCTCGCGGGCACCCGGCGGCATGCGTACCAGCTGGACCGCGCGCACGCCTACTACACCGTGCTGGCCAACGCGCCGGGCAAGTTGCTGCCGCTGCTGATCTTGCGATTCCTGTTCGGCACCGTCTTCCGCTCGGCCTGGTTCGTCATCGGCAAAACGCCTTCGGGTGCCGTCGACGAGTGGACCGCGCTGCTCGGTACGTTGCTGGCCGGCGGCTGGACGAAGGCCCGCAAGGACCGGCGCCGGCTGAACAAGCAACCACACGAGGGCGTGAAACATCTGTTCGCCCGGTCCGTGACGGCGATCCGGCACAGCCTGGAGGACACCGGCAGCGCGATCACCGAGCGGCTGCGCGATGCCTGGGCGGACGAACCCGAGGAACAGGTCGTCACCACCGCCCGCCGGGCCCGCAGTACGTCCCGGGTCGCGGTGGACCAGCCGCGCTGGCGTCGTCAGCTGATCCGCCGGCCGTTCCTGGTCGGCTGGATAGCGCTCTTTGTCGGTTCGCTGCTCGCCGCGCGCAGTGTGATGGGCTCCGGCGTACTGCGCTCCGACGTGATGCCGCCACCGCACGACAGCCTCGGCGATCTGTGGCACGCGGCCGCGACGGCTCCGCCCGGCGTGACCCCGCCGGCCTGGCTCGGGCAGTTCTCGGCCTGGGTGTTCGTGGCGCTCGGCAATCCTTCGCTGGCGACGGATCTGATGGTGCTCGGCGCCGTACCGCTCGCCGCCCTGACCGCTTGGTCGTTCCTGCGCAAGATCGTGCTCGACCGGATGGCCCGGGCCTGGGGCGCCACGGCGTACGGCCTGTCGGTTTTTGTTGGCGGCGCCGTTTCGCAGGGCCGCCTTGGTACTTGCGTCGCGGCGGTTGTGCTGCCGCTGTTGGCGATGGCCATTCACACCGTGACCCGTCGACGGCGCGTAGCCCTGCAAGGCAGTTGGCGGGCGGCTTGGTTCGCCGGTGGCTGCATTGCCGTGCTGGTCGCGTTCACGCCTTCGTTGGGCCTGCTGGCGGCTGTAGGCGCTGCGGCCGGTGGACTGCTTGCACGTGGCTGGTCCCGTCAGAGCCGCCAGTTGTTGTTCTCGTCGGTGCTGGGCCTGCTGCTCGTTCTGCCGTGGACCATCGAGCTTGTGCTGCACCCGTCCCGGATCGGGCAGGAGGCGGGTGGAGCACCTACGGCCGCTATTGGGCCTGGGGACAGCATTGGCCGTCTCCTGACGGGTATCCCCGAGGGTGCGCCCGTGCCGTGGGTTGTTGGTATTCCGCTCGTAGTGGTCGCCTTGCTGAGCATGTTGCGGGGATCGCGTAGCAAGTTCGAACTACTCGGCTGGGCCATCGCAGTGACCGGTCTGGTCGGCACGTTGGCCTCGAGCCGCCTAGGTGGCGGTACTGGCCCGCTGATGCTGCTGATGACCGCGGGGTGGATCGGCGTCATCACGGTCACCTGGGATTCGGTTGGACGTTCGGCCGACATGATCACGCGAGGCGTGCTGGCCGTCGTATTGCTCACTACTGTCGTCTCGGCCGGTTGGTGGGTCGTCAGAGGGGATGATGGGCCGCTACGGCGTGAACCCGCTCAGGACCTTCCGGCGTACCTGGTGTCGGCGCAAGAGCCTCCGCTGAACAGATCGATCGTCGTGGCCAGTAAGCAGCCTGACCAGGGAATCGAGTTCACCTTGGTACGGAATGGTGGCCCGCGTATGGGCGCCGTCGAGGCCGAGGCACCCGCGGCGCAGAGCCAGTCGATCACCGAGGTGCTGGCCGCGCTGGGTGGCGGTGGCGCCGGTGACGAGGCGGAGCGACTTGCCGCGCTCGACATCGACTACGTGTACCTGGTGCCGCCGCTGGATCCGGTGCTGGTCTCGACCATCGACTCGGTGCCCGGCCTCAACCGTTCCAGCGCGAACGACGGCGCCGCGGCCTGGGCGGTCGAGGTGCGTGCCGACGGCAAGAGCCCGATGCGCGAGGTGACGCACGGGATCTGGCGCATCCTCGGCATCGTCGGCTGGCTGCTCACCCTGGTGTTCTGCCTGCCGACCGCCCGGCGTACCGTCGCCGGAACCCATGCGAGGAGGGTCGCGTGAACCGCCTGCTGACCGATCCCCGTCTCCGCGTCGGCCTTTGCGCCGTCATCTTGGTGGTGGTCGCGCTGCTCGGCTTCGTGGCCGGACCGCCCGCGGCGAAGACCGGCACCGGTGGCGCCGCGCTGAACGGCAAGGCCGTCGTCAGCCGTGCGACCGTCGCCTGCCCCGTGCTCGGACCCGGCGGCAAGGTGCAATCGGTGGTCACGGCCGTCTCACCGTTGCTGCCGGACGGTACGCCGATGCCCGCCGGCAAGCAGACCGCGCTCACCCTGTCGGACCTGGACCCGGACTCCGGCCGGGTCTACACCAGCGTTCGCGAACGGGGCCAGCTCGGCGAACTCAAGCGCACGGACAACGGTGAGATCGTCTCGGTACGGGCGAACGGGCCGCTCGCCGCGGGCGCTGCCGCCACCGTGACCGCTCGCGCGGACGAAGGCGCCAACCGTGGCCTGGCCAGCTCGCCGTGTGTCGCGCCCACGTCGGACTTCTGGTTCGTCGGGGTCAGCTCGCAGGCGGGCCGTCGCGGCGTGCTGACGCTCACGAATCTCGACGAGGAACCAGCCAGCGTCGACGTCTACGTGCATGGTGCCGAGGGCGAGGTGGAGGTCCCGGAGGCCAAGGGTGTTGTCGTACCGGCCCGGGACAGCACGGACGTCTACCTGAGTACGGTGCTGCCGAACTCGCGGGATCTCGCGCTGCACGTGCAGGTCGGCGCGGGCCGGGTCGCCGCGACGTTCCGCGACAACGCGCAGGGCAAGACCGGGCCGGCGGGCGTCGACTGGATTCCCGCCGCTGGTACGCCGACCAAGCAGGTCGTCGTACCGGCCATCGCGCCGGGCAAGGGTCTGCGCGTGCTGACGGTGATCAACCCCGGTGACGTGCAGGCCACCGCAACGCTGACGCTGCACGGGCCGAACGGGCGCTTCAAGCCCGCGCGTAAGGAAACCCTGGACATTCCGGCGAAAGCCACCCGGGTGGTCCGCCTCGACGACGCCTTGAAGGGCGACGGTGGCGGCGTGTCGATCACCTCCGACCAGCCGCTGGCGGCTTCCGCCCGGATGATTGACGCGAAGCAGACGGACTTCGCGGCCACGGCCTCGGCGTTGCCGCTGACCGGGCCGGCGTATCTGGCGCTGCCGGCGCATCCGGAGCCACTCTTGCTGATGCTGACCGCGCCGGACAAGGGTGGCGCGGTGTTGGTGGAGGTCCGCGACAGTGCGGGCACGGTGGTCCAGACCCGCGAACTCGACATCGCCGAAGGCGCGACGAGCATGGTCGCCCTCAAACCCCTCACCAGGTCGAGCTACCTCACCGTCACCCCCCGCAAGGGCGACCTGGTAGCCGGCGTAGCCCTCGCGCCGCCGCTGAAAACCATTCCACCCGTCAGCAAAGTAACCGCCTGGACCCTAGCCACCTCCCTGGTCTTCCGAGCCCAACTAGGCGCCGCCCCCAACGTCCAATCCGCCCTTCGCTAACCCAGCCCGAAACCGCCCCCATCGAAGGCGGCGGCACTGGCGGGTTCCCCGGTTCGAGCGCGGGACCGCTCCGGCCACGAAGGTCGATCAACCGGTGAAAGTGGCGCCACCGGCCAGCGACCCCGGGCCGAGCATGGGACCGCTCCGGCCATGATGGGCGAGCAATCGGTGAAAGTGGTGTCACTGGCCGGCGACGATTGGGCGCATCTTGCGCCCTTGGTCCGGGCTGGGTGGTGTCGTCATCTGACGGTTTGGCTTTGGGCGGTTAGGGCGCAAGATGCGCCGAATCGTCGCGACAACAGCAATCGGGTCGTCGTACGACATGGTTCTGTATTGCGCCCAATCGCCGCCGGGCAGTGGTGCCGGCATTAAGGGCTGATCGCCACGTGTGGTGGACCGCGCGGTGGGGGTTAGTCGTCGTCGGGGTCGAAGTCGGGGTCTATTTGTTCGGGGGAGAGGGCTAGGACGTCGGCTAGTTCTAGAACTAGTGCTGAGCGGACGAGCCAGGTTAGGCCGCTGCCGGAGCGTTCGGCTCTTAGTTCGATGGGGCGGCGGTAGACGACGATTCGGTAGGGTTCGTGGGAGGTTCCGCCGCTGGAGTGGGTGAGGGGGATCTCGCCCTCGTGGCCTTCCAGGTTCGGGACGTCCTCGATGGCGAACTCGACCCGGGTGACGACTTGCGGCAAACGCTTTTCCAGCCGGGTGACCTCGATCGCGACCACCTCGTCGAACTGGGCCGCGGCGGAGCGTTGCAAGGGCAGACCGCGCGGCGCGAAGGTGCTCGGACGGCTGAGCGGTCCGAGCATGCCACGGCCGTGGCGGTCGATGTGCCTGCGATGACGGCGAGCCTCGGTCACGTCCGAAGCCTAGTGGGAGTAGCGTCACCTCGTGAGCATCGCCAGGATTTGTTCGCGCGCCGCCTGCCATCGTCCGGCCGTGTCGACGCTCACCTATGTCTATGCCGACCAGACCTGCGTGCTGGGTCCGCTGGCGACGTATGCGGAGCCGCACTGCTACGACCTGTGTGCGGACCACGCCGACCGGTTGACCGCGCCGAACGGCTGGGAGGTGATCCGGCTGGCTCCGGATCCCGCCGCGGCCGGTCCGTCGCATGACGATCTCGAGGCGTTGGCCGACGCTGTGCGGGAGGCAGCCCGGCCGGCACCGCCGCGCGATCCGGGCCGCGATCTGCCGGGCGCGCCGGTCGAGGTCGCCCGCCGCAAGCACCTGCGCATGCTGCAGGACCCCGGCACGTCCGCGGCGCCGGACTGAACCACCCGACTAAGCTGGCCGCCAGTGGTCGAGCCAGTAAATCGAGCCAGGAATTGAACCGGTATTCGACCCGGTTGACGGAGCTATGGGCGGTCTTGTCGGTCGGCCAGGATAGGGTCCCCGCATGGTTGACGTAGCTGCGATCTTCAAGGCGTACGACGTTCGCGGGGTGGTTCCGGACCAGCTGGACGAGTCGGTCGCGCGGGCCACCGGGACGGCGTTCGTCGAGGTTCTCGACGTGCTGGCCAACGGCGGCGCCGTGGTGGTCGGCTACGACATGCGCCCGTCCAGCCCGGCTCTCGCGCAGGCGTTCGCCGAGGGCGTGGCCGCTACCGGAGCCGACGTGATCCTGATCGGCCTGGCCTCCACCGACCAGCTGTACTTCGCCTCCGGGCGGCTCGGACTGCCCGGCGCGATGTTCACCGCCAGCCACAACCCCGCGCAGTACAACGGCATCAAGCTGTGCCGCGCGGGTGCCGCTCCGGTCGGCGCCGAGTCGGGCCTGCGGGATATCGCCGACCTGGTCGCCAAGGCCCTCGCGGAGGACGCGCCCGCCCGCCCGATCACTGGCTCGATCACCAAGCAGAACCTGCTCCCGGCGTATGCGGATCACCTCAACGACCTGGTCGACCTGAGCAAGTGCCGTCCGCTTCAGGTGGCGGTCGACGCCGGCAACGGCATGGGCGGTCACACCGTGCCTGCCGTTTTCGCGGGTCTGCCGATCGAGATCGTGCCGATGTACTTCGAGCTGGACGGCAGCTTTCCCAATCACGAGGCCAACCCGCTCGACCCGAAGAACCTGGTCGACCTGCAGGCGAAGGTGGTCGAGGTCGGTGCCGATCTGGGCCTCGCCTTCGACGGCGACGCGGACCGCTGCTTTGTCATCGACGAGTTGGGTGCGCCCATCTCACCGAGCGCCGTCACCGGGCTGGTCGCCGTTCGCGAGCTGGCCAAGCACCCCGGTTCGGCCGTGATCCACAACCTGATCACCTCCAAGGCGGTGCCCGAGCTGATCGCGGAGCACGGCGGCCGCCCGATCCGCGCCCGCGTCGGCCACTCGAACATCAAGCAGTTGATGGCCGAGACGGACGCGGTCTTCGGCGGCGAGCATTCCGCGCACTACTACTTCCGCGACTTCTGGCGTGCCGATACCGGCATGCTCGCCGCGCTGCACGTGCTGGCCGCGCTCGGCGAGCAGGACCAGCCCGCGAGCGAGCTGTTCCGCGAGTTCGAGCGCTACGTCGCCTCCGGGGAGATCAACTCCACGGTCGCCGACCAGGCCGCGGCGGTCGCCGAGATCGAGCGGTTGTACGGCGGCCGCGAGGGTGTCACCGTCGATCACCTGGACGGGCTCACCATCGACGGTGGCGACTGGTGGTTCAATGTCCGGGCCTCCAACACCGAGCCGTTGCTGCGGCTGAACGTCGAGGCCGCGGATGTCGCGATGATGGTGGCGCTGCGCGACGAGGTGCTCGCCGTGATCCGCAGACCGGCCTGAACGGCGGGCCGGAACCGACCGGGTGACCGGCTTGCCTGGCCGGCGAGCGGGCTCAACGCTGGAATCAACAAGGAGAACCGATGGCTGTGAATCTGGATCCCGATCTGCTCAGCATCCTGGTCTGTCCGAAGTGCCGTTCGGAGTTCCGGGTCGACGAGACGGCCAGTGAGCTCGTCTGCACGAACTCGGAGTGCGCGCTGGCCTACCCGGTCCGCGACGACATCCCGGTACTGCTGATCGACGAGGCCCGACCGACCAGATGACCGCCTTCGACGACACCCGCCTGGACGATCCCGTCGCGCTGGCCGCGGCGGATGACCTGCTGCGCCGTCTCGCCAGTGCCGGTGCCCGCATCCGCGCCGAGATCGACGCCTCGGCCGCGGCCCTGGCCATGCTCGACTCCGACGGCTTCCGCCCCCGCGCGGTGGTCGCCGCCGGCCGGGACGCGCGACTGGTCCGGGCCGTGCTGGAGCCGGTTTGTCCCGTGCCGTTCGTGGCCTGGCCTGGTCCCGGTCTGCCCGGCTGGGCCGGACCGCTCGACCTCGTCGTCGTGCTCGGCGGCATGAAGGCCGATTCCGGTTCGGTTTCCGCCGCCTCCGAGGCGGTCCGGCGCGGCTGCGGCCTGATGGTGGCCTGCCCGGAGGAGTCGCCCATCGCGGTGGCCTCGGCCGGTTCGCGGCATGCCATCCGGCTGCCCTCGCAGTCAGACGATCAACTCGCGTCCGCCATCGCCGTACTGCAGGCCTTGCACCAGCTCGAGCTGGGCCCTGCCGTCGAGGCGGATGCCGTCGCCAAGACGCTGGACGATGTCGCCGTCTCCTGCTCGCCGAACCGCGATGTCGCGGTCAACCCGGCCAAGGACCTCGCGTTGATGCTCGCCGACCGGATGCCGCTGGTCTGGGGTGGCACCGTGCTCGCCGCCCGTGCGGCCCGCCGGGTCGTCGAGGCGCTCCGGCTGGCATCGGGTCGTCCGGCTCTCGCCGCGGATGCGGGTCACCTGCTGCCCGTGCTGGCGAACCAGCCGCCGCGCGACTTGTTCGCTGACCCGTTCGACGAGGCCCCGGAGAACCTGCGCCCCGGCCTGGTCATTCTCGACGACGGCGCGGGCGATGACCTGGTCAAGGCCACTCGCCGTCAGCTGGAGGAGACGGCCGAGCGGCATGACGTGCGCGTCCAGGTGGTCACTCAGGACAACGGCTCGGACGTCGCGCGCTACGCGGCCCTGATGCAGTCCGGGCGGTACGGCGCTGCCTACCTCGGTCTCGGTCTCGCCCGCTACGGCATGCCCGGTACCGGCACGACCGGTTCGCTCAACCCGGCGGAGGACCCTGCGTGGTGAGCCTGCTGCAGAACTCCGTGCGCGATTACGCATGGGGTTCCACGACGGCGATTCCGTCGCTGCTGGGCGTCGAAACGGATGGGCGCCCGCAGGCCGAGCTGTGGATGGGCGCGCATGAGTCGGCGCCGTCCGTGCTGGCCGACGGTGGCTCGCTGTACGACGCGGTGACGGCTGATCCCGTCGCGGTGCTGGGACCGGAGGTGGCCGAGCGGTTCGAGCGCCGGTTCCCTTTCCTGGCGAAGATCCTGGCCGCGGCGCAGCCGTTGTCGATCCAGGCCCACCCGTCGCCCGAGCAGGCGGTGGAGGGGTTCGCCCGGGAGGACGCGGACGGCGTACCGCGGGACGCACCCGAGCGGAACTACCGCGACGCCTGGCCGAAGCCCGAGATCCTGGTGGCGCTGGGCCCGTTCGACGCGCTGGTGGGTTTTCGTCCGCCGGCGCAGACCGTCGCGTTGATCGAGGCCCTCGCCGTACCGGCACTGGACTTTCTCGCCGCGGCGCTTCGCGACAATCGCCTGGCCGAGGTTTTCGCCGAGGTGATGAGCATGGACCGCGACGCGATCCGCCCGCTCGTCCTGGCCCTCGGCGAAGCCTGCAGCAAGTACGCCGGCACCACCTTCGAGCTGGAGGTGGAGTCGCTCGATCGGCTCGCGCAGGACTTCCCGGACGACCCGGGCGTGCTCGCGGCGCTGCTGCTGAACCGGGTCCGGCTGGCGCGGTTCGAGTCGGTCTACCTACCGGCCGGCAACGTGCACGCCTACCTGTCCGGAACGGGCTTCGAGGTGATGGCCAACTCGGACAACGTGTTGCGCGGCGGTCTGACCCGCAAGCACATCGATGTGGCGGAGCTGGTCTCGGTTGTCGACTTCACGCCGCTGGAGGATCCGGTCCTGCGCGGTAGCTCCGACGGCGGCCCGGTCACGACGTACCAGACCGGGTGTGAGTACTTCACCGTGCGCCGGGTCGATCTGACCGGCGACGAGGTGACGGTCGATGCCGTCGGCCCGCGAATCGTGGCCTGTCTGGACGGTCAGATCGAGCTCGGTACCGACGCGGAGCCGTTGCCCCTGGCCCCTGGTTCGTCGGCGTTCGTCGCAGGACCCGAAGGACCCTGTAGGTTACGGGGGGCCGGTACGGCCTTCGTGGTCTCCGTGACCTGAACACTTCTAGTTCCTTCTCCCCTGAAAGTCGAGGAATTCTCAGATGGCTGGTGGCGGTACCAAGGCGGTCGTCGCGGCACTGCTGGCGAACACCGGAATCGCGATCACCAAGTTCGGGGCCTGGGCCCTGACCGGATCCGCGTCCATGCTGGCGGAGTCGATCCACTCGGTCGCCGACGCCGGTAACCAGGCGCTGCTGCTGCTCGGTGGCAAGCGGGCCAAGCGCGAGGCGACCGAACTGCACCAGTTCGGTTATGGCCGGGAACGCTATGTCTACTCGTTCATCGTCGCCATCGTGCTGTTCAGCGTCGGTGGTCTGTTCGCGTTGTACGAGGGTTATCACAAGGTGTCGCACCCGGAGTCGATCACCGCGTGGAAGTGGGTGCCGGTCGCGGTGCTCGTGGTGGCCATCATTTTGGAGACGCTCTCGTTCCGCACGGCCATCGTGGAGACGAACAAGGTCCGCAACGGCGCGACCTGGGGCAAGTTCATTCGCAACGCCCGGTCGCCCGAGCTGCCGGTGATCCTGCTGGAGGACTTCGCCGCCCTCACCGGTCTGGTGCTCGCGCTGATCGGTGTCGTGCTGTCGCTGGCGACCGGCAACGGCATCTACGACGGCCTCGGCTCGATGGCGATCGGCGCGCTGCTGGTCGTGGTCGCGGTCTTCCTGGCGATCGAGATGAAGTCGCTGCTGATCGGTGAATCCGCCACCAAGGACGCGCAGCGCCGCATTGCCGGTGCGATTGAGGCGATCACCGGCGTCGACCGCATCATCCACCTGAAGACGCTGCACGTCGGTCCGGAGGAGGTGCTGGTCGCGGTGAAGCTCGCCGTGGCCGAAACCGCCGACGCCAAGGTCGTCGCCGACACCATCAACGCCGTCGAGCGCGCGATCCGCGAGGCCGAGCCGACCTCGGTGCACATCTACGTCGAGCCCGACATCTACGTGCCCGGCTACCAGCGCGAAGAACGTCCCGCCATCCCGGACGCCCCTTCGCACTGATCTCCAGCTCTACCGCTTTACCTCACGAGTGGTCGCGTGCACACGCGACCACTCGTGGCATGTGTGGGTGCGGCCGCCGGTCAGCGGGGGCGTTGGCGGGGTGGGGGGAGTACGCCGCTGCGGCCGAGCCAGTGCAGGGCGCGTTCGCGGTCGATGTCCGACGGCGTGGGCGGGGTGCTGAGCCGGCCCGTGCGGTAGCCGAGATTGCGCAGGTCCGCCGCGACCGACGGCTCGGCCAGGACTCGTAGCGCGAAGGCCAGCGCGGCGGGCGTGACGTCGTACCGCTGCTCGAGTTCGAGGGCGAGCCGGACCGCGGCGAGATCGCGGGCGTCGTACCGGCGCTGGGCGGTGGAGCGGCTCGCCGGCAACAGGCCGAGCGCTTCGCGGTACCGCAACATCCGCGGGGTGGTGCCGAGTTTCGAGGCAGCCTCGGAGATCCGCATCTCGCTATCTTGACATTTTCCTGTCAGGAATCGAACCCGGCCGTCCAGTGCGGGGCCGATCACCTCTAGGCTCATAGCCGAACAGCCCACCACATCCTTCAGGGAGCGGTTACCAGATGACGTTCGACTACAAGGTGGCAGACCTCGGCCTCGCCGAGTTCGGTCGCAAGGAGATCCGGCTCGCGGAGCACGAGATGCCGGGTCTGATGGCGATGCGCGCGCAGTACGGCGAGAGCAAGCCGCTGGCCGGCGCGAAGATCATGGGCTCGCTGCACATGACCATCCAGACCGCCGTGCTGATCGAGACGCTGACCGCCCTCGGGGCCGAGGTGCGCTGGGTCTCCTGCAACATCTTCTCCACCCAGGACCACGCCGCCGCGGCGGTGGTGGTCGGCCCGGACGGTACGGCGGACGAGCCCAAGGGTGTGCCGGTTTTCGCCTGGAAGGGCGAGACGCTGGAGGAGTACTGGTGGTGCACCGAGCAGGCGCTGGTGTGGCCCGGTGGTGACGGCCCGAACATGATCCTGGACGACGGCGGCGACGCCACCATGCTCGTGCACAAGGGCACCGAGTTCGAGAAGGCCGGTGCCGTACCGGACCCGAAGACCGCGGAGTCCGAGGAGTACGGCGTCGTGCTGTCGGTGCTGACCCGCACCCTGGCCGAGGATCCGCAGCGCTGGACCACCATCGGCCGCAACATTCTCGGCGTCACCGAGGAGACCACTACCGGCGTGCACCGGCTGTACGAGATGCACAAGGCCGGTGCGCTGCTCTTCCCGGCGATCAACGTCAACGATTCGGTCACCAAGTCGAAATTCGACAACAAGTACGGCTGCCGCCACTCGCTGATCGACGGCATCAACCGCGCCACCGACGTGCTGATCGGTGGCAAGGTCGCGGTCGTGTGCGGTTACGGCGACGTCGGTAAGGGCTGTGCGGAGTCGCTGCGCGGCCAGGGCGCCCGGGTCATCGTCACCGAGATCGACCCGATCTGCGCGCTGCAGGCCGCGATGGACGGCTACCAGGTCACCACGATCGAGGACGTCGTCGGCATCGCCGACATCTTCATCACCACGACCGGCAACAAGGACGTCATCACCGCCGACCACATGGCGCAGATGAAGCACCAGGCCATCGTCGGCAACATCGGTCACTTCGACAACGAGATCGACATGGCCGGTCTGTACAAGACCGAGGGCGTGGAGCGGGTCACGATCAAGCCGCAGGTGGACGAGTTCCGCTTCCCCGACGGCCACACCGTGATCATCCTGTCCGAGGGCCGGCTGCTGAACCTCGGCAACGCGACCGGCCACCCGTCGTTCGTGATGTCGAACTCGTTCACCAACCAGGTGCTGGCGCAGATCGAGCTGTTCACGAAGACCGCGCAGTACCCGACCGACGTCTACGTGCTGCCCAAGCACCTGGACGAGATGGTCGCCCGGCTGCACCTCGACGCGCTCGGCGTGAAGCTGACCGAGCTCAGCAAGGAGCAGGCCGAGTACCTCGGTATTCCGGTCGAGGGCCCGTACAAGTCGGACGCTTACCGCTACTGAGTTACCGCAAGCTGATTCAACGCTGAGGCGCCCCGGTTCACTCCGAGCCGGGGCGCCTCAGCGTTTCAGCGGATGGCGGCGAGCAGGTGTTTGTCGGCGACCTGGCCGAGTACGGCGACCTCGGCGAATCCCGCCTTCTGCAAGGCCTCCACCGAGTCCCGGAGGGTGATCTCACGCCCTTGGCGACGCTGACCGAAGGCGGCCTCGCGCCGCTCGAGCAGTTCGGCAAAGGCTGGTTCGGCCCGGGCCGCGTCCCACCACGAGGCCCAGTCCTCGACACCCGAGGCGTGCGAGCTCTCCCAGATCTCGTTGCGCAGCCGTACGGCGACGGCGTCCAGCCGCGGCACCTCGGTCGGCCCCAGCCGCATCGTGTCCGCGTTGAGGAACACCCCGCCCGGCCTGATCCGCCTCGCCAGGTCTCGCGCGACCTCACCCAGTCGATCGGCCTCCAGCCAGTGCAAGGCCGTCGCGGACAGTACGGCGTCCACCAGCCCGTCACCCAGTACGGCGTCCCAGCCGTTCTCGCGCAGGTCCGTCGCCTCGAACCGCGCGCCCGTCACCGTCTGGCGGGCGATCTCGAGCAGGAACGGGTCGAGGTCGACACCGACGACCTTCGCCGCGGGCCACCGCCGCAACGAACGGGCCGAGATCGAACCCGGCCCGCAGGCGAGATCCACCAGCCGTGCGGGTGGACCCGTGATCTGCTCGACCACGTCCAGCATGGTGGCGAACTGCTCTTCGCGGTCGGGCAGATAGCCGGCCTGCTGGTCGTCCCAACGGGTCAGCCAGGCTTGCCAATCGACGTTCTCCTGATGCGACATAGTCGCAAGACTACTGCGGTGGTCCGTACGCCGATCGCTGGCCGAACGGGCTCGGCGGCTGAGCGTAGAACCGGCGCTGGGACTCGAGCCGGATCAAGTCGCGCCGACGGCGTTCGGCCAGTACGGCGGACAGGAAGGCCGGTGCCGAAATGGCCGTCGGGGGATTCGGTGCGGTGACCTCGCTGACCCGGAACGCCAGGGCGTTGCCGAGCGTCTCCCGCGCGACCGGCTCCAGCTCGGTGTAGCGGGCGAGGAACTCCCGGGAGGTGTTCGCGAGGTCGTCGCTGAGCCGGGAAAGCTCGAGCGACTGCGCCCAGGCGACCAGGTGGCCCGGTACGAACAGCGGCGGCGACGGGATCGGTTGCTGCCGCTCCCGGATCACCACGGTGCCGGCCACCATGTCACCGAAGCGCTTGCCCTGTTTGTTCATCACGCTCGCGACAATGCCCGGGCAGCAGCCGAACCAGGGCGCGAAGTCGACGAACAGCCACATCAGGGACCGGACGAAGGCCTGCCGGAACCGGATCGAGCTGCCGTCATCGCGAACCACCCGCAGACCGAGCGCCATCTTTCCGAGCGTTTTGCCCCGGGTCAGCGTCTCCATCAGCGTCGGGTAGCCGACCATGACCAGCAAGACGACGAAGAAGATCGTGGCGGCGGCCAGCGCCGGGTTGGTGCCGGTGATCAGCCAGATCAGCAGCACGGCCAGGAGCAGGCCGAGCGTCACCAGTTGCAGGCAGACGTCGATGGCGGTTGCGAGTGACCTGGTGGGCATCCGGGCGAGCCGGACCTGGAGGACGACCGCTTCCCCCGTGACAAGCTGCGACATCCGTTTCCCCTCCAAGTGCGACACCCGCGTTGGATAGTCTGCCAGCGTCGGGAGCCACCCGGCGGATGCGCTGGGGCTACGAAGGAGTGACGTGTGGACGTCGAGGCGTTCGTATCGGTCCACCAGCCGCAGTGGGACCGCTTGGCCCAGCTGGTCCGAGCTCAGCGCAAACTGACCGGCGCGGAGGCCGACGAGCTCGTTTCGCTCTACCAGCGCGTCGGGACGCACCTGTCGGCTTTACGTGCTGCAGGGGCTGATCCCGTCACGATCGGCCGGTTGTCCGGTGTGATCGCTGACGCGCGTGGAGCCGTCACTGGCGTGCAAGCACCGGTCTGGCGGGATATCGCGCGCTACTTCCTAGTGGGCTTTCCTGCCGCCCTGTACGCCTCCAGACGCTGGTGGCTGTCTATCGGCCTAGCGTTCTACCTGGTGGCCGCCTGGATCGCCTGGCGGGTCATCACCATGCCGGAGGTGCTGAGCTCCGTCGCGACGCCCGCGCAGATCCAGCGGATCGTGGACGAGGACTTCGCCAACTACTACTCGGAGCACCCGGCCCGGGACTTCGCCCTACGCGTCTGGACCAACAACGCCACCCTTGCGGCGGCCGCACTGGCTCTAGGCATCCTGATCATCCCGACGGTGCTCCTGCTCTGGCAGAACGCAGTAAGCCTCGGAACGATGGCGGGCATCATGATCGGGCATGACAAGTCCGACGTGTTCTTCGGCCTCATCACCCCGCACGGGCTCTTGGAGTTGACCGCCGTCTTCGTAGCGGGTGCGGCCGGTCTACGCCTTGGCTGGGCCTGGGTAGCGCCAGGAGCACGAACACGCATGCAGGCACTCGCCCAAACCGGTAGAGCTACTGTCGGGATGGCGATCGGCCTAGCCGTCGTACTGCTCATTAGCGGGGTGATCGAGGCCATGGTCACACCCGCACCCATACCGACTTGGCTCCGCGTAGGCATCGGCGTACTGGCTGAGATCGGATTCCTGGTCTACGTGTGGACTTTGGGCCGTCGCGCCGTTCTGGCCGGGGAGTACGGCGACATCGAGGCTGTCGATCGCGAGGCCTCCGCGCCGGTCTCAGCTTGATCCAAGACTCGCTTGGGCTTGCCTGTCGGTCCCGCTTCGAGGATCGTCCGAAGGATGAAGTCCGTCCAGCAAGCTCGTAGTTCCTCTGTCTACCGTGCCGCCGTCACGGTCGGCCTGATCGCGTACGGCGTCGTGCACATCCTGATCGCCTGGATTGCCCTGCAAGTGGCCTGGGGTGGTAGCGGCGAGGAAGCCTCCCAGCAGGGCGCGATGCGCGAGATGGCCAGTACGCCGTTGGGTAGTGGCCTGCTCTGGGTGGTGGCGATCGGCCTGTTCGCGCTCGTCATCTGGCAAGGCTTCGAACTGGTCCTCGGCGAACGCAAGGCCTCCGCCGCCGGGCGGATCGTCGTCTACCTGGCACTTGGTATCAGCGCGGCCAAGGTGGCGATGGGCTCGGGTGGTTCCGGTGAGGCCGGGCAGAAGTCGATGACCGCGCGCTTGATGGCCGAGACGCCCGGTCGCATCCTGGTCGTCGTCATCGGCCTGGTGGTCATCGCGGTTGCCGCCCGCCACTTCTACAAGGCCTACACGAAGAAGTTCACCGAGGACCTGACCGGAGGAGTCTCCGACGGCACGGTCATGCTCGGCCAGGCCGGGTACGGCGCCAAGGGTGCGGCGCTGCTGATCGTGGGCGGTCTCATCGCCTGGGCCGCGATCAGCTCCGAGCCGGCCAAGGCGGGTGGTCTCGACACCGCCCTGCGCACCGTGAAGGAGCAACCCTTCGGCACGGCACTGCTGACGCTGATGGCCCTCGGGATCGCGTGCTTCGGTGTCTACTGCTTCGTCTGGTCCCGCAACGCCAAGACGTAAGGCCCAAAGGCAAAGCCCCGGACCACAAAGGTCCGGGGCTTCGTCATGTGGTGATCAGCGGTTGAAGAGCGTTACGGAGTTGGTTCCGTAGGTCTTGCCGTAGATACCGTCCTGCAGGATGATGCGGTCGATCTTCGCGGTGGAGAAGGTGACGCTGTACGGACGGGCCGTACCGGCGTTGCCGTTCACCATGGCGAGGCTGTAGTACGCGAGCCACTTGCCCGTGGTCTTGTCGTAACCACGGACGCGCAGCGCGCCGCGCTGGCTGTCGGTGCGGGTGTCGGTCAGCGTCAGCGTCATGTAGTAGAGCTGACGACCGACGTCGCGACGGCCGACGACCTTGGCGTAAACGCCAGGCACGTTGTTGGAGTAGCTGGTGTCGCCGTAGAAGTAGCCGTTCTTCCAGTAGGCGTAGGCATTCGCGGCCGGAGCGTTCATCACGCTGAAGCCAGTGACCGCCGCGAGCGCAGTGGCTCCGGCGATGATTTTGCGAATCAAGAAGATCTCCCGTGATCAGAGCGGTATAGCAGGGCGTGCTCACGCTATCGCGTCAGGAGGTCTACCAGGCAATCGATGTCACCGCCTGAGTGGCGGCTGCCACTGGACCTTTCTGTGCGCGACAAACCCGCTACTCAGTGTCGGATCCGCGCCGCGCAACAAACGTTTGACGCAACACGGTGACGCCTTCCGCGGTCTCGTCCTCGTTGCGCCAATGGAAGCCGTCGGAGCTGATGTCGGTGAAGATCCACCGGGTCTTCGCGGCCGTCGGCGTCAACGCTTCCAAGCGGATCGTGCCGTCGCCCGCGTGCGCGACGAACGGCATCACGAACGCCGCCTTCGGCCCGAGCCACGTCGACCGGAACGCACCGAGCTGTTCGTCGTAGAAGCGCACCGACAGACCCCACTCGCCGTCACCGTCGACCGGGTGGCGTTCCCGGCTCGGCGTGATCCAGATATCCGCGACGGCCCGTCCGTCCAGCGCCCAGGAGAAGTGCCACTCGCCCTGGGTGGTCCGGTTGATCTCACCGTTCTCGTCGTACCAGGCGACGTCCAGGTCCCAGCTGCCGATCAGCGGCTCGAACGGCGCGAGCGCTTCGGCCAGTTCGGGCCGGGGCTGCTCCGACGCGATCAGCGAAGCGAACACCTGCGCGGGACTCTGCATCGAGACCTCCAAGGTAAGTTGCGTCTATCAGAGACGCTAATTACCGCACCGGTCCGGGTCAAGCACGTTTACAGGCGGCCGGCCTTCTTCAGGGCGAGGTAGGTATCGGCCAGGGCGGGCGCGATCTTCTCCGGGTCTTCGTCGACCACCACGACGCCGGCGCGGGTGAGAACGGCGGTGACGCGTTCGCGGTCCAGGCGGGTACGGGCGGCCGAGGCGGCGCCGTACACCTCGATCACGTCCGCCGTCGAAGCCTCCAGCTCGGCCAGGCGTGGATCGGCGACCGATGCCAGCACCACGAGGTGCCTCTTGAGCAATGGGCTGATGACCGGCAACAGGGCTTCCTCGACCACGGCTGGCTCCAGACCGGTCAGCAGTACGACGAGCGACCTCTGCCGGAGTCGCCCGAGTACCTGGGACACAACCGCTCGGAAGTCCGTCTCGACCAGTTCCGCGTCCACCGTCGCCAAAGCGTTCACGAACGACGGCAACACGTCCTCCGGGGCCGCGCGCCGTACGTCGGCCCGGACGGCTGAATCGCACGCGAGCAGGCTGACCCGGTCCCCGGCGCGAGTGGCGAGCGCGGCCAGCAGGAGTGCGGCATCCATCGAGTGATCCAGTCGAGGCGCGTCACCGACCCGGCCCGCCGACAACCGGCCCGAGTCGATCACGATGGCCACCTGGCGATCCCGCTCCGGACGCCAGGTCCGAACCACGACGCCCGAGCGCCGAGCCGTAGCGCGCCAATCGATACTGCGAACGTCATCGCCCGGTACGTAGTCCCGCAACGAGTCGAACTCCGTACCTTGCCCGCGGACCAGCAACGCCGTACGGCCGTCGAGCTCCCGTAGTCGGGCCAGCCGCGAGGGAAGATGCTTGCGGCTGTTGAACGGCGGAAGGGCCCGAACCGTCCAAGGCACTCGGTGCGATCCTTGGCGGCCCGCGATACCCAGTGGTCCGATTGCCCGCACAGTGACGCGAGTGGCCTCTCGATCGCCTCGACGGGTTGGCACCAACCTTGTAATGAGCCGACGGCGTTCGCCCGAGCCGAGGTCGATTTTGTGCCTCGAGTTCAGTACGCCGGCCGAAGGCGGCCACGCGTCGCGCAACACCCCGCGGACGCGTCGACCGGGATTACCGACCAGGAGAGTCACCGAGGCCTCATAGCCCAGTCGAACCGACGTATCGCCCTCACGGCTCAACTGCAGCTTGCGAGGCGATCCGGCCAGTACGAGATCCACCAGGCACAGCAGGATCAGTAAGGCGAGTACGAGGCTGACGCCGGCCCAGCTCGGCATGAGGAAAGCCACGAACGGTACGCCGACCAGTGCGACGATCGCGGCCCTGCCGGTGACAACCATCAGCGGGGAACCGGCACCGTGGCGAGCACGCTCTCCAGCACCGCGTCGGCCGTGACGCCTTCCAGCTCCGCCTCCGGGCGAACCTCGACCCGGTGCCGCAACGCCGGTCGGGCCATCGCCTTCACGTCGTCGGGGATGACGTAGTCCCGGCCCGACAACCAGGCCCAGGCCCGCGATACCGCCAGCAAGGCCGTCGCGCCACGCGGGGACACCCCAAGCTGAAGGGACGGCGACTGCCGGGTGGCCCGGCACAAGTCGACGATGTACGCCAGGACGTCCTCACGGACCGCCACGCGCCGTACGGCGGCTTGCGCGGCCAGGAGGTCCTCCGGCCCGGCGACGGGCTTCAAACCGGCAGCAACCAGGTCACGCGGGTCGAACCCTTGCGCGTGCCGGGCGAGTACGGCGATCTCGGCGTCGCGCGGCGGGATCTCCAGCGTCACCTTGAGCAGGAACCGGTCGAGCTGGGCCTCGGGCAACGGATAGGTGCCTTCGTACTCGATCGGGTTCTGGGTGGCGGCGACCACAAAAGGCGAGGGCAACGGACGGGCCACGCCGTCGACGGTGACCTGGCGTTCCTCCATCGCCTCCAGCAACGCGGCCTGGGTCTTCGGCGGCGTCCGGTTGATCTCGTCCGCGAGCAGAATGTTCGTGAAGACCGGCCCGGGCCGGAACGCGAACTCGGAGGTCTTCGCGTCGTAGACGAGCGAGCCGGTGACGTCACCCGGCATCAGGTCCGGCGTGAACTGCACGCGCTTGGTGTCCAGCCGCAGGGCCATCGACAGCGCCCGGACCATCAGCGTCTTGGCGGTACCGGGCACACCCTCGAGCAGCACGTGGCCGCGGCACAGCAACGCGAGCACCAGCGCGCTGACGGCGACGTCCTGGCCGACAACGGCCTTGCCGATCTCCGTGCGCAGGTCGATCAGGGCCTGCCGGGCCCGCTCCGGCGAGACCACGGTGTCGGTATCAGCGGGACTTTCGGTCACGGGCGTCGAACCTCCTGGGTAAGTACATCCAGTTCACGGGACAGGGCAAGCAAAGTGGCGTCGTCGGGCGGCGGTGGCCCGTACAGCAGGTGGTTCAGCTGGACCGGATCGCGGCCGGTCCGCGCCGCGATGGTGGAGACCACCGCGACCGGTTCGGTTCGGCGGCCGATGCCGTGGGCCCGGCGCAACTTACCGAGAGCCGATTCGCGCAACGCGTCGGCCGCCCGGTCCCGCGCCCGGGAACGGCGGTAGAGGCGGGCGCGGCCTTCGGTGGTTTCGGCTGCGTGCACGATCACCGGCAGCGGTTCGGCCACCACCGGGCCGAGGCGCCGGCCACGCCACAACGCGATCACGCCGATCGCTAGGGCCAGCGTCCAGGCGGCGTACCGCGTCTCGACCGGAACGACCGGGTCCTTGCCGGTGGCCCGCTCGCCGGGATCGGCGGTGCCGAAACGCGGTACGAACCAGACGAGCTGGGAGTGCGTGCCGATCAGGTTCAGGGCGAACGCGGCGTTGCCGTCGTCCGCCAGACTCCGGTTGTCGAACGACCTCGGCGAACCGAGCACATCCACTGTTCGCGAACCGGTTTCGAGCCGGACCATGCTGTGGTGCAGCCCGTCGCCATAACAACCGTCGGCCTCCGCGGGCGCGCTGTACGCCGTACCGGAGACGGTGACCGTACCGGCCTTGACCGCCGCGGCCAGTTCACAGCGCGGCGCGCGGCTGTCGCGGCTGAGGGAGTTGGTGCTCGTCACGCCCGGCGCGAGCACCTCCAGCGCGGTGCGCGAAGGCTGTACCAGCACGATGTGCGCCCAGCCCGCGTCGGCGATGCGCTGCCAGTCGTCCCGCCGCACCGCGCCACCAGGTGCCACCAGCAAGATCCGGCCGGAGCCCGAAGCCGTCGCGTCGCTCAGATCGTTGGTGCCTTCGACGTTCACGCCGTGGTCGTCCAGCAAGGCGGCGAGGGCGCGGGCGCCGGTAGGTTCGGCCGAGTCCGGGCTGAACGGCCCGGTGGTGCGGGCGCCGTTCACGACGAACAGGGCCATCACGCCGACCACGATCACCGTGGTGATCAGCAACGGCTTGCGCAGCGAACGCCAGACCTCGGCGCCGGTGCGTTCCAGGGAGGTCTGCTCCACCGTGCCGCTCATCCGGCCGTTGCCTTCAGCATCGACCTGGTGGACACCCGGCGGGCCGCTTCGTCGGCGGCCACCACGGCGGCGTACCGCTCCGGAGTCGCCGTCCGGCTGCCGTAAACGACCTCGGCGAACACCGTCGCCGCCGGCCGCAGGGATGCCTCCAGCTCCGGAATGGCCTTGGTCGCGTCGGCGGCCACCTCGTACGCCGTTCGGCCGGCGCGGTCGTCGAGAATCGTGCGCTCGGTCAGTTCGGCGACACCCGCGCGGAAGCGGGACCGGATCGCCGGGCCGAACTGTCCGCTCGCGGCAGCCGCCTCGGCCTCGGCCCGGTACTCCGCGGCCGAGCGGATCCGCCCGGTGTCGAAGACGGCCTCCTGGCGGATCGCCCGAGTGGTCCGCAGTACACCCGCGCGCCAGATGATCACCACCACGGCGAGAACGACGAGGCCCAGCAGGATCAGGAATCCGGTCCGGCCGCCGGGGGAGCGGACGGCCATCTCCGCGAAGGCTTCGCCGATCCACTCCAGCAGCTTGTTCAGCGCGCGGGTGATGATCGACTGGTCGTCGTGGTACACCGGCTTGGACAGCTCACGGGCCGCTTCCTCCGCGGCGCTGTCCCGGCTGATGTCGATGGGCGGTTCGAGCGGCAGATTCATCATGCTCCGGGACGCGGGACGGGTCGCAGGGCGGGATTCAGCATCGGGTCCAGCGTCGGCGGCGGCGTCGGCCGCAGGGGCGGTTTGAGCGCGGGCCGCAGCCACAGGTCGAGGCCTTCGCGGCGCACCCGCAGGTCGAGGTAAACCAGCGCCTGCACGGCCGAGAGAAAGGCCAGGCTCGCGATCGTGGTCAGCACCGCGGCGGCACCGGCCGCGACGGCGAGCGCCACCGTGACGGCGATCGCGCCCGGACCGTTGTCGCTGGCACCGGCCCAGCCGGCCGTGGCGCTGATCAGCAAGGTGATGCCGAGCTGCATGGCGTTGCTGACCAGGTAGATCACCAGCCCGGCGAACATCAGGATGCCGAACACCCGCCAGAACCGGCCGCGAACGAGCGCCCAGGAACGCTTCAGCGCGCCGATCACGCCCACCGGCGCGGGAATGTAGAGCCCGACATCCGGCGCGTGCCTGCCTTCCAGCAACACCACCGTGCCGGCGAGCGAGATACGGATACCGAAGATGAGCGCGACCAGGCCGCCGGTGCCCATCAGCACCAGCGCGACCAGGCCCGCGATGGCCGAGTTGGTGGCCGATTCGGCGCCGGCCGCCATACCGAACAGCGCCAGCAGCCAGCCGGCCGCCAGCAAGGCGAAGCCCGCGGACTGGGCCAGGCCGACGACGGCCAGCGCCGGCAGCGCCGGGCGAACCAGCCGGAGCAGCTCCCGCGCGCCGACCCGTCGGCCGAGCTGGCTCCGCACCGCCGCGAGCGCGACGATGCCGCTCAGCATGCTCGCCACCATCGTGAACAAGATGGCCTGGACGGCGTACATCAGCAGCACGGGCAGGCCGCCGACTCCGAACGGGTTGTCCGCCTCGAACAGGCCGCTCAGGCCGCCGGGCACGGCCACCTGGGTCAGGCCGAGCTGCAGCGCGGTGAGACCGATTCCCGCTATCACCGGTAGACCGAGCATGATGGTCTTGTTGTCCGATATGGTCCGCGCGGCGTTGTCGAGCAGATCGACGGGCAACCACGGGCGCAGCGGTTCGGAGAACGATTCGCTCTCGGCAATCCCGCCGTCTGGCGCCACGCTTGGTCCCTTCGGATCGGCTGTGTGTGGTCCATGATCACTTACCGGGGTGCCAACCGGCGTTTGGTGGTGCCGAATGGGACACTGGCAGTCGAACGTGTGACAACAGAACCGGCGAGGAGTAGGGCGTGGCTGAAGGTAACCGGGCGACGCGAGGGCGTGTCCTGATCGTCGACGACGACCTGGCGTTGTCGGAAATGCTCAGCATCGTCCTTCGCAACGAGGGCTATGAGACTCATCTGGTCGCGACCGGAGACAAGGCGGTCGGGGCATTCCGGGAGTTCAAGCCGGATCTGCTGCTGCTCGACCTGATGCTGCCCGGCATGGACGGTATCGACGTCTGCCGGGCGATCCGGGCCGAGTCCGGCGTACCGATCGTGATGCTGACCGCGAAGAGCGACACGGTCGACATCGTGCTCGGGCTGGAGTCCGGCGCGGACGACTACGTGGTCAAGCCGTTCAAGCCCAAGGAGCTGGTGGCCCGGATCAGGGCCCGGCTGCGGCGGCTGGACGAGCCCGGCCCGGAGTCGCTGACCATCGGCGATCTCACCATCGACGTCGCCGGGCACTCGGTGAAGCGCAGTGGCGAGACCATCCAGCTGACCCCGCTGGAGTTCGACCTGCTGGTCTGCCTGGCCTCGAAGCCGTGGCAGGTGTTCACCCGTGAGGTCCTGCTGGAGCAGGTCTGGGGGTACCGGCACGCCGCGGACACCCGGTTGGTCAACGTGCATGTGCAGCGGCTGCGGTCCAAGATCGAGAAGGATCCCGAGCACCCTGAGATCGTCGTGACGGTCCGCGGTGTCGGTTACAAGGCGGGTGCGGACTGATCGAGTACGGGCGCGACAACGCGTCACAGACCGACCCGGTGACACCGGCCGGCACCGACCTGGAGCCCACCGCGCAACCCGTCACCGGGACGGACTGGCACGCCTACCCGAAGCCGATCTGGCGTACTTCGCCAAAGCACTGGCCGGACTTCTGGCGGCGCTCGATCCAGGCCCGGATCGTCACCGGCACGCTGCTGATGTCGGCCGTGGTGGTCTTCCTGGTCGGCTGGGTGATGATGTCGCAGGTCACCGACGGTGTACTGGAATCGCGCCGGGAGACCGCCCACGCGGAGGCCGCGGCCCAGGTCAACCGGGCCCAGGCCGAGCTGAACGCCGGCGACGCCCCGGCCGCGATGGAGGCCGTCAGCCAGCTGGTCTCGAACTCCAACGGCGGCACCTTCAAGGCCGTCGTGGTACCGATCGACTCGGTCTCGTCCAGCACCCAGGCGACCTGGGTGAGCAGTGGTGTCGACCCGGAATCGGTGCCGCAGGTGCTGCGCTCCTCGGTGATCGCGGACCCGAGCAAGCTGTTCGACACCTACACCACGCTCAAGTACCAGGACGGCTCCACCGAGCCCGCCTTGGTGGTCGGCACGCAGCTGCGGATGGAAAGCACGAACGAGCGCTTCCAGATGTACCTGCTGTTCTCGCTCACGCCGCAGGCCGAGGTGCTCGGCGTCGTTCAGCGCGCGCTGCTGACGGCAGGCCTGTTGCTGGTGCTGCTGCTCGGCGCGGTCGCCTGGCTCGTCACCCGGCAGGTCGTCACGCCGGTACGAATGGCCCGGCGGATCGCGGAACGGCTCGCGGCCGGCCGGCTGGAGGAGCGGATGCAGGTCCGCGGTACCGACGACCTGGCCCGGCTGGCGGTCTCGTTCAACAAGATGGCCAGTAATCTCCAGCAGCAGATCCGGCGGCTGGAAGAGCTCTCCCGGTTGCAGCGCCGGTTCGTCTCCGACGTGTCGCACGAGCTGCGTACGCCGCTGACGACCGTGCGGATGGCCGCCGACCTGTTGCACGAGGCAAAGGACGACTTCGATCCGGTCTCGCGCCGTTCGGTCGAGCTGATGCAGAACGAGCTCAACCGGTTCGAGGCGCTGCTCGCCGACCTGCTGGAGATCAGCCGGTTCGACGCGGGTGCCGCCGCGCTGGACCTGGAGGACGTCGACCTGCGCGACATCGTGGCCCGGGTGCTGGAGAACCACGAGACGCTGCTCGCCCGCAAGGGCGCCGAGATGCTCCTGGACATGCCCCGGCCGTGCCGCGCCCAGGTCGACTCGCGCCGGATCGAGCGCATTCTGCGCAACCTGATCGGCAATGCGATCGAGCACAGCGAAGGCCGTCCGATCCGGATCACCACCGCCTCCGACGAGGACGCGGCGGCCGTCGCCGTTCGCGACCACGGCATCGGCTTCCGCGCCGAAGAGGCCGACCTGGTCTTCAGCCGGTTCTGGCGAGCCGACCCGGCGCGGGCGCGGACCACCGGTGGAACCGGCCTCGGCCTGTCCATCGCGCTGGAGGACGCGCGCCTGCACGGTGGCCGCCTCGACGCCTGGGGCTCGCCCGGTGAGGGCGCGTACTTCCGGCTGACCCTGCCGCGCCGGCCCGGCGTACCGTTGATCGGCTCGCCGCTGCCGACCCGCCCGCCGGACGCCAGCCGGGTGGTGCCGGATATCAACCTGGTCGAGGTCGGATCGCCGTATCAGAAACTCACCGGTGATCGCGGAGGTGCGGAGTGAGGACAACGCGCGGAGTGGTCGCGGCCGTGGTCGCCGCCCTGGCGTTGCTGGTGGGCTGTGCCACCGTGCCGAACAGCGGCACGATCCGCTCGGAGGACGGGCGCAACGAGAGCACGCGCCAATCCGGCTACGACGTGCTGGCCGACCCGCCGAAGCCCGGTGCACAACCCGGCTCGGTGGTCCGGGGCTTTCTCGAGGCCATGTCGAACCCGGACACGCTGAACATCGCCAAGCAGTACCTGACCGCGGAAGCGGCCGCCGCCTGGGATGTCCGGCAGACCAGGATCTACGACCCGCAGCCCAGTGCCCTGCAGCCCGAGAAGGACATCGGGTTCCGGCTGAAGGCGTCGCTGGTGGCCACCCTGGACGCGCGCAACGCCTGGCGTCCGGCCGCGCCGAATCAGCAGCTCAACGTTCTGTTCACCGTCGTGGAGGTGGACGGTGAGAACCGGATCAGCACGCCGCCGCCCGGCGTTCTGCTGGACCGGAACGTGAGCGAGACCAACTACCAGCCGCACAACCTGTACTTCCTGAATCCCACCAACGACCTGCTGGTGCCGGATCCGATCTACCTGCCGATCAACCGGACGCAGAGCCAGATCGCGCACCTGCTGATGCAGTCGCTGCTGGCCGGCCCGACCAGCCGGCTCGGCAACTCCGTGCTGTCCGCCGTACCGCCGAACACCGAGTTGGTGCGCAACGTGACCGTCACCGACGGCGCCGCGAACGTCGACCTGAGTGACGCGGTCAAGAACGTCGGCCCGGTCGAGCGCGAACAGCTCGCGGCGCAGATCGCGTGGACGCTGCGCCCGGTCGGCCCGGTCCGGATCACCGTGCAGGGTGTGCCGCTGCAGGACGGTGACAACGACGCGCGCACCTTCGACAGCTTCTCCCGGTATGACCCGTCTGTGCCCGCGGCGGACCTGACCCAGCTCTACGTGCTCAGCAAAGGCAAGATCAACCGCTTCATGGGCCTGGACGGTTCCGGCGAGATCAAGCTGGAACCGCTCGGCCAGGCCAGCCTGTTGTCTCCCTTCACCGCGACCTCTTTCGCGATCAGCCTGAACAGCGAGCTCGGTGCCGTCGTCAGCGGTGGCCAGGTGATCGTGGCCCGGCTCAGCATGGCCGAAGGTGAGAAGGAGAAGCGCCTGCCGGCCTCGGGCAAGGTGATCCGGCCGTCGTTCGACTGGGCCGGCAATCTGTGGTTCGTGGACCGCGCGGACAGCGGCCCGCGGGTGTGGATGATGGACAAGGAGCAGAACCTCGTCGAGGTCGAGGCCGATTTCCAGGGCAACGAGGTGCGGGCGCTGCGGATGGCCCCGGACGGCGTTCGGGCGCTGGCCGTCGTGCACAAGAACGGCAAGTCGGCGCTGTGGATCGGCCGGGTCCAGATCGGCGAGAACAATAAGCGCTCGCTGGTCGGCTTCCACTCACTGCAGGTTGGGTTCGACGACATGGTCGACGCCGCCTGGTCGAAGGCCGACCGGGTAACGGTGGTCGGTACCAAGGGCGACGACCCCAAGTCGCAGCCTCTGGAGGTCAACGTCGACGGTTCGCTGCCGGGCCTGGTCGCGGGCGTCGCCAAGTACAACGTAACGGCCGTGGCCGCCACGCCGAACGTGGAGAGCCTGCTGATTCTCCAGATCAACGACGCAAAGCTCCAGCGGCGAACCCGGGATCTGCAGTGGGACGATCCGCTCGACTCGACGAACTACTCGGCGGTCTATCCGGTCTATCCCGGGTAGTCAGCTCGCCCGGGCGGTTATCCACAGGCGGCGCCGATGGGGTTGCCGTCGGGACCCGGGCCAGGTGATCGTTGGTCCGGTGTCGTTGCGGGACGTGCTGCTGTCCCCGTTCGCGGACCTGGTCCTCGGTGGCGTCTGCGCGGGCTGTGAGCGGCCCGGCGTCGCCGTCTGCGCGGACTGCCGCGTGGTGCTGCGGTCGAGGCCCTACCCGGCCTGGCCCGATCCGGCTCCGGCCGGCCTCGCACCGCCCACCGCCTGTACGGCGTACGACGGGGTGGTGCGGTCGATGTTGCTCGCCCACAAGGAGCACGGGCGGTACCAGCTGACCGGGCCGCTCGGTGCGGCCCTCGCCGGGTCCGTCCTGGGCGCGCTGTCCGGCGCCGGCGGTCATCGCGCGGCCTGGTTGTGCCCGGTTCCGTCGCCGCGGGCCCGGATACGTGCCCGCGGCCACGATCCGCTCCGGCGCATCGCCGCGGCCGCGGCCCGTCGCCTTCGCCGCGAGGGGTACGACGTCCGGGTGGCGCCCGCGCTGCGGGTGGTCCGGCGGCCGGAGGACCAGGCCGGCCTCGGCGCGGCGGACCGCGAACGGAATCTCGCCGGCGCTTTCGAGACGCGTTCGCGCTGGGCTGAACGCCTGACGAATCAACCTGTCCTGATCGTGGACGACGTGATTACCAGCGGCGCCACGCTCACCGAGGCGTGCCGGGCGCTCACGGCGGCGGGTATTTCGCCGCTCGGTTGTGCCGTGGTGGCCGCGACGCGACGACGGTTCATGAGACCTTCCCTACCGGTTTTCCCAGAAGCGGACTAGCGTTGGCACATGGCACCCGCTGGGGCTTGTCGGAAGCAGTTGTGGTCCAGGACCGGACAGACCGGAATCCTGACCACGGGATCCGACGGGCCGTCGAGCGGGTGTTTGCTTTTCGGGCCGCCCGCGAGCACAAACGGGGGTCCGAAGACGTAAGAGAATCGCCGATCGATGGAGGTTTCCGTGGACGTCGTCGTCAAAGGTCATCACTGCGAGGTCAGTGACCGCTTCCGGCAGTACGTCGAGGAAAAACTCGGGAAGATCGAGAAAATCGATCATCGAGTACTGCGGTGCGAGGTAGAGGTCTCCCAGGAGAAGAACCCGCGACAGAGCGATCGTGCGATGAGAGTGGAACTCACGATGTACACCCGCGGCCCGATCGTCCGGGCCGAGGCAACCGGCGAGAGCAAGTCCGCCGCCTTCGACGTCAGCCTTGACCGGCTGCGTGCCCAGGTTCGCAAGGCCGCGGACCGTCGCCGGGTGCACCGTGGTGGTGCTCACTCGCCGATGTCGCTGAAACAGGCCATGGCCATGCAGACCGCGAACGGTTCTGCCAATGGCACCGCCCTCGCGACCGAGGAGGCCGAAGATGACAACGCCGTACCGACCCACAAGGTCGGTCCGCTGACCGTGACCGGTGACGGTCCGCTGGTGATGCGCGAGAAGACCCACAGCGCCAAGCCGATGTCGCTGGACCAGGCCCTCTACGAGATGGAACTGGTCGGCCACGACTTCTACCTCTATGTGGACGCCGACGAGAACCTGCCGAGCGTGGTCTATCGCCGGCACGGTTACGACTACGGCGTGATCCGGCTGTCAGTCTGAGCGGGTCCGGCCCGCGTCGCACAGGTGGGCGACGCGGGCCGGATCTCTTTCAATCGAAGGGAATGCGGACTACTACTGGTCGATCTGGGCCTGCAGATCCGTGGCGTAGGCGGCCACTTCGGCGTACACGCCCGGGTTTCCGGCCTCGGCACAACCGACGCCCCAGGACACGACTCCGAACAGGCGGCCGTTCAGCACGAGCGGACCGCCGGAGTCGCCCTGGCACGAGTCCTTGCCGCCTTCCTTGAAGCCGCCGCAGATCTCACCCGAGACCGAGTAGTCGTATTGGGCGTAGACGTCGCTGCAGTAGGCATCACCGAGTACGGGTGCCTCAACCTTCTGGAAGACCTCTTCCGGGCCGGTGCCCTTCGTGTTGCCCCAGCCGTAAACCGTCGCCTGGGCCCCTTCCACGTCGGCAGCGGCGCTCGTCTCCAGGGCGAGCGTCGGTACGTCCGTGAACGGCGTGGCCAGCGTCATGACGGCAACGTCGTGCCCAGGCTCCTTGCCGTACAGGGGATCCTTCCAGATGTTGCTGATCTTCGAGGTCTTACCGTTCTTCACCTTGAGGTCGTCGCGACCCTGGATCGCCGTGTACGTGTCGACGGGCTCGGTGACGCAGTGCGCTGCGGTGACGATCTTGTCGGCCTTGACCAGCGTCGCGCCGCAGTACTGGTCGTTCGGCGACGACGACACCGGGTTGGTGAGCACGATCGCCCAGGGCGCGTCGGCCGTTTTCGCCGGCGTGCCGCCGACGATGCGGGGATCCTTGCCCTTGACAACGTTCTTGCCGGACGCCTGTGTGGGCTGGGCATCCGGGTTCGGGGTGGCGGCGACGGCAGTGGTTGCGGACAGCACCGAACCGGCAACGATGGCGCCGGTGGCAAGCAGTACATGAACAGCGTGGGGCCTCACTGGCATGGCGGAACTCCTCAGGACGATACGCCGCGCCCCGGGCGGGGGTCACGGTCGTGGAAAGAACTCTGACCCGCCAACCCAGACCCCCAGGCCACGACCAGATCTCGTTCCACGCACGTCTACATCGCGACCACATCACCAACCCCGCACCGCAAGGGAAACCCCGCACCCAACCCCCACCCCGTCCCCACCACCCTTTCCCGGCCCCTCCAACCCTCCGCCGCCCCGGGCCCTTCCACCTCCCGCCGCCCTGGGCCCTTCCACCCGCCGCCCGGTTGCTGGCCGGTCAACCCGCGAGATGGCCGGCCCACCCGCCAGATCCCAGCGGTTCCGGCGACCCACCTGGCGACGGTCGGACGCAAAATGCGATCACCTGGCCGGGCCGCCGTGGTTATGGGCGGTGGCGTCCGGCGGTCGGGCTCAGGTTTTTGTCGGTGGGGCCCGGCACAATCGGGCTCGTGACCTCGATATCCACTCAGGTGCTCTCGCAGGCCCAGGCCCGGCGGATCGCGCTGGCGGCCCAGGGCTTCACCGACCCGCGGCCGAAGGGGGTGCCCGACAGCCGGGCGCTGACCCGGGTGCTGAGCCGGATCGGGCTGATCCAGATCGACTCGGTGAACGTGCTGAGCCGCGCGCAGTACCTGCCGCTGTATTCGCGCCTCGGCCCGTATCCACGCGACCTCCTCGACAAGGCGGCGGCCAAGCCACCCCGGCGCCTCGTGGAGTACTGGGCGCACGAGGCCTCGCTGGTCCCGGTCGAGACCCACCCCCTGCTGCGGTGGCGGATGGCCCGGGCGCATACCGAGGCCTGGGGCGGGCCACGGTCGATCGCGCAGGAGCGGCCGGATCTGCTCAAACAGGTCCTGGCCGACGTCACCGCGAATGGGCCGATCACCGCCCGGGAGATCGACGACGACATCGAGCGCGACCGGTCGAACTGGGGCTGGAACTGGTCCGACGTGAAACGGGCCCTGGAGTTCCTCTTCTTCGCGGGCGATATCACCGTGGCCAGGCGCAACCAGCAGTTCGAGCGGATGTACGACGTACCCGAGCGAGTGCTTCCGCCCGCCGTACTGAACACGCCGACCCCGACGCCCGAGGAGGCCCATCGTCAGCTGGTGCTGATCGCGGCCAAGGCGCACGGGGTGGCGACGGCGCAATGCCTGAAGGACTACTTCCGGACGGCGCCGGCCCCGACCGCGCAGGCGATCGCGGAGCTGGTCGAGGCCGGTGAGCTGGAGCCGGTCTCGATCCAGGGCTGGAAACGGCAGGCCTATCTGTATCGCGACGCCAAACTGCCGCGGCGGGTCAACACCCGGGCGCTGGTCAGCCCGTTCGACTCGCTGGTGTTCGAGCGGACCCGGGCGGAGGTGCTGTTCGACTTCCACTACCGGATCGAGATCTACGTCCCGGCGGAGAAACGCATCTACGGGTACTACGTCCTGCCGTTCCTGCTCGGGGACCGCCTGGTGGCCCGGGTGGACCTGAAGGCGGACCGCCCGAACGGCGTACTGCTGGTGCAATCGGCGCACGCGGAGCCGGGAGCGCCGGTCGAGACGCCGGAGGAGCTCGCGGCCGAGCTGGTCCAGATGGCGGGCTGGATGGGCCTCGACACGGTGCGGGTGGCCGGCGGAGGTGATCTGGCACCGGCGCTGAGCATCGCGCTGCGCGCCGCCTGAGGAACTTTCCGTGCCCGCCGGTCGTGGGACCAGATAACGCGACTCACGCGGTCGGGGTGGGTTGACTCGCCCCGCCCCGTACCATGGGTTGCGCCCGTCAGACGGGCGGCCCGTTCAGCCCTGCCCTGGGCCGGACGGGAAGGCGCCCGCCGTATCAAGGCTGGAACAGTCAAGGAGTGGACTCCCCACGATGAAGGTGCTCGACAAGGTCCTGCGGATCGGCGAGGGCAAGACCCTGCGCCGGCTCGAGGGCATCGCGAAGCTGGTCAACTCGATCGAGGACGAATTCGTCGCCATGACCGACGAGGAGCTGCGCGGCCAGACGGCCGAGTTCAAGCAGCGAGTCGAGAACGGGGAGTCGCTGGACCTGCTGCTGCCGGAGGCCTTCGCCGTCGTGCGCGAGGCCGCCAAGCGCACGCTGCACCAGCGGCCGTACGACGTGCAGATCATGGGTGGTGCCGCGCTGCACCTGGGCAACATCGCCGAGATGCGCACCGGTGAGGGTAAAACCCTGGTCGGTACCCTGCCGACGTACCTGAACGCGCTGTCCGGCAAGGGCGTGCACGTGGTCACGGTGAACGACTACCTGGCCCGGTTCCAGGCCGAGTGGATGGGCCGGGTGTATCACTTCCTCGGCGTCGACTATGGCGTGATCCTGCCCGAGATGACCCCGGCCGAGCGCCGGGTGGCGTACTCGAAGGACATCACCTACGGCACGAACAACGAGTTCGGCTTCGACTACCTGCGCGACAACATGGCCACCTCGATCGAGGACTGTGTGCAGCGTGAGTACAACTTCGCCATCGTGGACGAGGTCGACTCGATCCTGATCGACGAGGCGCGGACGCCGCTGATCATCTCCGGCCCGGCCGAGGACAGCCAGCGCTGGTATGTCGAGATGGCCAACCTGGTGAACCGGCTGCGCCCGGAGACCGACTACGAGGTCGACGAGAAGAAGCGCACGGTCGCGATCCTCGAGCGCGGTATCGAGAAGGTCGAGGACCACCTCGGTATCGACAACCTGTACGAGTCGGCCAACACGCCGCTGATCAGCTACCTGAACAACGCCCTCAAGGCGAAGGACCTGTTCAAGCGCGACAAGGACTACGTGGTCGTCGACGGCGAGGTGCTGATCGTCGACGAGCACACCGGCCGGACGCTGCACGGCCGTCGTTACAACGAGGGCCTGCACCAGGCGATCGAGGCCAAGGAGAAGGTCGAGATCAAGGAGGAGTACCAGACCCTCGCGACCATCACCTTGCAGAACTACTTCCGTCAGTACAACAAGCTCGCCGGCATGACCGGTACGGCGATGACGGAGCAGTCCGAGTTCGGCAAGATCTACGGCCTCGGCGTCGTGCAGATCCCGACGAACAAGCCGATGGTCCGCCAGGACCAGCGCGACCTGATCTACCGCACCGAGGACGCGAAGTTCGACGCGGTGGTGGACGACATCGTCGAGCGGCACGCGACCGGCCAGCCGATCCTCGTGGGTACGACGAGCGTCGAGAAGTCCGAGCGGCTTTCGGCCCAGCTGAAGAAGCGCGGTATCGCCCACGAGGTGCTGAACGCGAAGCAGCACGAGCGCGAGGCCGCGATCGTCGCCGAGGCCGGCCGTAAGGGCGCGGTCACGGTGGCCACCAACATGGCCGGCCGTGGTACCGACATCATTCTCGGCGGTAACCCCGAGTTCCTCGCCGACCAGGACCTGCGCGCCCGCGGCATCGACCCGGTCGAGCACGCCGAGCAGTACGAGGCGGAGTACCCGAAGGTCCTGGAGCAGTTCGAGCAGCAGGTGAAGGACGAGCAGGTCGAGGTCCGCGAGGCCGGCGGTCTGTACGTGCTGGGCACCGAGCGGCACGAGTCGCGCCGGATCGACAACCAGCTGCGTGGTCGTTCCGGCCGTCAGGGCGACCCGGGCGAGTCCCGGTTCTACCTGTCGCTCGAGGACGACCTGATGCGCCTGTTCAAGCGCGAGATGGTCGACTGGGCGATGTCGCGCAACGAGGACGACACGGTCCCGCTGGAGAACAAGGTCGTCACCAAGGCGATCGCGTCGGCGCAGGCCCAGGTCGAGGCGCAGAACTTCGAGACCCGGAAGAACATCCTCAAGTACGACGACGTGATGAACCGTCAGCGGCACGTCGTCTACAAGGAGCGCCGCCGCGTGCTCGAGGGCGCCGACCTGCACGAGCAGGTCACGGAGATGCTCGACGAAACCATCCAGGGGTACGTCGTCGGCGCGACCGCGGACGGGTTCGCCGAGGACTGGGACCTGGACGTGCTGTTCACCGGTCTGCGCACGCTGTACCAGTCGACGCTGACCGAGGAAGACCTGATCGAGGAGGCCGGCGGCGATCGCTCCGGCCTGACCCAGGACTTCCTGATCGAACGCATCACCCGCGACGCGCATGAGGCCTACGCCCGCCGTGAGGCCGCGCTGACCGCTCCGGCGATGCGTGAACTCGAGCGTCGCGTGGTGCTGAGCGTGCTAGACCGCAAGTGGCGCGAGCACCTCTACGAGATGGACTACCTGCGTGAGGGCATCGGCCTGCGCGCGATGGCGCAGCGCGACCCGCTGGTCGAGTACCAGCGCGAGGGCTTCGACATGTTCAGCGCGATGATGGAGTCCATCAAGGAAGAGTCCGTCGCGTACATCTTCAACCTCGAGGTCACCGTCAGCGACCTGCAGGACGAGCCGGTCGAGGACGTGCAGGACGTTGTCGTCGCGGAGCAGCCCGAGGTCGAGGACGTGCTGGTGCCGGGTGCGCCGGTCGCGGAGTTCCCCGGCCGCCAGGCCGAGCCGCGCCCGCAGGACACCCCGCGGATCCAGGCGAAGGGCCTCGGCGGACAGCGCCCGCAGCGCCTGACCTACACCTCGCCGACGGTTGACGGCGACGATGAGATCTCGACCCACATGGACGCCGTCGAGGGTGGCGCCCTGGAGTATGCGGGCACTCCGCGCAACGCGGTCTGCCCCTGTGGGTCCGGCCGCAAGTACAAGCGTTGCCACGGCGACCCGCAGTCGGAGCACTACCAGCACTGAGCTAGATCGTTCTGAGAACCGCCGGTGCCCCTCGTGGGGCCCGGCGGTTCTTGCGTCTGGTACGCCACAAACGCGGGTCTGCCGGGTTCGGGCGGGTGCAAGATCGAACTATGCGGACTTGGTTGACGGAGCGGTTCGGATTGTCGGTACCTCTGGTCGGAGCGCCTATGGCCGGAGCAAGTGGCGGAGCCTTGGCAGCAGCCATCTCGGCTGCAGGTGGCCTAGGCATGATCGGCGCCGGGAACGCCGTCACACCCGACTGGATCCTCGAGCAAGGGCGGATCGCGGCCGAGGGCGGCAAGCCGTACGGCGTGGGGCTGATGGCCTGGGCGCTGGCGGAACGGCCCGGGCAGCTCGAAGCGGTTCTGGAGCTCAAACCGGCTTTGGTGGCGGTGAGCTTCGGGGACTACCCGCAGTACGTCGAACCGCTCAAGCAGGCGGGGATAGCCGTCGCCACGCAGGCAGGCAAGCTCGCGGACGCGCGCGAGGCCGTCGCGGCCGGGGTCGACGTACTGGTGGCTAGAGGTGGTGAGGGCGGTGGGCACGGGCGCAACGAGGTGGCGACTCTTCCGTTGCTGCAGGCGGTTCTGGATGAGGTGGACGTCCCGGTACTAGCAGCGGGCGGAATCTCGGGCGCCCGGGGGATGGCCGCCGTACTGGCCGCAGGTGCCGCAGGCGCTTGGATCGGCACAGCCTTCCTCACGTGCCGCGAAGCCATCAACAGCGCTAGCGCCCGGCAGCAGTTTGTAGCAGCTGACGAGACCTCAACGGCGTACGGCCGGGTCTTCGACAAGGCATCGCGTGCGGGCTGGCCCGACGAGTTCGGCGGCCGGGCGCTGCGTAACACCTTCTTCGAGGAGTGGGAGGGCCGCGAGGCAGAACTGGGCGGCGACGACGCGGCCCACGAGCTATTCCTGGCGGCCATGCGAGCGGGCGACGTCGACACCACCTCGCTGTACGCCGGTCAGGGCGTTGGCGCGTTGCGGAGCGAGACCACCGCCGCGGAGGTCGTTCGCAGCTTCGAGGGCACGGAAGACCTACTCCGGCGTGCGCTTCGGTAGGGCTCAGCAGGTCTTGCGGACGTAGCCGGCCGAGCCTGGCGTCGAGACGGCCACATCCCGGCGTACGACGCTCACTTGGTCGCCGACCGTGGCGCAGGCGTTCTCGAGGCCTTGGTCGGTGTACTCGACGATGACGACGGCCGTGCCGAAGTGGCTGGTGAACTGGCGGCACTCGTTGTGCTGTCCGCACTCCTCGACCACGGCGAAGTCCAGACCGAGCGACTCCCGCTGACCGGCCAGTTCGAGCGTGTTCTTCTGCGCGATGGCGAGACCGCGTTTGTGCGTGTGGTCCGCCAGCGTCTTGATGTACGCCGTCGCGTGTTCGGGTCGCAACAGGCCTTTGGAACGGCTGAAGCTGTCGTAGTTGTCGGGCTCGACCGCCTGGTAGCCGGCGGCGGCACAACCGTCGATCCAGCGGTTCACCTTGGCTGCGATCCGGCGGCGCTGGGCGTCCGTGCGCAGGTCGAGCAGCGGTTCGCCCCACTCTTCGTCCATCACCAGGTTGCCGTTGGCCCCTTTCAGCAGCAGGTCGCTGTCCCATTCGGACTGGGCCCCGGGCTGGACCTGGAAGGCGTTGACGTAGCAGATGTTGTAGCGGCCGGGCACGGCTGGAGCGGTGCGATCGCGGGAGACCACCTTGACGCCGCCGGCCGGCGGGTAAGGGCCGGCCAGTTGGTAGTCCCAGGGCGCCTGAGGCGGCGGCAGCTTGACCGGCTTCTGTTTGGCCGTTGCAGGGATTTGTGTGGCTTGGGGGTCTTCGGCGGGTTGGTCGGGCTGGTTATGGGTGGCTACCAGCACAACGGCCACGGCGGCGAGGGTGGCCAGCAGGGATTTGCTCAGTATGGACACCAGCAGCTCCATCGAACCCGGGGACGCTACCCCGCCTCGGGCTCTCGCCCTGGCGCCTGAAACCGGACTGGCCACCGGCTGAGTGCGTCGCTGCGGTACCCATGGCACCAGGAGTTAGTTAAGCCAGCCGCGGCGGCATCGTCAAAACGAAGCCTGCTCACTGGTGTTCGTCGCGCGGTACTGGGGAAGCATCTTCTTGTAGCCACCGCCGAGACGCGCCGGTCATATTGACGCGGGGCTATCGGTTGGACACGCTGTGTCCGCACGTCCGGGGTTCGCCCGCCCTGCATCTTGGAGGTACTGATGGCCGTTCGGTCTGCCCGCTTGATCGGCTTGACGCTCTCGTTCGCGCTCGGTCTGGCCTCCGGCCAGATGGTGAAGGCCTCGGCCACGACCACCGCCGAGCCGCCGATGACGGCATCCGTCATCCTGCTCAGCGTGCCGAACGGCCGGGTGGCCGATCTGGACGGTGGGCGGCTCGAGGACGGCCGCGAGATCCAGGAGTGGGCGGCGAACGGCTCCGCCGCCCAGCACTGGCGGATCCGGCGTGACGGCGACCATTACAAGATCGCGCTCGGCTCCGACGCCACCTGGTGCCTGGGCCGGAACGACGCGGCGCGAGTGGTCCTGCGGAGTTGCGGTAACGCCTTGTCCGCTTGGGCTTTTGAGGACCTAGGTGGTCGCTACCGGATCAAGGCCCCGTCGGGCGGCTACCTACGCGTAGTCGCGCCGACGCCGTCGACGGGCCGCGAGCTTGTTGTCAGCCCGGATGGCGGCCCCGCGGCCGAGTGGTACCTGAACGGTCTCGACGTACCGCGCCGCCCGATGCCGGCTGACCCGCGGCTCGACCAGGTCAGCTACCTCGTGGCGCACAACGCGATGGCCAACACCGATGAGGGCTTCTGGGGACGATTCCCCAACCAGTCATACCGGCTGCGGGACCAGCTGGCGCAGGGTGTTCGTGGCTTGCAGATCGACGCCCGCCCGTACAACGGCGACATCCGGATGTGCCACGGCAGTTGCTGGGGCAACGAACGCACGCTCACCGCGGGTCTCCAGGACGTCGTCAACTTCCTCAACGCCAATCCGACGGCCGTCGTGAGCGTGTTCATCGAGGATTACACCAGCGTGGCGGAGCTGGGGACAGCCGTTGCCAAGGTCAACGGATTCGCCGACCGGCTGTTCCGCCCGGACCAGGCTGGCGTACGCACGAACGGCTGGCCCCGGATCTCCGAACTGATCGCGCAGAACCGCCGCCTGCTGGTGTTCTCCCAGCGTTCGGGGCGGGAGGCGTCCGGGGTGATGTTCGACCGGGACTGGACCGCCGAGAACTACTGGTCACTTGGCTCGGGTGGGGACACCCAGTGCTACAGCCGGTGGGACGAGGTCCCCTTGGCCAAGGAGGAGCCGGGCTTCCGCCGCCTGCACGTGATGAACCACTACCGCGATATTCCGTCCGAGGGTGCTGCCGCGGCAGACAACGGCGCCAAGCTGGCCGACCGGTTGGCCCGGGTGTGCGGCCCTGCAGCGGGTCGCAAGCCGAACTACGTCGCGCTGGACTTCTACCAGAAGCCAGAGGGTGGAGCTGTCTCTGCACTCATGCAGAACCTCAACAGCTACTGGTGATCTCTAGTGGCTGCTGGTGATCTGTGCAGCTACTGCTCGTGCAGGGCGGCTGCGATGGTGGCGATGCCTTCGGTCAGGTCGGATGGGCTGTTGGCGGCATAGCCGAGGACAAGGCCTGGTCGGGCCGGACGCTGGTGGTGCCACGACAACGGCTGAACCTTGACTCCACGTGCCAGAACCTCCGCAGCGAGTGTGCCGTCCGAGAAGTCGCCGTCGAACGTGATCATCAAGTGAAGCCCCGCAGCCGCTCCATGCACCTTGGCGGCGGGAAGGTGTTCCCGGATGGCGGCGATCATGATGTCCCGGCGTTGCTTGTGCCGACGGCGGAGAAACCTCAACTGCCGTTCGAGCTCACCTGAGTTCATGAGGTGGGCCAGCACCAGTTGAGGCAGTACGGCGTTGCCTAGGTCGGCGTACCGCTTGGCGGCGATGAAGTGCTCGCGGTACTTCGCAGGCGGTAGAACCCAACCGACGCGTAGCGCCGGTGCCAGCAACTTGGAGACGCTGCCGGTGTAGCAGACCTGGTCGGCGAGCATGGACCGGATTGCCGGGACAGGGGGCCGGTCGTACCGGTGTTCCGCGTCGTAGTCGTCCTCGACGATCAGACCGCCTTCGCCCGCCCACTGCATCAACTCGCGCCTACGCTCACCACCGAGTACTACGCCGGTGGGGAAGTGGTGCGCGGGCGTCAGCAGGACAGCGGGCGCTCCGGTCGCGCGAAGCTCGTGCACCACGATCCCGTCCTCGTCGACGCTTACCGGCGTGGTGGTGACGTCGCGGTGGTGGAACTGCTGGCGCGTACCGAGCGAGCCGGGCTCCTCGACAGCGAGTTCTTTGACGCCATCCTGCTGGAGGATCTGGGCCAGCAGATCAAGGGTTTGAGCGACACCGGCGACCATGATCACCTCGGCCGGATCCACGCTGATCCCGCGGTACCGCGCCAGCCAATCCGCTACAGCCGCCCGCATCACCGGAGCGCCCCGCGGATCGCCGTACCCGAAGTCAGCCGCCGAAAGCCCGCTAAGCACTGCCCGCTCGGCCCGAAGCCACGCCGTACGCGGAAACGACGCCAAGTCCGGAACTCCCGGCGAAAGGTCAATACGCGCAGGAGCCGCCCGAGCCGCCTCAAACACCTCAAGCCCAGGCTCCCGCTCAAACACCGTCCCCCCAACCTCCCGCCCTGCCCCATCCCGCGCACCACCACCCTGATCCAGCTGACCACCCCGCCAAGCTCGCCCCCGCCCTCCGCCACCCTCGCCGCCACCCCGGCCGCTGCTCGCGCCACTGCCGCTCCCGCCGCTGGACTCGATCGGCCTGCCCGGCGTTCCTGACCCGCGCGGCCCGCTGTAGCCGTCCAGCCCGGTGGACCCGATCGGCCTGCCCGGCTCTTCTGACCCGCCGATCCCGCTGGACTCGCTTGGCGCGCCCCGCCTTCCCAACCCGCTGAACCCGCTCGGCGCGCCGGGCCCTCCCTGTCCGCTCGCCCCTCCCCGTCCGCCTCCCTGCGCGCTCGACCGTCCCGACCCGCTCGGCGCGTCGGCTGGGGCGTTGGCTCTAGTTCCTAGGGCCCTTGCGGTGGGCGTGGAGTTGGTGCGCACTGCGGGTGGGATGTGCGGTACGGCGACAACGATCGTGCCGGCGCGACCGCGGCCGACGATGTGACCGTCCTCGGTCAGCCGTTGGTACGCCTCGGTGACCACGCCGCGCGAGACCCCCAGATCCGCGGCCAGTACGCGCGTAGCCGGAAGGCGGCTCCCGATCGGAAGCCGCCCGTCAGCGATCGCCGTGCGCAGACTTGCCGCGAGCCAATCGGCCAGCCCACCCGCAGGCGCCTCGTCCGGCGTCAGCTGCAGGAAATCGGAACCATCTTTGGACCGGTCGGAGGCGTCTCGTATGGACCTGTTCACTGGTCCATACTGCCAGCAGGCTTGAGCCATGGAAACCACCTACGTGCACGGGTACTCGGCCGACGAGGCCCGCCGCCTCAACGATCAGGCCGACACGCTGGCGAATCTCCTGCACGCCGGTACGTCGTACCCGCCGGGCAGTCGCGTCCTGGAGATCGGTTGCGGCGTCGGCGCCCAAACCGCTCACCTGGTTGCCTCGAGCCCGGGCGCGCGTCTGGTCGCGATCGACCGATCAGCCGAATCCCTCGAGACAGCCCGTCGCCGGATGCCGGGCGTCGAGTGGCACCAGGCCGACGTGTTCGACATGCCTTTCGCGGATGAGGAATTCGATCACGTCTTCGTCTGCTTCGTACTGGAACACCTCCGCGATCCATCCGGCGCGCTCGCCGCCTTGCGCCGGGTGCTGAAGCCGGGCGGCACGATCACGGTCATCGAAGGCGACCACGCCTCGGCGTTCTTCCACCCCGACAGCGAGCTGGCCCGGGCCACCATCGCCCACCAGATCCGCCTGCAAGCCGTTGCCGGGGGCAACGCTCTGCTTGGGCGCCAGTTGTACCCGTTGCTACGCGAAGCCGAGTTCGAACACGTCGCCGTCGAGCCGATCTGCGTCTACGCCGACGAATCGCGTCCTGACCTGGTCAAAGGCTTCACCCGCAACACGTTCATCGCGCTGTTCGAAGCCGCCGGTGACGAGGCCGTCGCGGCCGGTCTGACCGGACGCGGCGAATGGCAGCAGGGCATCACCGACCTGCGCCGCATCGCTCAACCCGGCGGCACCTTGCACTACACCTTCTTCAAAGCCCTTGCCACGAAAGGGAATTCGCCATGATCTTCGTCCCCCTCCTGCTGGTCCTTCTCCTCGTCCTAGCCCTGGAACGCACCCACCGCCGCCGCCCCCTCCCCGGCCCCACCAACGACCCCACCGACCGAGACGCCCAACGCCTCCGCTCCGACCTCCGCTCCACCCTCTTCCCCTAATCGCCTCCGATCGGCTCGGTCGCCTCTCGCGGTAGTTGGCTCAAACCGCCGCTGCAATCCGCCCGCGCTCCCTGGCCGGATCACGTAGGTCGGACGGCCATCCGACCGAAGGTGTCGGCAACTCGCGATCGGCAGCACATGGTCGGCTCGTCGTACGGGTCCAGACGTCGGAATCGCGGAGTGCCACACTGCTCTATGACCTCACGCCTGCTGAGTACGCGACGTCGCCGCCGCCTCCCCGCCGTACTAGCCGAGGTGACGGGGGAGACCGCGGCGACGCCCACGCTCGACTGGCATCACGCCGCAGTGGGATCACTTCATTCCGAAGTGCGCGCACTCGCTCCGATCGGCGAGCGGGAGTTCCTCAAGTCGGCTCATCGCACGATCGCCGAAATGGTGCGGCCGGTCTACGCGTTGGAAGAGTTGCAGGCGGTCTCCACGACGCTCGCGAAACGGCGTGGTTCGTGTAGTCAGCGCATGGCCGTACTGGAAGCGCTCGCCCGTGCGGAGGGCATCCCGACGCGAGTACGCGGCCTGGCGATCGACGGCCGGTTCTGGTACCCGCGCTTCCCGGCCATGCAACGCCTGGTTCCGGAAACGGTCTTGCTGGCATGGCCAGAGTTCCGCGCGGACGGCGAATGGCTCGACGTATCCGCGCTCTTCGGGCCAATCGGAAGCATGAGCAGTCGAAGCGGATTCACCAACACCGGGCCGGAAACCCTGTTCGACGCCATCGGCCGAACCGCCGTGGATTGGGACGGCGTGACGTGCGGCATCAACGGGCAGTCACCCTGCGATCTCTCCGGCCAGGTGGTCCACGACTACGGCCGCTTCAGCTCGCGCGACGCCCTCTTCGCCGCCCACGGTCAAAGTCTCTGCTGGACCGCCCGCCGAATTGCCAACCCCCTACTGACCCGCTCATCCGCCCACTGCCCCACCAACCACCCGCCGCGGCGACTCCTCGCCCAGACTTCCTCCCACCGCCAGCGGCCGCGTCGCGCCACCTGCCGGCCCTGCCCGCTTCGCCACCCCGCCCACCGTCCGGCCGCCGCACTCGCCGCGTGCAGCCGCGCTTCACCAGCGGCCGCGTCGCGCTGTCCCGCTACGCACCGTCGACAGTCGCGCGCCACTACCGCTGCTATCGGGTGCGCCGGCCTACTCGCGTTGACCGGTCTCACGGGTGGTGTTAGGGGCGTGGGGATTGTGGTGTTAAGAGGCGGGTGGGGGAGAGGCCGGTGAGGGCTTTGATATCGCGGGTGAGGTGGGTCTGGTCGGCGTATCCGGTTCGGACGGCGACGTCGGCCAAGGGGAGGCCGTCGCGGCCGAGGTCGAGGGCCGCGGTCATTCGCAGGATTCGGCCGAGCGTCTTCAGGCCATAGCCGAACGCCTCGAGGCATCGTCGATGTAGTTGGCGTTCACTCAGGCCGAGGCCGCTCGCGATGGCGTGCACCGGGTCGCCTTGCCGAACGCGCGCGACGGTGGACGCCGTACCGCCTCCAAGAGGTGGACTCACCGGACGATCATCGGCAAGGCGCAGGACCTCGGATTCCAGGGCGCGGGCGGCGTACGGCGCGCGGGCGATGCGCTCGCTGATTCGGCGGGCCTGCGCCGGTGACCAGAGATCGGCCAGCGGGACACGGATATTGCGAAGTTCCCGCGCGGGCACACCCAGCAGACCCGGGGCAGTGCCAGGCGCGAAGCGCACTCCCGCGACCGGCATGCCAGCAGAGCCGGCGCTGATGAAAGCCTGCGTATCGGGTCCAGCAACCAATAACTGGTCGCCAGACCAGATCAGGTCCATGCAGCCGTCGGGCAGTACGCGATGCGGCTTGCCATCGGTCCGCAGTCCCCACAAGGTGGCACCCACAAACCGGGCAGGCCGCTCCCGATAGGCGATCGCACCCTCACTCATGCCGCCAGTCTCCACCACCCCACCGACAGTTTCCGGCCGCACCTTCTACGGCCGGCGCAGCCTCTCCGACACCCACGCCTCGCGTGCCCGGCCCCATCATCCGGCCCGCCACGCCGACCGGCCCGCCACGCCGACCGGCTCGCCACGCCGACCGGCTCGCCACGCCGACCGGCTCGCCACGCCGACCGGCTCGCCACGCCGACCGGCTCGTGTTGCCGACACGCGTCAGTGGCCTGTCCGTGTGCGATGCGAGGCGCGCGGGTTTGGAGCCGCGTTCAATGTCGGCTCGCGACAGTCCGTCGCTGTGCCTGAACTCGGGCGGCATTAGGGGTGGCTGGGGGAGGCAGGGTTGCGGGGAGGTCGATGATCTCGACGTCGGTGGGCACGTATTTGACCAGGGCGACGTTTTCGCGGACGAGAGTCTCGTCGGTGGGGAGGCCGGTCCGGCGGTTGATCGTCGTACGCCAGATCTCGTTGCGCCGGAAGAACCGTTCGCCGGAGCGGAAGAAGCGTTCACCACGGGCGAAGACCCGGTACGTGGACTCGGTCGGGCTGGCCGAGCGGATCTCGCCTTCGAGATAGCGCTCGCCTACAGCTACCCGAAGCTGGAAGGTCTGGTCGGTGTCGTTCCGGAACTGCAGATCCACGTAGTTGTAGACGATGCTGCAACCGACACCCCATGGCAGAACGCGTCCGTTGTCCGGGAATGGGTCGAAGCTGTGGGTCGAACGCTCGGTCACCGTCAACGGCGAGTGCAGCACCATCCAGTGCAGCAGGTTCGCGAGCTGGCAGATACCGCCGCCGATGCCGGGCCGGGCAACGCCGTTCGAGAGGCGCATCCCGGGCACGTACCCCTTCCGGCGGGTGGCATTGCCGACGGCCTTGTTGAACGAGAAGGTCTCGCCTGGCCTGATCAGCAGACCGTCGACCCGGGCGCAGGCGAGTCGCAGGTTGGTGACCTTGTTGTGCTGCAGCCACATCTCGGTCTCGCCGAGGGTGCGAAGCAGCAGCGATTTGTGTTGTTTCACCCGTACTGGAAGGGATTCCGGCTGACGTGTCGAGCTGAAGGTCAAGGGAGATCGCATCCATTGGATGCGCCTTCGCGCCCGGTGGTACCGAACCGCCACCGGATAAAGCGCCGGGATTCGCTCCGACCATCGCGGCTTGCCGAGGCGTGGCGCCAGGGCTGCTCGTTCTGCGGCGGACAGCTCGACTGCCGATTGCGTCACGACGTTCCCCCGGGACATTGTGCGAGTGAAACCTGCTGAGGCCTGACCGCGAGGCTATCCGCCGCAGGGTGCTTGCCGCGCCGAATCCGCCGCGCTGTAGCCGGATGGCAGAACAGCTGTAATGCCCGCGCCGCATGCGGCCCGAACCCGTCGGGCTTCGCCATCGCGCATTCGCCGACCGGCCGAGTTCGCTCCGGGGTTATGCAGTGCCATGCCGACGTACGTTTCCCCTTGCGGACCAAGGCATCAGCCCATTTGTAGCGCGGTACAGATCCAGCGATCGCGATGGAGTTCGAGGCGTAGGGCGATCGCTCGTGAGCGGGCGCCGTGCCGGACGTGGGCCGCCACCTCCACCGCACCTTCGGTCGGCGTGCAGAGGCGGATGGAACGGACTGACGACCGGTCCGACGCGGTCCGGATACCGGCGGAGGTGGTCAGACCGAGGACGCGGACCCGCCGATACAGGTCTGCGTAGACGGATGGCTCAACCCATCGCACTAGCTGGGCAACCGGACGATCGCCGACGACGACTTCGGCGATCGCCTGCGCGAGCCGGGCGGCCCAGGCCGTTATGTCAGGTATTGCCTCTGGGGCTGGATCCCGTACCAGCCGCAGATTTGGACCTGACGGCAGCGAGTCGGCGGGGTAGTGCAGCGCGAGTGAGCCGTCGGTTGGCGGCAGGTTCGCCCGGCCACGGGCGCGGGCCGGTGTCGGACGTTTGACCGGGGCCACGGCGACGAGATGAGGTTTGTTGGTGCTCATTTCAGTACTCCTTCGAGGTTGGGGACAGCCGACGCACCTCGGCTGAAGGTGCTGGTTGCTGGAGGATTTGGCCTGGCTCGAGGTAGTGCGGGTCGGGCCCGATGACGGCAGCGTTGACCGCGAACCAGTCCGGCCACCGGATGGCGATCGCCTGATCGGTGCTGTTGGGCCCGAGTTCGTCGCGGGCGATGGACCAGAGCGTGTCGCCCGGCCGCACCACGAGCTGCCGCGGTGCACGGATCGGCGTGTACCGCGTGGGAGCGCCGACCGTCGGCCGATCCGGTACCGCGATCCGCCGCTCCACCACCCGACGATCCCCACGCCCGCCCGGCGGCTCCACCTCCCACGGCCGCCCCGCCACCTCGGAACGCCCTGCCACCACGAAACGCCGCGCTCCCGCGGTACGACTCGTCACCTCAGTACGACCTGCGACCACGGGACGACTCGCCAGGTCAGGTCGGTCGGCGGCCACGGGACGACTCGTATCTCCAGGGCGCCCGATCGCCACGGGATCGCTCGCCACGTTAGGGCGATCAGTTCCATCGGGACGAGTCGTCACGTTGAAGTGGCGGGTCACGTCCGGCCGGCCCGCAGTGTGGGGCCGCCCGGCGGTTTCGGGGTGATCTGGGGCATTGCGGTCGCCGCTGGGTGACGGTTGGGCTGGGCGGTCGGATGGGACGCCTGGGCTGAGGTTTATGTGGGAGGGCGGTTCGGCCTGTCCGTAGACGTACGTCGTCGAGGGTGGGTGGCCAAGGTCGACCTCTGAGGCCGGTTCCACCTCGTGACCGGCGTACGACGGCGCGCGGGCGGGCGGGTCGATCGCGCGAGTTGAGTCGAACGCCGTCCAAGCGCTGGAGGGGGCGGGAGGGGCGGCGTGGGCGAGGCCGACCGTCAGGGGTGTGACGGCGGCGATGCCGAGGGTGGAGCGGATGAGGGTGCGGGAACCGGCGGAAGTCAGACCAGTCGCGATTGTGCCTGCTATCTGGCCGAGCGCGCCTGGCAGCTGCTCGAGAGCGGTCGCGCTGGTGACCACCACCAGCCAGGCGTATGCACCCCACGCGACTGCGCCAATGGCCACGACCGCCAGCGATGCGAGGTCGTCACGAGATGCCGAGGCCAGCGAGTCGGCTGTCACCCAGCGCAGGCCGAGCCCGGCTGCCGCGACGGCGGCCAGGGTGAGAGCCGTCTTGATCATGCGGATCATCGGCATGGCTCCTTTGCGGTCCGAATCTTGCGTTTGCGTTAGTTTGCCTCGATTTGTCTAATATAGACCTCGTTAGCGATACTTTGGCAAGTCCTGATGGCCACCTTCGTTACAGCATGTGGTCGCTACAACACGGAAGGCAGTAGATTTTGAAGCGTGCGTTTGGAGGCCTTGTTCGAGGACCTGGAGTCCCAGTTCGACGCGCTCACCGACGGCGATCTATATGGCGAGGTGGCCGACCGGATCCGGGCCGAGGTCGGCCGGATCACCGTGCTGGACCGCCTGCGGGGTGCGGTCGGCGACACGATCCAGGTTGAACTCGGATCGGGTCGGACGGTTCAGGGCGTATTGAGTCGGGTGGGCAAGGACTGTTTGCTGGTGACCGCCGAGCGGTACGACGAATGGCTGATCCCGGTGGCGGCGCTGCGGGCGGTGCAAGGCCTAGGGCCTTGGGCAGAGCCGGCGCAGGGGGCAGTCGCGGCCAAGCTCGGACTGGCTCATCTACTGCGGGGGATCGCGCGTGACCGATCAGCGGTCACGGTGTTCTGCGCGGGCGTTGATCAGCAGGCCGTGACGGGAACGGTCGATCGAGTGGGGGCGGATTTCCTGGAGATGGCCGAGCATCCGCTCGACGTGCCCCGTCGCCGGGGCGAGGTCTACAACACGCGCCTGGTCCCGGCCGCGGCCTTGCAAGCCGTCTGGCGCCGATAGTCCAGAGATCGGGAGGACTTGTGAGGCCCAGTCGATCTGTAGTCCCGTCAGCCCTGCTAGGTAACGCAAGCGGCAAAGCTTGCCAGTCGTACTTGCCTGCTGAGTCGATCTGTCCAGTCCGAGTCGGCCAGTCTGGCGGGCGCTAGGTGTTCCCAATGGGCGCGAGATGGCGGAGAGCGGCGTCCGGCGGAGTTGATTTCGCCGCAGCGCCAGATACGACCGATCACTGAGGCGTCGCCGCCGGATGTGGCCGATCGCCGGGGCGTCGCGGCGGCGTTCGTGGGGTAGCTGTTGAGGCCGCGGCGGGCAGGAGGCGGTCCGGGGAGCGGTGGACTAGCGGACGTCTTCTGTCTGTTCGGCTTCGTCGCCGAAGGGGTGGGCTTCGATGAACTCTTTGGTTTCGGTGTAGAGGCGCTCGATGTACTTCTCGAGTTCGGTGGCCTCGACTCGCCATTGACCGCGCCCGCCGATCTTCACCGCGGGAATGTCGCCGCGCCGCACCAGCGCGTAGACCTGGTTGGCGGAGATGTTCAGCACTTCGGCGACATCGGACAGCTGCAGGAAACGCGGTGCTGGCATGGGACCTTCGATTCATCAAGTCATCGTCGTTTGAATCAGTTTGGCATGTCTTGCCTCGGATTCGCCGGGTTTGTCCCCATCTGACTGCCTGTGGACAACTTCCGGCGCCGGAACTGGCAACAAGGCAGAATGTGATTTCGGAGAGCGATCGCCTGGTATCACAGCGTGATCGTGCTCCGCCAGGAGTGGAGAGCCGTACGAGAGGGGGATGGACCGTGGCTGACCGCAGTGGATTCGCCGCGCCTTCGACGCCGAGCCAACGCAATACCCGTGCCCGCTGGAAGGACGGCCGCTTGGTGCTCGGCGTGCTGCTGGTCGCGGCCACCGCGTTGACTGGCGCGAAGTTGCTGTCCTCGGCTGACGACACGACCTCCGTCTGGGCGGCCAAACGCGCCATCCCGGCGGGGTCGCGGATCAGCCCGGAAGATCTGACCAGAGCCCGGGTCCGCTTCACCAGTACGGACTCGGCGGGGCAGTACGTTTCGGCGGACTCCCGGTTGGACGGCCTGATAGCTGTTCGCCCGATTGGCGTTGGCGAGTTCGTGCCGAAGGGTGCGACCGCCGCCGAGCTCGACTCCGAGCGGCTGGAGGTTCCGGTGTCCACCCAGGTTGGGCGGCTGCCGGCCGATCTGGCCGTCGGTGATGAGGTCGACATCTGGGTCGCGCCGAAGTCCGCGCCCGCCACCGGTGCCGATCCGCCTGCCCGCAAGGTGTGGGACCAAGTCCGCGTGGTGCAGATCGATGCCGCGAAGGGGGTTACCGGCGGGATGTCCCGGCGCCAGGTGCTGATCGGGCTGGAACCGGCCGACGCGGCGAAGCTGCCGACCGGCCTGAGCGCTGTCGCCCTTGGTGAACCCGTATTGGTCCGGCGAGGTCGCTGATGGCCGTGCCGATTCTGCTGGCGATCACGGGCGCGCCCTGGGAGGCGGAGGTCGTCCGGCGTACGGAACGGGCGCCCGGCCTTCGCGTCGTACGTCGCTGCGTGGACATGGCGGATGTGCTCGCGGCCGCGGCCAGCGGGCAGGCCCGTGCCGTCCTGATCGCGGAGGACTTACCGAGACTGACCGCCGACGCGGTTGCGGCCTTGCACGCAAGGCGAATCACGGTGATAGCCCTGGTCGATCCAGCGGGACCCGCTGACGGTCCGGGCAGGATCCCTGGCAGCGAGGAACGCCTCAGCCGTATGGGGATCGAGCGGATTCTCCCTGCCGACGTTGGGCCGGAGGACCTCGGCCGCGCGATCACCGATGCGGTCGATGCCGGGCCGCCGGTCACGACGTCGCACTTCGCGGGTGGGTTTGTGCCGTCGCTCGGAGCCGCGGTCGAGACTGCAACTCAGCGGTACGACGAGTTGTCCGGCTCAGGGCGGCTCATCGCGGTATGGGGACCGACCGGTGCGCCAGGGCGCAGTACGGTCGCGGTCGGTCTTGCCACCGAGTTGGCCGCGTCGGGCGTTTCCACGTTGCTGGCCGACGCGGATGTGTACGGCGGGACGGTCGCGCAGATGCTCGGCATGCTCGACGAGACCTCGGGCCTTGCGGCTGCGGCGCGTTCGGCGGGAAGTGGTTCGCTAGATGTGCCGACGCTGGCCAGACAGGCGCGACAACTCGATCCGCATCTGCTGGTACTGACGGGATTGAGCCGGGCCGATCGCTGGACCGAGCTAAGACCGACCGCGATCGAGGCGGTCTGGTCCACGGCCCGTTCGCTCGCGCCTTGCACTGTCGTGGACGTCGGCTTTTGCATCGAGAGCGACGAGGAGATCTCGTTCGACACCTTGGCCCCACGGCGCAACGGCGCGAGCTTGGTGACGCTGGAAGAGGCCGACGAGATCGTCGTGGTCGGCAGCGCGGATCCGGTCGGGCTGACCAGGCTGATCCGGGCGTTGCACGATCTGCGTTCGGTGGTGCCTTCGGCGACGACGCGCGTCGTGGTCAACCGGGTCCGCTCCGGTTCACTTGGGTCATCTCCAGGCGACGCGGCGGCCGAGGCGCTCGGGCGGTATGCGGGCGTCAAACCGTCGGCGTTGCTGCCGTTGGATCAAGCTGCCTGCGACGCCGCCCTCACCCACGGCCGCAGTCTGGCCGAGGCAGCCCGGTCGAGCCGACTGCGAAAGGCGATGCAGCAACTGGCGACCACCGTCGCCACCGACCTGCTGACATAACGATCCCTCGAGCAATGCGAGGACCTAACCCGAGCCCCGGCCAACCCGGCGTCCGTGTGCCGCCCGAGTCGACGGAGCTGGCCGCTTCAGTTCAACGAGGGCGCCGGCGCGTGTGTGTCGCCCGAGTCGACCCCGGCTCCGGTGCTGGACATCGTCGGTCCGGACAAGGTTGTCGACGGAGCTGGCCGCTTCAGCCAACCGTCCGTTCGGCCGGTACCGGCGTCTCGTCGCGGGGTCCCTCGTCCGCTCCGCGCAGAGCCGCAGTGAGTACGGTCGTCCGGATCGCCGGCTCAACGAGGGTGCGCCGACGCGCTGAGCCGTCCGAGCTGATGGAGCTGGCTGCCCCAGCTCGAATGCGGGCGCGGCCGAACTCAGCATGGGCCTCGTCGAGAAGGCCGCCCGGGGGCGAACAAGCTTGCGGCCGACGCCAGTAAGCGCAGCTCGGGCTGGTTGGCCCGATGAGGCGAGGGGCCGTGGGCTGGAGTGGGAGGGCCGCGCCCCTTCGGACCACCTGCCCGGGCTGCGCTGGGGCGACACTGGGGTGTGTCAGGGTGTGGGGTGGAACTAGTCAGGGGTGGAGGGGCATGTCGGAGATCGACAGTCGGCCGGGGTCGGCGATGACGTCGGAGCGGCGTTTTGGGGTCGCGGTGTCGGTGGCGTTGATCCTTGGTGGTGGCTGGTGGGCTGTGTCGCAGTTGACCGAGTCCGAGCAGACCAAGCAGTTGGAATTTCCCGTCAGTGGGACTTCGCTGCGGATCGAGTCCAGTGACAACGACCTGGAGATCCGATCCGGCGACGTCAGTCAGATCACCGTGAGCCGCAAGGCCGAGCGGAACTTGTTCTCCGATGACCCGGAGGAGAGCTACAAGGATGGCGTTCTCGAGCTGAAGGACACCGGCTGTGGCTTCCTGTCGATCGGCGGTTGCGACACCGAGTACGTGATCGTCATCCCGAAGAATCTTGCGCTGAAGGTGGACAACTCCAGCGGCGAGATCCTGGCCGTCGGCCTCAGTAACGGCGCCGACCTGAAGACGTCGTCGGGACAGATCGAGTTGCACGGCGTGAGTGGCGAGGTCAAGGCGCAGACGTCGTCCGGTTCCATCGAGGGCCAGGCGCTTGGTGAAGGTCAGTATCGCGCCAAGGTCAGTTCGGGCGATGTCGAACTGGAGTTCGCGGCCGCGCCCTCCTCGGTCGACGCGGAGTCGAGTTCGGGCGACGTGACGATCGAGGTTCCGGGCGCCGACGTGTATGCCGTCGAGGCGGAGACCTCGTCCGGCGAGACCGACAACCTGTTGAAGCAGGATCCGGCCGCCACCCGCAAGATCCGGGCGAAGAGCTCGTCGGGCGACGTCAAGCTGGAGTACGGCAGACCGTAGGCTTTCGGCATGTCTGAGCTTCGTGGTCTCCTGGTGGACTGGGGTGGCGTGCTCACCTCGGACTTGTCCCACGCTCTACGGCAATGGGCTGACAAGGACGAGCTCGACTTCGACGCGTACTTCACCGCGATCACCGACTGGATCGCCGCCACGCCGGTCGAGGCCGAGCTGAATCCGATCCACGCGCTCGAGCGCGGCCTCATCGCCGTACCGGACTTCGAGCGCAAGCTCGCCGCCGTGCTGGTTCGTCGCGATGGCCGGCCGGTTGAGGCGGAGGGGCTGATCGGGCGGATGTTCGCGCACTTCGAGCATGCGCCGCAGATGTCGGCGCTGGTTCGCCGGGCGCGGGCAAAGGGCTTCCGGACGGCCCTGCTGTCCAACTCGTGGGGCAACACCTATCCCCGCGACACCTGGGACGGCATGTTCGACGCGATCGTCATCTCCGGTGAGGTCGGCCTGCGCAAACCCGAGCCGGAGATCTACCACCTCGCGGCGGAGCGGATCGGGCTCGAGCCGGCCGAATGCGTTTTCATCGACGACATGCAGCCGAACGTCGATGGTGCCCGCGTGCTCGGCATGACCGCGATCCTGCACACGTCGTACGACGAGACCCGGCGCGAGCTGGAAGCCCTGCTCGGCACCGACCTGACGTAACCCCAGCCTGACCAGGCACGCCGACGACTGACGAAGAAACGACCGGGGCGCCCTGGACGGGGAGGAGCAGCCGCGGACCGATCCGGGTGGACAGGTTGTCGTCCGTCAGGGCGCCGGGATATGGCAGGGTGTGCCTGTGACTTTCTCCCAAAGTGGTGTATGACCGCATGACCGGCGGAACCATTCGCCCGGCCCTGATCCTGGTGGGTGCGCTGGGCGCGGTCGCGTTGGGCAGTTGGCAGTTCGGGTTTCTCAACAGCCAGATCGACCTTCGGGTTTACCGGATGGGCGGTTCGGTGCTGCTGGATGGCGGCTCGCTGTACGACGCCCAGCTGGCCGGATCGGGTCTACCGTTCACCTATCCGCCGTTCTCCGCGGTGATGATGCTGCCGCTGGCCGTCGTACCGCTGTGGCTTGCGGTGATCGCGTGGACCACGTTGTCGGTGCTGTGCCTGGCCTGGATCTGGCGTACGACGCTCGCGACGGTGGATCTGCCGGAGCGGTTCCGGCCCACTTTGCTGGTCATCACCGTGCTGACGGTGCTGTCGCTGCCGCTGGAACCGGTCTGGCAAACCGTGCAGTTCGGCCAGATCAACCTGCTGCTGACGGCGATGATCCTGGTTGATCTGATGCGGCCGGCCAACGCCCGCGGCCGCGGCTTCTGGGTTGGCGTCGCCATCGGTATCAAGCTGACGCCGTTGCCGTTCCTGGCCTTCCTGCTGGTCACCAAGCAATGGAAGGCGCTGCGCAACGCGTTGGCGGGCCTGATCGCCACGATGGCTATCGGGTTCGCGGTGGTGCCTAAGCAGTCGTGGAGCTACTGGACCGAGATCATGCCGAACGCCGAGCGGGTTGGCGGGCTGGCCTACACCGCGAACCAGTCGGTGATGGGCTTCCTGACCCGTGTGCTGGGCGATTCGTCGGCGGTGCGCCCGCTGTGGTTCGTACTGTCCTGCATCATCGCGCTCACGGCGATCTGGCTGAGTCGGCAGTTGTGGGTCAAGGGCGAGCGGCTCGGGGCGATCTCCGTCTGTGCGTTCGCCGTCCTGTACGCGTCGCCGGTGAGCTGGAGCCACCACTGGGTGTGGATCATTCCGCTCGGCATCAGCCTGATCCGCGCGTCGTACGACCTCTGGGGCCGTCGGCCCGCGCAGGTGGGACTGCGTGCCAACGCGAAGCCGATCCTGATCGGGGTCGCCTGGTTCGGGTTGTTCGCGTGGGGACCGATCTGGCATGTGCCGTACCGCGACGACCGTGAACTCGAGTGGAACTTCGGCCAGGCCCTGCTGGGCAACTCGTACCTGCTGGCTGGTTTGGCCGCGATGGCCTACCTGACCGTGGTGAGCCGCGCACTGGCCCCGCAGCCCGCCGCCGGTGCGGAACTGTCCGAACCGGCGCCGAACACCGCACCCCGCTGAATCACCTGAACCCGCCGCGGTACCTCAACAACCCTGAACTACCTCACGGAGCGAAGAGCAAGAGCAGGCCTGCGGTGGTGTAGCCGACCATGACGATCAGCAGCGGCAGCTGACCGGCCAGGGCCTTGTGGCGGGGGAAGAGCGCCACCGCGCGGTCGTGCGCAGAGACGACGCCCAGGAGGTGGCCGCCGACCACCGCACACACCTGGATCGTCGAGATCGCCGTGCTGTGGTTGGTGATACCGGTGTTCAGGCCGAGTAGACCCGTGCCGAAGATGTTGGCGCCGTTGCTCAACGGATCGCTCAGGTAGATCATCGTGCGCTGGCCTTCGAGGATGAACAGCGTCAAGTAGTGCGCGATCACATAACCGAGCACGATCGGTACCACCGAGTGCGCGAACAAGCCCGGCAGATCCGCCCGCGAGCTGTCCGAGAGCTTCCCGGCGAGAAGTGTCGCCGTGGAGTACGTCAGCATCACGAAGAGGATGAAGCCGAGCAAGGCGAGTGTGCCGAGCAGGGTCATCGAGTAGTCCGTGTTCTGGGCCCAGCCGATCCACACCGTTGCGTTGGAGAAGCCGTCGTACGCGGTGGAACCGAGTAGAGCCGAGACTAGGCCGACGAGACCGGCCTGCGGCTTCAGGCCGTCCAGGTTCTCCAGGGGACGACGCATCACCAGTACGCCGTCCGGGCGACGGCCCCACGGAGAGAGCCGGGCCATCAGCGTCGCGTAGGCCTCGAACGGATCGGCCTGGGCGAACCACCTGTCGCCGAAGAGGATCGCCCCGAACAAGACGATTACGACGTACAGCGCGAGCCAACCCTGCAGTACCGGCAAGGTGGCTCGGTCCGGCGCGACAAGCTCCAGCCAGGTGAAGGCGAAGATGCCGAGGGCGGCGGGCCAGAGGCCGACCCAGGACGGGAGCTCGAACAGGCCCTTCGACGCGGGCTGGCGCATCGCCTTGCTCAGCAGCAGGTGCAGCGTTCGCAGCGGGTTGAGCAGCCGCCAGACCGGTCCGAACAGCAGGGAGATCGGAACCAGGCCGACCCACACCACGATGTAGATGAAGCCGAAGATCGGGTTCGTCAGCCGGTCCACGCCGAACAGCAGGGCCACTCCCGCGTACAGGAAAGTGGCCAGGCCGAAGGCGCGGAGCACCCAGCGGAACCAGGCCGAGTCGATCAGCCGGGCGACGCCGGCCGGCAGCGGTTTGCCGGCCTCGTCACCCCGGTAGCGGGAGGTCCGCCAGGCGACACCGAGTACGGCGAACGACAAGGCGATCGCGACGGCGGCACCGGCGACGGCGAGGCCGAAGGGAATGGGCAGGTCCTGGCGGCCGCCGATACCGTGCAGCGGCAGGAGTTGAGGGATCACTGCGCGAATTCTGCCTTGTTCAGGACACGACGAGCTTGGCGACGAGTTTCGCCGTCTCGTGGGTCTCGATCTCGAAGGTGCCCTTGGTCTCGGCCTTGAATGTCACGGCCTGCGGCTTACCCGGCTTGAGCTCGAGCGCCTTCTCGTAGCCGTGGATGTGCAACTCTTCCTCGACATCACTGGTCCCGGTGACGCGCACGGTCTGGCCGACCTTGGCCTTGACGCTCACACCGCTGGGGGAGACCTTGCCGTTCGCGATCACGACGTCGATCGTCACGTCGGCCAGCTCGCCGGACGGATCCGCCGTGTTGGAAGGGGTGCCGGCCTTCGGCGGGGTCGCCGGTGCCGTCGGGGTGGTCGCGGCGGTCGTAGGCGTCGACGGCAGCTCCGACGGCGTGCTCGACGGGGTGCTGCTGGGTGCGGCACCGGTCCCGGGGTCCGTCTCGTCGCCGCATCCGGCGAGCACGAGCATGCCGAGAGCGGGAAGGAGCGCGAGCGCGGTGCCGCGGGTGAACGTCGAACGCATGGACTGGGGCCTTTCAGCTGACTTGTCAATTAGTTGCAAAGCGCAATCGCTTTACACAGGGCACTACGAACGTGCGGTGGGCGGTGTTCCCGGCATTCGCCATCGACAATGTCACAGTCCGCTCTCAAACCCGCCGCACGGTGTCGCCGGAAACTGTCCGGGGCCACAGCTAGGGTGACCAAAAGACCAGACACGATCGCCCAGAGAGGAAGGTGCCGGATGCCGGATCGGTTGACGTCGCTGGATCTCACCTTCCTGGCCGCCGAGAGCGCGGCCACGCCGATGCATGTCGGCACTGTGGACATCTTCGAGCCGCCGGAGCACACCGAGGACGGGTTCGACTACGAGAGCCTGGTCGCGCTGATCCGGGACCGGATCGCGTTCGTGCCGCGGTATCGCCAGCGCGTCCAACAGGTGCCCGGCCGGTTCGCGGGCCCGGTCTGGGTCGATGACGAGGACTTCGACATCACCTTCCACGTGCGGCGTTCGGCCCTGCCGCGGCCCGGGACGCATGCGCAGCTGCTGGAGCTCGTCGCGCGGATCATGTCCCGGCGCCTCGACCGCGCCCGGCCGCTGTGGGAGATGTATCTGGTCGAAGGCCTGCAGGGCGACCGGTTCGCGATCATCGCCAAGTCTCACCAGGCCCTCGTCGACGGCAGTAGTACGGTCGATATCGGCCAGGTGGTGCTCGACTCCACGGCTCATCCACGCGAGACGCCGGTCGATTCCTGGCAGCCGGAGCATCCGCCGTCCGCGCTGGAACTGCTCGCCGGTGTCTTCTCCGACGCGATGCGCCATCCGACCGCGGTGCTGGAGTTGGCCCGCGCCGAGATGGCGAGCCTGACCGGGCAGACCTCGGTGCGCGAGGTGCTCGGTGACGTGGTCGGTTCGGTGGTCGCGCAACGCCACGTGCAAGAGAGTTCCCTGCATGTGAAGACGTCGGGTCAGCGCCGGTTCACCACGGTCGAGACCTCGCTCGAGGACTACCGCAAGGTCCGCGCGATGCACGGGGGCACGGTGAACGACGTGGTGCTCGCGGCCGTCGCCGGCGCCTTGCGGGCCTGGATGATGACGCGTGGCGAGAGCGTCAGCCCGACTCGCGGCGTGCGGGCCGTCGTACCGGTGAGCATTCGCGATGACGAGGAGGACGGCGAGCCGACCTCGCTCGGTTCCCGGGTGATCGCGTCCACGGTCAACCTGCCCGTCGGGGAGAACTCGCCGGTCATGCGGTTGCACCAGATCTCGTACCAGACCAAGGCCCACAAGGACACCGGCCGGGCGGTCAGCGCGCGCTCGCTGGTCGGTATCGCCGGGTTCGCGCCGACCACTCTGCACGCGCTCGCCGCGCGGGTGGCGGCGACCACGATCCGGCCGGCCGACGACGTGGTGATCACCAACGTGCCGGGCCCGCAGTTCCCGTTGTTCGCGGCGGGCGCGCGCATGCTCGCGTCGTACCCGGTGGTCCCGCTGCTGCAGGGCCAGGGCCTCGCGGTCGGCGTCACGTCGTACGACGGCAAGGTGTCGTTCGGGCTGAACGCGGATCGCACCGCGATGCCGGATCTTGCCGTGTTCGCGCAGTGCCTGACCGACGCGCTGGACGAACTCGTCGACACCACCACGGGCAGCCGGAATCGCGCCGCCCGCGGCCGGAAGAGCAAGCCGAGAACCAAGAAGGCAGGCGCATGAGGCTGTACGTCCCACTCACGCTCGGCGGGCTGGCCGCCGCATTCAGCGCGGCCGAGCTGCCCGCGCCGCTCACGGTGTACGCCGTCACCCCCGCGCTCCGCGAGTGGTATGCAGCGGGCGACGAGGAGGAGCTGGAGTACGCCGCGATGGCGCAAGCCGCTCGTGCCTCGGTGGGCCTGATCGCGGCCGAGGAAGGTGTGGTCCGGCGCCGCGTGGTGCTCGCGTGCGAGGTGAAGTCCGTGCCGCCCGCCGGGGGAGACCGCGAACTGGGTGACGCGCGGCTCGATCTGAGCGCGGGACTGCCCTGGTCAGCGGTCCAGGCGGTCCATGTGGACGCTACGCAGGCGATCGAGATCGTCACGCAGGCGGTTGATTCCTGGGATGCGGCGCAAAAAGGCGACGAAGACGCGGTGTTCGCCCTCGACGCGTGCGAAGGTCAAGAACTGTTGTGGTACGCGACACAAGAGGTACCTGACCTGCTCAAAGAGTTTGGCGGCGGCTAGAAGAAGCGGGCGGCGGCTGAGGCCGGCGGCGGAAGGAGCTGATGGGCGATGCAGGCGATCTGGAAGGGTGCCATCTCGTTCGGGATGGTGACGATCCCGATCAAGGTGTTCTCCGCGACCGAGGAGAAGGACATCTCCTTCCGCCAGGTGCACACCGAGGACGGCGGGCGGATCCGCTACAAGCGGACCTGCCAGGAGTGCGGCAAGGAGATCCCGTACTCCGATATCGGCAAGGGCTACGAGATGCCCGACGGGCGCATGATCGTGCTCGAGCCGGACGACTTCGCCGATCTGCCGTTGAGCAGCAAGAAGGTCATCGACGTGCTCGAGTTCGTGCCGGCCGACCAGGTCGACCCGCTCTACCTCGGCAAGTCGTACTACCTGGCTGCTGACGGCGGTCCCGGCGCCAAGCCGTATGTGTTGCTTCGGGACGCTCTGGAAGGCTCCGAGCTGTACGCGCTGGTCAAGGTGGCTCTGCGCTCGCGGGAGAGTCTCGGTCTGCTGCGGACCCACGAGAACGTGCTGGTTCTGCAGACGATGCTCTGGCCGGACGAGGTTCGCGACGCCTCCTTCGCGGCGCCCGACGAGGACGTCGAGATCCGCAAACAGGAACAGGCCATGGCCGAGTCGTACATCGACACCCTGCGTGGTGAGTTCGATCCCGGCCAGTACCACGACGAGTACCGGCATGCGCTCGAACAGGTCGTCGAGGCCAAGGCCGCGGGTGTGCCGATGCCGGAGACCGCCGAGGAGGAGACTGAGGGCGCCGAGGTGGTCGACCTGGTCGCGGCTCTGCGCGCCTCCGTCGAGGCCGCCAAGGCCCGCCGCGCCGGCAAGGCGGCCGAACCAGCCGACGACAAGGCGGACATGGGCGAGGGCAAGACCACCCCGGGCAAGAAGGCCGCCGCCAAGAAGACGGCGGCGAAGAAGGAGCCGGCCAAAAAGGCTCCCGCGAAGAAGGCGGCGGCCAAAAAAACCGCCACCCGAAAATCAGCCTGAGGTCGTAGCGGGCCCGCCAACTCACAGGCGGCGGGCCCGCCTCCCCGGCACACCCGCCCCCGGCACACCCGCCCCCTCGCCGCCTCGGCACACCCGCCACCCCGGCACGCTCGCCACCCCGCCTGCCTGCCTCCTCGGCACACCTGCCGCCTTGGCGCCCGCCCAGCACCCCGTGCGCCACTGGCGAGTTGCGCTGCCGTACCGCCGTACGAATCGTCCTCGTTGTACGCGAATGCCTCCCAGAACGAGCCGGCCAGCGGTTCCGCGGCCTGCGGCCACTGCCGAACCGCCGTACCGCCCGCTGTGTCCTCCGCTGCCGTACTGCCGTCGCCCGCCGGTGGCCCGCCGCGCCGCCCGTCCGTCGGGACCCGCCGCGCCGTCCGTCCGTGGGGCCCCTGCGCCGGCCGCCCGCCCGCTGGGTGCCGCGTCGTGCCGCCAGCCGCTGCCCGTCATGTGGCTGTGTGCCCCGTCCGCCGTCCGCCGTCCGCCGTCCGCCGCGCGCTGTGTGCGCCGCCGCGTTGCCCTCGTCCGCTGTGTGCGCTCCGTCTGCCGCCTGCCTCCCGCGGTGTGGCCCGTTGGGCGCACCGCCCGTTGGGCGCGCCGCCGCGCGCTCCCGCCGCTGCCCCTCGTGTGGCTGTGCGGGCGCCGCGCCGCCCCTTGCTGCCCGCGAGCGGCGGCGGGATGCCGACTTTTGGCGCGCCTACCCGGTTGCAACCCGGTAGCAGCGCGAAAACTCGGTAGCGGATCCACCACATGCCGGTAGCCGCGCCAAATCCCGGTAGCGGATCCACCAGAGGCCGGTAGCCGCGCGAGATCCCCGTAGTGCCGCAACTCAGTAGCCGCGCCAATCCCGGTAGTGCCGCAACTCGGTAGCGGCGCTAAACCCGGTAGTGCCGCAACTTGGTAGCTGCGCCAATCCCAGTTGCGCGCAACTCGGTAGCCGCGCTGAACCAGGTAGTCATGCTGAACCCCGGCACCGAGAACACTTTCTGGGAACCGAGCACCCCAAACCGGGGCCGAGCAGGGGTAATAACCCGTCCCAGGTCACCGCTTCCCCCGCGAGGAGCCCATTTCCCCCGCTAGGTGGGCCGTTTCCGTACTCCCGCGGGCGTCGTATTTGTCCCGCGCAGGCACGTCCACTCGCGCGAGGGCGCTCGCGGTCGCGTATTGCCGTACGGACCCGACGGATCAGCCGTACGTGAGCGACTGCTCAAGGACCGGCCATACCTCACCCGTCCGCCTGGTTGCCCGCCAATCAGGACGACGTGGGCCGTCGGCTCGTGACGGTGGTGGTGCAGACGCGTCCACTCGCGCATGTGGTCAGGCCGGTCCACTCGTGTGCGGAGTGGGGGTGAGACGGGTCCATTCGCGCGGAGGGGGAGGCGGAGTGGGGTGGGACGGGTCCACTCGCGCCGAGGGGAAGGCGGAGGGGAGGCGCGGGGGAGGGCTGATCAGACCAGTCGACTTCGTGGTAGCGGGGCGGACGTGGCAGCATGAAAGTCGCGAATGTGTCGCGGCAGGCTCCGATCGGGTCTGACCGCCCGAACCTCGAGGAGCACCGCACCATGGATGCCGTCACCGCCGTACCTACTCCGGTCAATGAGCCGGTCCGGACTTATGCCCCGGGTTCGCCCGAGCGGGCCAGCCTGGAGGCGAAGCTCAAGGAGTTCAACGCCGCGGGTCCGATCGAGCTGACCTGCACCATCGGTGGTGAGCAGCGCCTGGGCGGCGGTGCGCGGATCGACGTGGTCCAGCCGCACAAGCACAAGCACGTGCTCGGCACGCTCGGCAACGCGACGAAGGCCGACGGCCAGGCCGCGGTGGACGCCGCTCTCGCTGCCGCGCCGGCTTGGCGCTCGCTGTCGTTCGACGACCGCGCGGCCGTCTTCCTCAAGGCGGCGGACCTGCTGGCCGGCCCGTGGCGCGACACGCTGAACGCGGCCACCATGCTCGGCCAGTCCAAGACCGTGCAGCAGGCCGAGATCGACGCGGCCTGTGAGCTGATCGACTTCCTGCGCTTCAACGTGGCCTTCGCGCGCAACATCATCAATGACCAGCCGATCTCCTCGCCCGGGATCTGGAACCGGGTCGACTACCGGCCGCTGGAGGGGTTCGTTTACGCGATCACCCCGTTCAACTTCACCGCCATCGCGGGCAACCTGCCCGCCGCCCCGGCGCTGATGGGCAACGTCGTGGTCTGGAAGCCGTCCCCGACGCAGCAGTTCGCCGCGCACTGGACGATGCGCCTGTTCGAGGCGGCCGGACTGCCCGCGGGCGTGATCAACCTGGTGACCGGCGACGGCATCGAGGTCAGCGAGGCGGCGCTCACCCACCCGGACCTGGCCGGTATCCACTTCACCGGTTCGACGCCGACCTTCCAGCACCTGTGGAAGACCGTCGGTGAGAACATCGCCAACTACAAGACCTACCCGCGCCTGGTCGGCGAGACCGGCGGCAAGGACTTCATCGTCGCGCACCCGTCGGCCGATCCCGCCGTGGTGAAGACTGCGATGGTTCGCGGCGCCTTCGAGTACCAGGGCCAGAAGTGCTCCGCCGCCAGCCGCGCCTACATCGCGCGCAGCGTGTGGGACCAGATCCGCGACGAGCTGGCCGCGGAGACCGACGGCCTCACCCAGGGCGACGTCAGCGACCTGTCGAACTTCATCGGTGCCGTCATCGACGACCGGGCCTTCGCCAAGCACAAGGCCTGCATCGACCGGGCCCAGGAGCTCGACTCGATCGAGGTGCTCGCCGGTGGCACGTACGACGACTCCGAGGGCTACTTCGTCCGTCCGACCGTGCTGGTCTGCGACGACCCGACCGACGAGATCTTCACCACCGAGTACTTCGGCCCGATCCTCGCCGTGCACGTGTACGACGACGCTGATTACACCAAGGTGCTGACCCAAATGGAGAGCGCCGCCTCGTTCGGCCTCACTGGCGCGGTCATCGCCCAGGACCGGCAGGCCATCGCCGAGGCGAGCGACTTCCTGCGCTTCGCGGCCGGCAACTTCTACGTGAACGACAAGCCGACCGGCGCGGTTGTGGGCCAGCAGCCGTTCGGTGGCGGTCGCGCCAGCGGTACCAACGACAAGGCCGGCTCGATGTGGAACCTGATCCGCTGGGCCAGCCCGCGCTCGATGAAGGAGACCTTCGCGCCGCCTACGGACTACCGCTACCCGCACCAGGGCTGATTCCCCTGCGCACGACCCGGTAGAAGCGGGTCAGATCATCGATGAGGCGCTCGACGTCGGCCGGTTCGCCCGGATCGGCGTCGAGCAGCCAGTCGGCGATCAGGTCGAACAAACCACCGACGACGCCGATCGCCACTCCGTGCCGGTCGGCGTCGGCCATTTCCGCACCGCCGTAGCGCTGCCAGATCGTCTCGAGAAACCCGGCCGCCCAGCGCCGGTTGGTCCGCCGCTGCCGCTCGACCGCCGCCGAGATCGCTCCGGCCTGGCCGAACGTCACCGCCGCCACCCGCGGATCGTCCACCAGCGAGTGCGCGAAGGCGGCCACCAGTCGCGGTACGGCCTCGTCCTCGTTGTCGGGCAGGCCTTGAGCCGTTTCGAGAATGCCCGCCACCAGGCGTTCCGTCGTACGTTGCAAGAGCGCTACGTAGCAGGCCTCGCGGGAGTCGAAGACCTCGTAGAAGCTTTTCGTGCCGACGTATGCGGTGGAGCAGATCTGCTCGATGGAGGTGTTGAGATAACCGTGCGCGGCGAACAGTTCGAGGGCGGCGTCGAGCAGCAGCTCGCGGCGCTCGGCCCGGCGTTGTTCCGCGTCGAGACCCCGGATACGCCGTCCCGTCTTCTCCGCCATGGCTTGAAGCTACCCGTAAAACCAGCTTCGGAACCAGCAATCGTGTTTTGAACACGAGCTCTTGTTCATAACTCGCTATCGTGCTGCACTGAGGGTCACGCCTCCGTTACCCCTCCGTAAGTTTCTCCGGGAGCAGCCCATGCGATCCGCACTCCGCCGTACCGTGCTAGCCGTCCTGGCACTGACCCTCTTCAGCTCCGGCCTGACCGGTGTGGCCGCGGCCGCACCGACGTCCGGGTTCAACGACTGGTCGTGTAAACCGTCCAGCAGTCATCCCAACCCGCTGGTTCTGCTGCATGGCCTGGGCGGTAACGGCCCGGGCAACTATTCCTACCTCGGTCCGTATCTGGCCAGCCGGGGTTACTGCGCCTTCGCCGAGACGTACGGCCAGGCCGTCGCGTCGATCCCGGTCGGCGGCACCATCTCGATCACCCAGTCCTCGGCCCAGATCGAGGCGTACGTCGACCGCGTGCGGCAGGCCACCGGTGCCGCCAAGGTGGACGTGGTCGGACATAGCGAAGGCGCCTTCCAGGCGATCTACGGGCCCAAGATCCGCGGCTGGAAGCACAAGGTGGGCAAGGTCGTCGCGATGGCACCGCCCACGCACGGTACGACGTTCGCCGGGCTGGTCAGCGTCGGCGACTACCTCGGCCTGCGGCCCCAGGTGAACTACATCCTGAACAACTTCGGTTGTCCCGCCTGTAGCGAGCTCATCGTCGGCGGTTCGGCCGTCGAGCAGCTCACCAACGGCCCGATCGCCCAGCCCGGCGTGAGCTACACCGTGATCGCGAGCCGCGCGGACGCCCTGGTCGTACCGCACGAGACCTCGTTCATCCGTGAACCGGGTGTGCGCAACCTGTTCGTGCAGGACATCTGCCCGCTGGACCCGGTCGGCCATGTCGGACTGGCCTTCGATCCCACGGTCGGCCAGCTCGTCGCCAACGCCCTCGACCCTGCCGCGGCCCGCCCTGTGCTGTGCGGCTTCGGCCCGATCGTCTAGCTCCGAACTCGATCCGATCTGGCGGTCAGTCAGGGATCCGCCCTACGCAACGCCGGCAGGCTGCGGAGGGCGGATTCCGGCGAATGAACGCCAAGGTCAGGCTTCCTGGGCCGCCTGGAGAAAGCTGGTGATCAGCGGGGAACCGGCGGCGGGGTGCCAGGCGGCGCCGATCTGCCACGTCCCGGTCTGACCCGGCAGCGGTTGCAGTCGTACGGCCGCCGGCGCGATACCAGCCGCGGTTGCCGGTACGACGGCACTGCCCACGCCCGCCGCGACCAGCGCCAGTACCGTCTGTAGGTCCGCCGACTCCTGCGCCACCGATGGCGCGCAGCCCAATTCGTCGTACAGGCGGGCGATCTGCGCCGCGAGGCCCGGCCCGCGTTCGGTGGTCAGGCGAACCAGGGCCTGCCCGTCCAGCCAGGCTGTCACGTCGTCGGGCACCACCTCGGCCTGTGGCGTCGCTAGTACGAGGTGGTCGTCGCAGAGCGGTAAGTGGTCCAGCCCCGGCGGCGTGGGCAGCCGTACGAAGCCGACTTGCAGGCTACCGGTGGCGAGGCGTTCGTACTGGACCGTCGACGACAGGTCATCCAGTGAGAGCCGGACGCCCGGGTGGCGCCTTCGGAACAGTGCTATGGCCCGTGGCGCGAGTTCGATACTGGACAACCCGAAGCCGATCGCGAGCGAGCCTTCCGCGCCTTCGGCGATCCGGGCGACCCGTTGATCGAAAGCGTCGGCCCGGTTGAGCACGTCCTTCGCGTCCGGCAGCAACAGCCGTCCGGCCCGAGTGAGCCGGGCGCCCTGCCTGCCGCGGACGAACAAGGCCGAACCCACGCGTCGTTCCAGCGCCTGGATCTGCTTGGTCAGCGCGGGCTGGCTGATGGACAGCTCGGTCGCCGCCGCGCCGAAGTTCTGCCGTCGGGCGACCGTCTCGAAGGCGCGCAGAAGCCGGAGATCCATTCCTTCAGTGTATGGATTGACCACAAAGAACTATTGGAAGTTATCTCCAGCAGCGGATTCCATGGACTGACCGAACCACGTCGAGGAGACCGTCATGCTGCGTGTTGCCGTTGTCCAGTTCGAGCCGACGCCGGATCGGCCGGATTCCAACCTGGCTGTGCTGGAACGGCTGGCTCGCGAGGCCGCTGCCGATGGTGCCCAGTTGGTCGTGTTCCCGGAGATGTGCGCGCTCGGCTATTGGCACCTGCGCAGGCACGACGCCACCAGGCTGCGGGAACTCGCGGAGTCGGCCGATGGGCCTTCGGTCAGCCGCGTCCAGAAGTTGGCGCTGGAGTTGGGCGTTGGGCTCGGCGTCGGCTTTCTCGAACGCGGGGAGGAGGGCCGCCTGTTCAACTCGTACGCCGTTTGCCTGCCCGACGGGATCGTTCACGTGCATCGCAAGTTGCACGCCTTCGAGCACGAGGCGATCTCCAGTGGCGAGGACTTCACGGTCTTCGATACGCCCTGGCAGGTGCGGATGGGCATTCTGATCTGCTGGGACAACAACCTGGTCGAGAACGTCCGGGCGACGGCCTTGCTCGGCGCGACGGTCCTTCTCGCGCCGCACCAGACAGGCGGAACCAGCTCGCGTAGTCCGCACGGCATGAAGCCGATCCCGCTGGACGTGTGGGAGAACCGTGCCGCGGATCCAGCCGCCGTGGAGGAGGCGTTCAACGGGCCCAACGGGCGTGACTGGCTGATGCGCTGGCTGCCCGCGCGCGCCCACGACAACGGGTTGTTCGTGCTGTTCAGCAATGGTGTCGGGCGGGACGACGACGAGGTTCGCACCGGCAACTCGATGGTGCTGGATCCGTACGGCCGGATCGTCGCGGAGACGGCCGTGCCGGATCAGGCCGTCGTGCTGGCGGATCTGGATCTCGGCCTGGTGCCGTTGGCGACCGGGCAGCGCTGGATACGCGGACGCCGGCCAGAGCTCTACGGCATCCTCACCCGCCGCACCGGCAACGAGTTGGCCCCACGAGCCGCCCGCTTCTCGAGCGATCCAGTACGGCGCGAGTCAGCCGGTGGCGTCCAGGGGTTGTGCGGGCGGGTCGAGGAAAACGGCTGAGCCGCACTGGACGCAGATCCATTCGGTGATCGTGTCCTGGCTGGGCAGGTCCTCGGCCTCGACCTGTTCGAAGACCACGTAGCCCTCGCACAACACGCAGTACTGCGCCTCGTCGCCAGCGGGACCGAGGTCGCCGGCGAGTGGCTCGATGGTCCGGTGTTTGCTCCGCATGGGATCGCCTCCTCCGGTGGCACCACTGATGTCAGCGTGCCACCGGAGGCCGCCGTGATCGGGTAACGACACGGCCTGGACGAGTGGTGCCCCAGGGCACCGCGGCTCAGAGGTTGCCGTTGTGCCAGGAGGCGCCAAGCTGGTGTTCGGTCTGCAGACCCTTGCGAATCGCCTCGACCACAAACGGCTCGATCTTCTTGCCGATCAGCGGCACGTTGACCTTCACCTCGAGATCGATCGCCTGCTCGGTCTGCGCGCCCTGCGGAACGATCTTGGCGTTGCCCTTCAGCGTGACCGGCGTACCGGTGATCTCACCCTTCACCTCGGCCGAGCGCGAACCGTCCGCGGCGGCCGGGTGCCAGGTCTCGGTCTGTACGACGGTCAGGGTCTGGCCGACGAACTTGCGGGCCATATCCGGAACGTCGTCCGACGCCATCTCCCGCTGCACCCGGACGACGGTATCGCTGCCGGATTCGGTCACCGACACGTCGTACGACAACGCCTTGGTCTTCTCGCAGGCCTGCTCGCGGAAGGTCGCGTCGGTGATGATGGCGAACACTTCCTCAGGGGTCGCGTCGTAGGACGCTGACATGTTGAGATCCATGCCGCCCATCATGGCATTACCGAATGGTCACAACACGTCTCAGCGGTGATGACGCGGGTCCGCCGGCTGGGGCCAGGTGAAGGTGGAGAGCGCGCCGCCGGGCAGGGTGTACTCGAACGAACGATCGCCGACGGCCACGGCGAACTTGCGCGGCTCGTCGTTCTGGTTGTGTACGACGAGCGCGATCGAGCGGTCGGGATTGCGGAAGGCCACGGTCTGGATCAGGCCGTTCCACCCGGTCGTGCCGTACGACGTGCTGGCGATCCGCACCGCGCCCGGCCGGACGAACTTCGCCAGATGGCCGATCGTGTAGTACTCCGCGTCGGTGGTGACCGAACCGTCGGCCTGCAGGGTGACCAGGCCAGTGCACGTTTCACAGCCGCCGTTGTGCGGGCCGCCGGTGCTGTCGAGGGCGATGTTCCAGTTGATGACGGACTTCGCCCAGTTGCGGGTGGTACCGATCACCAGATTGCGCGCGTGCCAGGTCAAGGTGCCACGGAAGATCTGCGGCGGGGTGTCGTTCGGCCCGTGCGAGCCGGAACACTCGGTGAACCAGATGCCCTTGTCCGGAAAGGCCTCGCGCAGTTTCGACTGGTCCGCCGGCTCGCCGTAATAGCAGTGGTACGCCGTACCCGCGAGCCACTTCGCGGCCGGGCTCGCCAGCAGCTGGTACGGGTAGTCCGTTTCCGGGCTCTCGCCGGGCGGAGTGTTCGCGATGTCGCCGGGATGGGTGGACCAGTTGTGGTCGTAGCCGAGGATCTTCGTCCGCGGACTGGCCGCGCGCAGCATCGGGCCGAGGGCCTCGATCACCTTCACCGCTTGACGAACCGGCAGGTCGGTTCCGGGATAGCCGCCGGGCGTACGGTTCTGCGGCTCGTTCTGAATGGTGAGGAAGTCGATCGGTACGCCGGCCCTGGTGTAGGCCTGCACGAACTTCACCAGGTAGCGCGCATACGCGGTGTAGATGGCGGGATCGTCCTTGAGTCGTCCGCCCACCAGGGAATCACCGGTCTTCATCCAGGCGGGCGGACTCCAGGGGCTGCCCATCACCTTCAGCGCGGGATTGAGCTGCTTGGCCCGGCGCAACAACGGAAGCACCTGCTTTTCGTCGCGGGCGATGCTGAAGTGCCGCAGGCCGAAGTCGGTCTGCCCAGCCGGTACGTCGTCGTACGTGTAGTGCTCGGCCGCCGCGGTGAAGTCGGAGGAACCGACCGGCTGGCGCAGGAAGCTGACGCCGATGCCCTGCTTGGGGTGGAACAGCTTGCGCATGGTCCGCTCCCGGTCGGCCGCGCTCAGGCGATACAGCACGGCCGCCGACGAGTCGGTGATGGAGGCGCCGAAACCGTCCATCGACTGGAAGGTCTGGCTGGGATCGACCGTGATCGTGGTCTCGGGACTTCCGCCACGCCGGAAGGCGATCGGGGCGCGCTCGGTCAGCAGCTCGGCCCGGTCGACGGTGGTCACCCACACCTTCGCCTGCTGCTTTTTCGCGAGGTCTTCCGGATCGGCCGCCAGCGCGGTCGATCCGGTCAGGGCCAGGGCGGAAACCGCCATGACCGCGATGATCGCTTGCCTTTTCATTGTTCTCCCTCACGCCGGCGCGATGTAACAAATGAAACATTGAACTGCTCGCGGGAGGTCCAGGAAACAAGCCCGCAATGTTTGTGTCAATAGGGCGTCTGGTCATTGCGGCGCTAGCTCGCTACAGTTCGGGAATGAAACAAGGCGATGTAACAAATGGCCGGTAAGGGCCGGGTGACAGTTCGCGATATCGCCGCGGAGGCGGGCTTGTCGATCGCGACCGTCTCCCGTGCGCTGAACCAGCACCCGAACGTGACGCCGAAAACCCGCGAGCTGGTCGAGCAGGCGGCCGAACGCCTGGGCGCACGCGATCCGCGCCGGCCGGGTTCGCGACGGTCGAGCCTGGGTGGTGCCGTTTTCGTGCGCTGCCCGTACGTACTGACGGACTACTTCGGTGTCATCGTGTCCTCGATCGCCGAGACGCTTGATCGTCATGACCGGCGGCTCGTGCTGAATGCGGGTGAGGCCGCGCAGGACGCTGATGTGCTGCCGGGCTTGCCCGATGTCGCCGGTGTTGGTGGCGCGATTCTGATCCTGCCGCCGGAGTCGGGCTCAGAGCTGGTACGGCTGAGTGCGACTGGTTTTCCCTTTGTGGTGGTGGATCCGCGCACGGTGTTGCCGCGGGATATCGCCGGTATCTCCGCGGCTCACGCGTCGGGTGCGCGGCAGCTGACGGCGCACCTGGCGAAACTCGGCCATACCCGCGTCGGGGTGATCGGTGGGCCGCGGGAGTGGCTCGCCAGCTCTGCCCGGATGGACGGTCATACCGCCGCGCTGGCCGACGCCGGCGTACTGCCTGATGCCCGGCTCGTTCGGTACATGCAGCCGACGGTGGAACACGGCTATCGGGCCGCTGGGGAGTTGCTCGACCTGCCCGAACGGCCGACGGCGTTGGTCGCCTTCAACGACAAGGCGGCAGTCGGCGCATTGCAGGCCGCCACCGAGCGGGGCTTGCGCGTACCGGACGACCTTTCGATCGCGGGCTTTGACGACATCGATCTGAGCCGCGCGACCTTTCCGCAGCTGACCACCGTGCGCCAGCCCTTGCAGGAGATGGGCCGGATGGCGGTCAGTCTGCTGAACCGGCTGCTCGAGCAGCACGAAGTCGAGGCCTTGCATGTCGAGCTGGCCACCGAACTGGTCGTCCGTGGTTCCACCGGTCCGGTGCCGTCGAGGCGGTAGCTATTCGAGCTGGACAGAAACGTTTCCAAGAATTCTGGCTGAGCCGTTGACCGGCGCAAGCACGGCGCCGTACCTTGCATGACAGCGCTCAGATCCCTGCTGTCGTTGGCGATGCCACGACGGCCCGCCCCCAGGGAGTCCCAGCATGATGGTTCTGTCGACGGCCGCCGCTCTAGTCTCTACCGCTGTGTTTCCAGTCGGCGCGCCCGCGCCGGCGCCGGATCCAAGTCCCAAAACTCACGCGATCCAGGCAACTATATGCAACAAGTACTGCGATGCCCGCGATCCGGCGCTCTCGCCCGGCGATCGCACTCCGGTGTCGGCGACCTTGTTCGGCCGGTCGTTCGTCCTGCACTTCAACGACACCGACGCGATGGGATGGGGTTCGGTCGGCAACGGCAGTCCCGGCGACGAGGTCTGGCTGGACCGCTCGTTCGACGGCGGCCGGACGTGGAGCTCGGACAGCCGCCTCGGCGCCACGAAGATCCCGGCCGGCCAAACCGGCTGGCGCACGAGCATGTACAACGTGGACGACTGGGCGAACCACGGCGTTGGCGCCCTGCGAGCCTGCGGTAAGGCCTGGGACCGTTCCGAGATCGCCTGCACGGCTTGGGCTCGTACGACGTGGAACGCGGGCGATCGTCGTACAGCGGCTGCTACCGGGCAGATGATGTTCTACAACTACTCGACGGGCCTCTTCGCCACCTCCGGCTGGTGGAACTCTGCGAACGCACTGACCGCCATCATCGACAACGCCCGCGTCACCGGGATGGGCAGCTACCGCTACGCCATCGGCCGGACGTACGACCTGAACCTCAATGCGCACTTCGGCCAGTTCCGCAACGACTACCTCGACGACACCGGTTGGTGGGGCCTTGCCTGGATAGCGGCGTACGACCTCACTGGTGATTCCCGCTACCTGCAGACGGCTCGGGCGGATGCGGACCACATGGCGGGGTACTGGGACAACACCTGCGGAGGTGGTGTCTGGTGGCACAACTCGCGCAACTATAAGAACGCCATCACCAACTCGTTGTACATCCACCTGACGGCTGCACTGCATAACCGGATTCCCGGCGATACGACGTACCTGCAGCGGTCTCGCGCTACCTGGACGTGGTTCCAGGGCACGGGCATGATCAACGGCTCGAACCTCGTGAATGACGGCATAAGCCTCTCGACGTGCAAGAGCAATGGCGACACCGTGTGGACGTACAACCAGGGCGTACTGCTTGGCGCCTTGACCGAGCTCAATCGAGCCACCGGTGACGGGACGTTGCTCACGAGGGCGCGGGCGATTGCGGACGCGTCCACCACGGCGGCAGGCCTGCACAGCAACGGGATTCTCCGGGAGCCGTGCGAGCCCAGTAGCTGTGAACCCGACGGCATGTCCTTCAAGGGCGCACATGTGCGAGGGCTCGGCAAGCTCAACGCGGCCCTCTCGGATCGTCCTTACACGGCGTACCTGGCGCGCCAGCGTGACAGCGCCTACAACAACAACCGGAACCCGCTGGGCCAGTACGGCCTTCGCTGGACCGGGCCGTGGGACAAGGCCGACTCGGCCCGCCAACACAGCGCCCTGGATTTGATGAACGTCTCCTAGTGTCCTGAGTCGGAAGTTCGTGCACATCTCCGGCGCCCAGGCACGCACCTCGCGGCATTGGAGAAACGGCCACGATGCTAGAGCATCGCGACCGCTTCTCCGCCTTGCGATGCACGCACCTGGACACCGGAGCTGAAGCACGAACTTCCGACTCAGGACACTAGAGGCGGCCCGTTCCTTTGCGACGATCGGACCCGGTTTTGCCGCTGCGAGGCTGCCTGCACCTGACAGGCAGCGGACGAGCGGCAAACCGGGTCCGATCGTCGCAAAGGAATAGCGAAAGGAGTCGCAGGCAGGAAGTGCCGTCAAGGCAACGAGTAGCGTGAGCCTCTGATGAGGGAGGACCCCGCATGGATCTCCGCGGCACCGCGCCACGGTCGACGTCTGGCTCGCTGGCCGAGGCGATCGTTGACCTGACCGCGATCCGGGACAACGTGCGGGCGTTTCGCCAGCTCCGCCCGGGCCTCAGCCTGATGGCGGTGGTGAAGGCCGACGGCTTCGGCCACGGCGCCGTACCCGTTGCCCGCGCCGCGATCGAGGCCGGCGCCACCTGGCTCGGCGTGGCCCACGGCACTGAGGCCCTGCAACTGCGATCGGCCGGGCTGACCGAGCCGATCCTGGCTTGGCTCGACGCCGATCCCGAAACGATGACTCGCGCCGGTGTCGACATCAGCGTGTCGAGTCCGATCGAGCTGGCCGCGGCCGCCGCCGTACCGGGTGTGCCCTCGGTCCACCTCAAGCTGGACACCGGCCTGCACCGCGCCGGCAGCACGATCGACCAATGGACCGAGCTGACCCGGGCCGCCGTACGGCATCAGAGCGCGGGCGAACTCGTCGTTCGCGCGATCTGGTCACAGCTGTCCCACGGCGAGGACCCGAGCGGCGTACAGAGTCACCGCCAGCTCCAGGCCTTGCTCGCGGGCGTGGCCGAGGCCCGCCGGATTGGCCTTCGCCCCGATCTGGTCCACCTCACGAACTCGGCGGGCACGGCCATTCTCGATGCGCCGGAGCTGGACCTGGGCCGGATCGGCGCGGGTCTGTACGGCATCGACGAGGCCGGTATCGGCCTTCGTCCCGCGATGCGCCTGGTCGCCAAGATCGCCCAGGTACGGCGTATCCGCGCGGGCGAAGGTGTCTCCTACGGCCACGACTACGTTGCCCCGGCCGATACCACCATCGCGCTGATCCCGGTCGGATACGCCGACGGCATTCCGCGCTGCTCGTACTCCCGGGCCTCGGTCAGCCATCGTGGTCTGCGGATGCCGATCGCAGGGCGCGTCGCGATGGACCAGTTCTGCATCGACATGGGCGACGTACCGGTCCAGCCCGGCGAGGAGGTGGTCATCTTCGGTCCAGGCACCGAGAGCGAACCCACCATCAACGACTGGGCCGCCTGGTCCGACACCATCCCGCACGAGATCTACTGCTCACTGGGACCGCGAATCCCGCGCCACCACACCACCGCCCCACAGCCGCCCACCTGGTGGTAACCACTCGGGCCGGCCAGCGCCACCGCCTAGGCTTCCTCCTGACATGCGGGGCGTTCTGATGAGGGAGAAGCCGTGGGATTGACGAACTGGGCCGGCAATGTCGAATTCTCGGCGGGGGAGTTGGTTCGCTGTGCCTCGGTCGCGGAGGTGCAGGAGGCGGTCGCGTCCGCTGAGCGGGTCCGCGTGCTCGGCAGCGGGCATTCGTTCAACCGCATCGCCGACACCACCGGCACGCTGATCTCCGTCGCGGGTCTGCCCCCGGTGGTCGAGGTCGATACCGCCGCCCGGCAGGTCAACGTCTCGGCCGGTCTGCGCTACGGCGAGGTGACCGAGCGGCTCCACGCCGCGGGTCTCGCCCTGCACAACCTCGGCTCGCTCCCGCACATCTCGATCGCGGGCGCCTGCGCCACCGGTACGCACGGCTCGGGCGATACCAACGGAACCCTCGCCTCGGCCGTCGCCGCGATCGACCTGGTCCGGGCCGACGGTTCGCTCATCCGCGTACGCCGGGGTGAGCCCGACTTCCCCGGTTCGGTGCTGGCGCTCGGTGCGCTCGGAGTGGTGGTCGGCCTGACCCTGGACGCCGTACCCGCGTTCGACGTACGCCAGTTCGTGTACGACGACCTGCCGCTCGACCGCCTCGGCAGCGACCTGGACGCGATCTGGTCGAGCGCGTACAGCGTGAGCGCGTTCACCGATTGGCAGCGGCCCGTCGCGCAGATCTGGCGGAAGGCGCTCGCGGACCAGGAACCGCTCGAACCCGGCTGGCTCGGCTCAACCCCGGCGGACGGCCCGCGTCATCCCGTGCCGGGTATGCCCGCGACGTACAGCACGGAGCAGCTGGGAGTGCCCGGGCCGTGGTTCGAGCGGATTCCGCATTTCCAGCTGCGGTTCACGCCGAGCACGGGGGAGGAGCTGCAGTCGGAGTACTTCGTACCGCGGGAGGTCGCGCCGGCCGCGTTCGAGGCGATCGCGGCGCTCGGTCCGAGGATGGCGGGCCTGTTGCAGATCTCGGAGATCCGGACGATCGCGGCCGAGGACCTGTGGCTGAGCCCGAGCCAAGGGCGGGACACGGTCGCGCTGCACTTCACCTGGGTACGGGAGCCCGAGGCGGTTCAGCAGGTGGTAGAGGCGATCGAGCAGGTACTCGCGCCGTTCGGGGCCCGGCCGCATTGGGGCAAGGTCTTCGCGATGGAATCGCCGCGCGAGCTGTACGACCACGCCAAGGACTTCGCGGAGCTGCTCGAGCGGAGCGACCCGGCGGGCAAGTTCCGCAACGACTTCCTCGACCGGTACTGGCCGCGCGGCTGAGCGCTCGGCGCGTCGCGGCCGGGGTCGCTGCGGTTCGGGGCCGGTTGGTGGCCGGTTGTAACGGCACGGGGTAGTTCCGGGAGCCGGGGTTATCCTCGGGCCGTGACCACTCCGAACGAGTCCACTGCCGCCGCGCAGCCGTCCAGCGAGTCCGTCAAGGGCCGCTGGGACGGTGTCGACGTCCACTTCGGTGAGGAGGGTGGCCGCCTGACCTACGGCAGCTACCTGCGTCTGGGACAGCTGCTCGACCAGCAGCACCTGGAATCCGATCCGCCCGCCCACGACGAACTGCTGTTCATCACGATCCACCAGGTGTACGAGCTGTGGTTCAAGCAGATCCTGCACGAGATGACCGCCTCCCGGGACGCGATGCTGTCCGGTGAACTGTGGCGCGCGCAGCACCTGCTGCGCCGGGTGCACACGATCGAGCGCACGCTGACCCAGCAGGTCGACATCCTGGAGACGATGACGCCGCAGGACTTCGGCGAGTTCCGGCACCGGTTGTCCCCGGCCAGCGGGTTCCAGTCGGTGCAGTTCCGCGAGATCGAGTTCCTCTCCGGGGCGAAGGACCCGTCGTTCGTACGGCGCTTCCGCGGGCTGAGCGAGGCGGAGAAGGTCCGGCTCGCTCAGCGGCTGGAAGAGCCGACGTTGTGGGAGGCCTTCCTGGCGGTACTGGGCGAGGCCGGGTTCGAGACCGAGACCGAGGACGACATCCGCGGCGCCTTGCACAAGGTGGCGCATGACCGGTCCCAGTTCGCGGCGGTCTGGGAGCTGGCCGAGGCGCTGCTGCAGCACGACGAGCTGGCCGCCGCCTGGCGCGCCCGGCATGTGGTGATGGTCGAGCGCATGATCGGCACCAAGCCCGGTACCGGCGGTTCCTCCGGCGCCGGCTACCTCCGCAGCCGCCTCGACCTGCGGTACTACCCCCTGCTCTGGTCCCTCCGCAGCTCCCTCTGATCTCCTTTACGTTCGTTCGTTCTTTGCGCTCGTTCGTCCTTTTGCGTTCGTTCGTCGGAATCCGCCCTGTGCCGCCGCGGACCTGTGCCTGCTCCGGTCATTTCGCAGGACGTCGGTAGCTGTTTCGCGGCCGGACGTTGGTGATAGCGGCAGGGTTGATGCGACGGGGTCGTGCGCGTCTTCACTCACGAGTGCGCCCGACTCACCGGCTACTGAACAGCCTCGGATCGATCTTGGTGAGTCCACTCGACATAATTTCGGCCTTGGTGTCAGGGGTGAGTGCAATGTCCAGCAGGCGCACAAGTTCAGATCTGGCCGAAGCCGGGATTTGTTCCGTGGTCACCCGTCCCCCTGAGTCTTTCGAATTGTCGGGCCGAACCGTCCCGCGTCAAGGGGTGGAATCGGCTTCGCCGATGCTGCGCGCCCTTGACTCGGGCCGCTTGGGCCAAGCGCAGCTGGCTGTCAGGGGGACGCGTGAGGTATGGCCGGTCGCCTTCGAGTGATCCCGTACCCGGAGCAGGCAGTGGCGGCTCCGCGCATGCGGACGAACGGGTTCTACCTGCGCCTATTCACCAGGTCCCCTCCTTGGAGGTCGGGGGTCGACGTGCCAAATCTGACGGGTCCACCCCCGATTCCGACGGCCGACCCTCGGAACAAATCACCCGAGACGGTCGGGTGCCGAGTTTCGGCACGGCTACCTGGCTGCAACCGGGTAGCCGCGCAAAAACTCGGTAGCGGGCACACTAAAACCCGGCAGTCGCACTGCAAGCCGGTAGTGGGCGCGCCACAACCCGGCTGTCGCAGTGCAAGCCGGTAGTGGGCGCGCCACAACCCGGCTGTCGCAGTGCAAGCCGGTAGTGGGCGCGCCACAACCCGGCTGTCGCAGTGCAAGCCGGTAGCGGGCGCACCCACAAACCAGGCAGCCGCTCCACGACCCGGGCTCGCGTCGTATCAGCGGTCGCACGAATCGGCCGGCTAAGCGCAAGACGCCAACCAGGCGATCTGTTCGATGCCTGCACGGCGAAGCGACGATTGACCAGGTCCTCACCGACGTCCTGGCACACAGGCATGTCACCACTGTCCCGAGACATTGCAGACTTGTGCTGCTCCGCGGTGCAGGCAGGGCGGATTCCGGCCAATGAACGCAAAAGAAACGGCGGCGAGGGCTTAGGCGTCCGAAGGCCGGGACAGGGCGTCTTGCAGGGTGGTGAGCACGGCTTCGGGGTTTTGGGTCCAGTCGGTGCTGAGTACGTGTTTGACTCGCCAGCCGCCGGTCGCGAGCGCGCGCGGATGGGTGCCGAGGCGCTCGAGCAGGGAGTCGGCCGCGACCCGGTCAGGCGTGTCGACCAGGACCGCCAGCCGATGCCCGATCTCACCCGGCCGGCGTAGAGCCAGGTCGCACCGGAACACCGACTCGCCCACATCCGTAGCCACCTCGACGCCTGCCGCGCGAAGGGCCTCGGCCAACTGGCGAACCACCGTGGAGTGCTCGCGAGACCCGGCGGTACGTCGTACGGCGGGATAGCCGGCGAGGGCGGCCTGCGCGGCGGGAAGATCGCCGCGCGAGATGGCCTCGGCGTATCCCAGGAAGCGGCGCAGGGCGTTCGCGCCGTCGTTGTAGGTGTTGGTGATCGCGTCCGGCTCGATGCTCGACACGATCACCATGTGTTCGCGAGCGCGGGAGAAGATGACGTTCAGGCGTTTTTCCCCACCGGCGGTGTTGATCGGGCCGAAGTTCATCAGCATCCGCCCGTCCGGTCCGGCGGCGTAACAGACGCTCATCACGATGATGTCGCGTTCGTCGCCCTGTACGTTCTCGAGGTTCTTCACGAACAGGCTGACGTCCTGGTCATCACGCGTGCGAACCAGCTCCGCCTCGTAGGCGGCGGCGAACTCCGGATCGACCTGAGCCAAATCCTCCAGCGCCCGCTCGATCTCGCCTTGCTGGGCCTCGGAGAACGCGACGATGCCCAGGCTCTTGCCGGTATCGCGCCGGAGCAGATCGCGGATCATCGCCGCGATCCAGCGCGCCTCGGCCGGGTTGGTCCGTCGCTGGTAAACGCCATCGGCCACCCGCACGGTGGTGATACTGCCCGCCAGCACGCTGTCGATGATCGAGCCGACCTCACCGGCCGGGCCGTGCACCGTCCACGGTGGAGCCGTGCGGGCCGGCAGGCGATCGGGAATCGTCGCCAGCCGCCCTTGGTAGAAGGCCGCGTTGCTGAACGAGATCAGCGCCTCCGACCGGCTGCGGTAGTGCCACGTCAGCATGGTCGAGGCCAGCCGTTGCGCGCTGATCGAGAGGAAGCTGTCCTCGTCCAGGACCACGCCCACCTGCTCGGCTTCGGCGTCTTCCGCCTCGGCGCCTTCGGAGGTTGGTGTGGCGACGCGGAAGTACTGCGTGGGTGGCAGCTGCATCTGATCGCCGACCACGATCACCTGCGGGGCCCGGTGCAGCGCCGGCACGGCCTCCTCGATCGGAATCTGGCTGGCCTCGTCGTACACCACCACGTCGAAGGTGGTGTCCAGCGGCAAGGTGTCCGATACCGATGACGGGCTCATCAGCCAGACCGGCCGCAACAACGAAACCACTGAGCCGGAGGCTCCGGACGACAGCTCGCGGATCGACTTGTAGCGCATCACCTTGCCGAACTCGTGTTCCAGCTCGCGCCGCCCGGCGCTGAAGGTCTTCTTGCGCTCGCGGTCCTCGGGCGACATCCCGCTCGCGCTCAGTTCGGAATGCGCCAGCTCGGTCTGGAACCGGCGGCGGACCTGGGCCACGACGGCGGCCGCGTTCAGGTCGGTCAACTCGTCGTAGGCGAGGCCCAGCTGGCCGACGATGCGGTCGAGCTGTCCGGACGAAAGCTCGGGTGCACCGGCGCGAGCCCGGTCCCACTGCAGGCGACAGACCGCGAACTCCAGTTGATCCGGCGTCGCGTCCAGGCGCCGTACGGCGTGCTGAACCGTGGCCGGGGCGGTACCGAGGGCCTTGAGTGGGACCGCCAGCGCCTGCAGCGTCGGCACGATCCCCGGCGAGGCCAGTCGATCGAGCAGGCCACGCAACTCGCCAAGTGTCAGCGCCTCGGTGGATGGATCGAGCAGTTCCGCGCCGAGTCCCTCCGCCTGCCGCAAGGCCGCTCCCACCGCCACGAGCGCCTCTGCCGACCTGGGCGAGTCGGTAAGCCGCACGGCCAAAAGCGGATCGGCCTCGGCCGTACGGCGGATGCGCGCCAGGTTCGACGACAACTCGACCAGATCGGCCGAACCCCACGTGCGCGCAGCGTCTTCCTCGGCTTGGCGGGCCAGTTCGCCGCGATGATGGGCCTCGGTCAGCAGGTAGAGCGCGTCGGTGACGGAGGCATGTTCGGTCGCGGCGTCACGATCGAACCGCCCGGCCACCATCGTCTTGACCCGTCGCCAATCGCGGCTGAGGAACCGGAAGGCCCGGCGCTCCTTGTCGTGCGCAATCCCGTACGCCGCTTGGGCCTCTGTGGCCGAAGGCGCAGGCTGCTTCCAGCCGCGGGCGTCGTACCAGGCTCTGGCCGCGGCCGACTGGACGCTCTGCTGGGCGTCGCGGGCCGCGATCAGCTCGCGCGCGATGCTCGATCCGGGGTCCAAGGCCTGCTCCCGGCCGCGCTCGACCAACGGCGCAAGCACCTCGGCAGCGGCAACCAGCTCGTGCAGTTGCCGCACGGACAAGTCGTCCCAGGAGTCGCCGGGCAGCGTCGCGAGGACGTCTGCCCAGGCGGTCCGGACGCGCTCGGCTCTCGCGGGGATCTGGAGATCGGCGCCGGGCTCGTTCCAGCGGTCGGCCCGGATAGACGCCAGCAGGCTCCGGCTCAACACGCCCTCGCTGGCCGGGTCCACCGCCGGCAGCAGACGGGACAACTCGAGCACCGCCGCGCGGGCCTGCCACCAGTCGGCCGCGGACGGGATCAACCTGCGCTCCGCGACGGGCAACTCGTCACCCCAGGCCTGATCGCGCAGGTCCGCCAGCCGGCCGACCACCTCACGCAGACGTGGTTCGTTGCCCGAGGCAAGCAGTGCCTCGAACTGCGCGACGGTGTGCAGCAAGCCGTCGATCCGGGTGGTCACCTCGGTCCGCCGGGCGATGAGTTGATCGAGATCGTCACCGGCGGAAAGCCAGCTCTCGTAGGTCTCACGCAGCCCGTGCACGAAGGCCTTCTTGTCGGTCTGCGAGTCGTGGATCAACGTGCACAGCTCGTCCAGCCCGCGCCCGGCGAGGCGAGCATGTACGACGTCGAGGGCGGCGCGCTTCTGGCAGACGAACAACACCCGACAGCCTTCCGCCACGAAGTCGGCGATCATGTTCGTGATCGTCTGGGACTTACCCGTGCCGGGTGGTCCCTGAATGACGAAGCTCTCGCCCCGGCGGGCCCGCGCGACCGCGGCGACCTGCGAACCATCGGCGGGCACGACCAGATGGCGCTCGGCCGTTGGCAGCTCGGCTGGTTCGGCCGAGAGCGGACGCGGCTCATCCGAGAACAACTGGTCGAACGACGGACAGGACCGCCCGGTCGCGAGCAACTCGTCGTAGTCGCGCACCAGCCCGAGCGTGCGGTAGTTGAAGTTGGCGAGCGCCACTGCACAAAGGTCGAAATCCCACGCATACGGACTGGCGCCCGAGCCCTCGTCCAGGGTGTAGGTGTCGGTCTCGATCGGATCAGCGGCCGATGGCGTGCGCGGATGCTCCGGACCACTGAGTACGACGCCGATCGGCAATTCCTGCACGGCCAGTTGATGCCGGAAGATCTGCACACCAAGTGGCTGGTAGTCGGTCCGGCGATAGGAGTACGGATAGTGGCGGCCGCCGAATTCGTCCGCGAGATTGCCGCGCTGATGCCGCCGGTAACCGCGCAGCCGGACCATCGCGCGGTTCCGCACCAGGTCGATTCGCGGTTTGTCCTGGAACCGCAGCGTCAGCCCCGGCTCCGACGCCTGGAACTGCGCGGTCAACCCGGCATGCAGTTCGGTCATGGCCGTCGGGTTGCTCAGATCGACATGCTCGGGCAGGCGAGCGCCGTACAGCTCGCGCAGCAGATGACGCAGCGTCGGGTTCACCTCGGCGACCGGATCGAGCACGCGCAGGGTGTACGAATCGCGAACGCCACGCTTTTTCGCCAGTTCCACCTTGAGCAGCAGCAACGGCGAGGACAACCTGGTGTCGGGATCATTCTTGAGGTCGTGCCAACGCAGGAAGACCGGCACGAGGCGCAGCTGGTCCTGCCCGAACTCGGCGCGATCCCGCCGGGCCGTCGAGATCAGCTTGTCGAGCGAACTCGCGGCATATGGCGCCTCCTCATATCGCACCCACTTGCCGAGGGAATGCGTTTTGCCCGCGGCGAGTTCGGCCTTCCAGGTGAAGAGGTGCTCCGGCCGGATCGTCCGCACGTCGAGCATCAGCGGGACCGACGCCTCGGTCAGATTCAGGCTTTGCGCGGTATGGCGGAACTGGACCAGCTTGTTGCGCCGGGACAAGTCGAACAGCCGGTGCCGCAAGGCCGTCAGCACCGCCGCCCGGCGATCGGTCTCGCGCTCGGTGATGGCCGCGAGATCGAAGTCGAGCGGCTGATCGCGATAGTTCTCCAGCCGGTCGATCAGCGAGCGCAGATCCTGGGCCCGGCGATGCCGATCGGGCTCGGCCATCTGCACCGCGACCGCGGCGATGACCGGATGCACCGGCGTACCGATCCGGAAAAGGTTGCCCTGGGCATCCATCAGGCGGGCGACGTCCGCGGGCCGGTCGAAGTCGAGGCCGCAGGCGAGCGCGAGCAGCAGCTGGCCCAGCGAGAAGACGTCGGTGAGCGGGTCGTGGTGACCGACGACGTGCTCCCAGCCCTGCCAGCCGGGCACAAGAACGGGCGAGGTGATCGCGGCCGGAACCGGCTCGGTGACAAGTTGCCGCGGCGAACCGCCCGCGTGCTCCAGATCGGTCTCGACCCGCCGCTCGCGCACGATGTCGACGGCCGCCGGGCGACGGCCCTCGCGCAGGCGCAACTCCGCCGGCGCGAGCACGGGCCGGGTGGCCTGCTCAGGCGCGAACCCCAGCCGGCTCTGCTCGTCGAGCGTGATCCGGTCCAGCCCGCGCAAGGGCGCGACCAGGCCGCGCTCGTGCACCTCGGCCGTCTGGTGGAACAACGGCAGCACCGCCGCAAGCAGCGCGTCACTGCCGAGGCCGCCCTGGTCGACCGCCAACGCCACCAGCTCCGCCGCCTTCATGACGACCACCCCCTCGTCACCACAGTCGTTCCACACTCGCGGCGGCGACCAGCTCGGCTCGCCGTTTGTCGCTCCACCCGAGCTCGTCGTCGGCCAGATCCTCGAACGTCGACAGGCCCGCTTGCCTGGCGATCCGAATCGCGGCGCTCAATCCCGCGTCCCCGGTGTCGGGGTCAGCCGTCGCCAGATCCAGCAGGAGATAGCCGAGAAAGCGTTGTGTCGCAGGAGTCAGCGCGCGTGGTCTCGGCATCGGCAAGCCATCCACCGGACGCATCGCCAGCGGCTCATCGAACCGTGGAAACGGCCCAGCCGGCGTCGGCAGCTCGGCCGGTGGTGGGTCGAAAAAGGCCGCCGCATGGGTGGCGACCACTGGGCTGCTCAGCTCGGACTCGGCCGCGACATGACTGGCGAAACGCCCGGCGAGCTCCCGCAGCATCGCGGCGTCCAGTACGTCGGGCGCGTCCACGTCGAGCGGCCCGGTAACCACGCCCTCGACGTCCTCACCGGCCAGCCAGCCGCGCAAGGCCCAGGCGCGCGCGACGCCCTCGGGATGGCTCGTACCGCGGCTGCCGCTGCTGAGATCGACCTCGGCGGCCTGCCGGAGATAGGCGTCCGGGTCCACCTGGGCCAACCCGGTCTGAACCTTGAGCAGCGCCCGCACAGTGGTCGCGAGGTTGCCGCAAGCCGTCAGCGCGCCGCGGTCCGCGAACAGCTCGCAGGCCATCGCCCAGCGCCGCCCGGTCTCCAGGTACTGCGGTGGGGTTCGCGCGTCTCCCGCGGCCGCGTCGAGCAGCCGGTCGACCGCGAGATAGGCCCCGTCATCGAGGGTCCACAGCAGTTGATGGGCCAGTTCGTGTCCGCAGATGGCGGTCAGCTCGTCATGGTCGAGCAGATCGAGCAACGAGCCCGAGAAGAGAATGACCGTGTGGTCGGGTTGGTACAGCAGTGAGGCGTTGGCGGGGCCACCTTGGACCTGGAAGAACTCGACCGGCCCGGTCAGGCCCAGCGCCGTACCGGCTCGGCGGGCCGCCTCGTGCAACTCGGGATGACCGGCCGGTTCGAGCCGATAGGCATTACGCAGCAGGGATTCCGGCAGGCCGCGATCGTCGACAGTCGCGGTCCCGCTGTTGCCGCCATGGCCGTCGTCGGGTTCAGCGGCGGGCGTGCCGAGGCGGCCGTGCAGTGACCGCCAGGCGGCCTCGTCCGTGCGGCGGACATGGGCCAGCACGGCTCGGTGGTACGCCAGTGGGGCGAGCGCGATCTCGGACACGCCGTCAGCGTAACGACGCCCACCGACGAAACCCGTAGCGTGGCCAGCGCCGATCCACGCGAGCCGGGAAGTGACCATCGTGAAGCTTTACTCCGACGTCGGAACGCAACGGGCCGGGCAGGTGGTCGGGGACCTGCTGCTGGTCGGCTGGATCGCGTTCTGCGTGGCCCTGGGACTACTCGTTTTCAAAGTCACCAATCTGCTCGGCGCGCCGGGGCGCAAGGTGGCCGAGGCCGGCGACGGTCTGGCCGGTGATCTCCGCCGCCTGGCCGAACCAGCCGGCGACGTACCAGCGGTCGGCAGCAAGCTGAGGGCGCCGCTGGACAGTGCGGCCGGGGCCGCGACCAAGCTCGCCGATTCCGGCCGGGACCAGGCCGCGGCGGTCGAGCAGTTGGCGTACGTCTTGGCCGGGGTCACGATCCTGCTGCCGGTGCTCTTCGCGTTGCTGATCTGGCTGCCGCGCCGGATCCGGTTCTCCCGCCGGGCGACCGCGGCTCAGCGGTTCATCGACTCCGACGCGGATCTGGAGTTGTTCGCCCTGCGCGCGATGGCCAACCAGCCGATGCAGAAGCTGGCCAAGATCAGCGACGACCCGGTCGCGGCCTGGCGCTCGCGCGACACGGCGGTACTGAACCAGCTGGCCGATCTCGAACTCCGTACGGTCGGTCTCAAGGCCCCCGCCCGGCTCCTGGCCCCCGACCCCGGCCGCGACACCGGCGCGGGTCTCACGACCAGCGCCGGCCGCGAGACGGGCCCTGGCGCGCACACCAAGGAGCTGGACCCGCCCGAGTGAGGCCGGCAAAACCAACCCGTCAGTAACCCGACGGCCAGGCCGAAATCCAAGGCGTAGGCAAAAGTTAAGGACCGTCCCGGCATCACACCAGTGACATGAGAGGACTAGTCTCGGAGGTGGGCGCACAAGGGCGTACGCCCCGGCGCCGGGCGCCGCGGTTTCGCGTGGAGACGAGTGGGGATGCAGAACAAGCTGGACGTTCTGAAGGCGGACGTTCTGGGCAAGGCGGTGGCGGCTGGTACGCACCTGCACGAGAAGACGGGTGAGAAGGCGGTCGACGCCGGCAAGCTCACCACGTTCCTCGAGCGGTACTACCGCTACGTGGCGGCGGAGGACATCTGCCGGCGCCAGCCGACCGACGTACTGGGAGCAGCGCGGCACCATTACCGGTCCGCCGCGAACCGGCCCCAGGGCACCGCGAAGGTGCAGGTCTTCACGCCGACCCTGGAAGAGCACGGCTGGTCCGCGAACGGGCACACCGTGGTCGAGATCGTGGTCGACGACATGCCCTTCCTGGTCGACTCGGCCTCGATGGTGATCGCCGAGAACGGCATCGCGCTGCACCTGCTGGTGCACCCGCAGTTCGTGGTCCGGCGCGACATCACCGGCACGCTGCAGGAGGTCATCGCCGACGAGACCGCCGCCGCGGACGGGCACGACCTGGTCCGCGAGAGCTGGATGCACCTGGAGATCGACCGGATCCCCGACCCCGCCGAACTCCGCCGCCTCACCGAGGACCTGAGCCGGGTGCTGAACGACGTGCGCGAGGCCGTCGAGGACTGGCCCAAGATGCACGACAAGGCCGTCGCGATCGCCAACGGCCTGGTCTCGTCCGATCTGCCGGTCGACGACAACGAGATCGAGGAGACCCAGGAACTGCTGGAGTGGCTCGCCGACGAGCACTTCACCTTCCTCGGCTACCGCGAGTACGCCTTCACCATGGACGGCGACCAGGGCATTCTGCGCGGCGTGCCCGGCACCGGCCTGGGCATTCTGCGCCACGACCCGAAGCAGGAGCCGAACGCCGGTCTGCTGCCGCCCGAGGTGAGCGCGAAGGCCCGCGAGAAGAAGCTGCTGATCCTGACGAAGGCCAACTCCCGATCCACCGTGCACCGGTCGTCGTACCTGGACTATGTCGGGATCAAGAAGTTCGACGAGAACGGCGAACCCGTCGGCGAGCAGCGGTTCATCGGCCTGCTCGCCTCGACGGCGTACACCGAGAGCGTCATGCAGGTCCCGGTGCTGCGGCGCAAGGCGTTCGACCTGTTCCGGCTGACCGGTTTCGAGGCGAACAGCCACAGCGGCAAGGGCCTGCTCGACGTGCTCGAGACCTACCCGCGCGACGAGCTGCTGCAGGCGCCGGTCGAGGACCTGCTGCCGATCGTGCAGACCGTGCTGCACCTGCAGGAACGCCGTGCGGTCAAGCTGTTCATCCGCCGCGACGTGTACAACCGCTACCTGTCCTGCCTGGTCTACCTGCCGCGCGACCGCTACACCACCGCGGTCCGGCTCAAGATGCAGGAGATCCTCAAGAACGCGATCGGCGCCGAGTCCGTCGACTACGCCGCGCACGTCACCGAATCGGTGCTGGCGCGGGTGCACTTCGTGGTCCGGATGAAGCAGGGCGAGACGGTCGGGGAGTACGACGCGGACGACCTCGAGCGCCAGGTGATCGAGACCACCCGCGCCTGGGAGGACGACTTCGCCGCCGCGTTGCACGAGAAGGTCGGCGACGTCACCGCGACCAAGCTGACCCGGTTGTACGCGAACGCCTTCGGCCAGGCGTACAAGGAGGACTTCCGGGCCGAGGTGGCCGTGACGGATGTCGTCACGCTGAAGGACCTGCCGCCGGACGACGGCCTGGCGATGTCGCTGTACACCCCGATCGATGCCGAGGGCAACGAGAAGCGGTTCAAGCTGTACCGCACCGGGTCGTCGCTGTCGCTGTCGCAGGTGCTGCCGAAGCTGACCCACATGGGCGTCGAGGTGATCGACGAGCGGCCGTACGAATTCCGCCGCGAAGACGGCACGATGGCCTACATCTACGACTTCGGGCTGCGCGCGCCGGACGCCACCGAGGTGCGGGAGGAGCTGCGGCAGCTCTTCTCCGACACCTTCCAGGCGGTCTGGGACGGCCGCGCCGAGAGCGACAACCTGAACGCGCTGGTGGTGAAGGGCAATCTCACCTGGCGCCAGATCTCCGTACTGCGCGCCTACCAGAAGTACATCCGCCAGGGCGGTACGCCGTTCAGCCAGGACTACATCGAGAACAGCTTCCTGGCGCACGTCGACATCGCGGCGCTGCTGGTCAAGTTGTTCGAGACCAGCTTCGATCCCGTACACGGCGCTGCGGATGACCCGGACCGGGTGGCGGCGGTCGAGCAGCTGGTCAAGGAGATCAACAGTGCGCTGGACACGGTCAAGTCGCTGGACGAGGACCGGATCCTGCGCTCGTACCTGACCGCGATCCGGGCCACCCTGCGAACGAACTACTTCCAGCCTGGGCCGGACGGACAGCCCTGCGGCTACATCTCGTTCAAGCTGGAGCCGACGGCGATTCCGGAACTGCCCGAGCCGCGTCCGGCGTACGAGATCTTCGTCTACTCGCCGCGGGTCGAAGGCGTGCACCTGCGGTTCGGTGCGGTCGCGCGTGGTGGCCTGCGCTGGTCCGACCGGCGCGAGGACTTCCGGACCGAGGTGCTCGGCCTGGTCAAGGCGCAGATGGTGAAGAACTCGGTGATCGTGCCGGTCGGCGCCAAGGGCGGGTTCTACGCCAAGCAGCTGCCCGATCCGGCGGTCGATCGCAACGCCTGGCTGGAAGAGGGCATCGCCTGCTACAAGATCTTCATCTCGGGTCTGCTCGACATCACCGACAACATCGTCGGCGACAAGATCGTGCCGCCCGCGAACGTGGTGCGCTACGACTCCGACGACGCGTATCTGGTGGTCGCGGCCGACAAGGGCACCGCGACGTTCTCGGACATCGCGAACGGCGTCGCCAAGGAGTACGGCTTCTGGCTGGGTGACGCGTTCGCCTCGGGTGGCTCGGTCGGCTACGACCACAAGGTGATGGGCATCACCGCTCGCGGCGCGTGGGAGTCGGTCAAGCGGCACTTCCGCGAGATGGGCCACGACACCCAGACCGAGGACTTCACCGTCGTCGGTATCGGCGACATGTCCGGTGACGTGTTCGGTAACGGCATGCTGCTGTCGGAGCACATCCGACTGGTGGCCGCGTTCGACCACCGGCACATCTTCCTGGACCCGTCGCCGGATGCCGCCACGTCGTACGCCGAGCGGCGGCGGTTGTTCGACCTGCCGAGGTCGTCGTGGGCGGACTACTCGCCGGACCTGATCTCGGCCGGCGGTGGCATCTACCCGCGGACGGAGAAGGCCATTCCGATCTCGGCCGAGGTGGCCGCGGTGCTCGGCCTGGACGGCCAGGTCGGCGCGATGACGCCGGCCGATCTGATGAAGGCGATTCTCAAGGCGCCGGTCGACCTGTTCTGGAACGGCGGCATCGGTACGTACGTGAAGGCCAGTACCGAAACCCACGCGGACGTCGGTGACAAGGCCAACGACCCGATCCGGATCAACGGCGCCGAACTGCGCGCCAAGGCCGTCGGCGAAGGCGGCAACCTGGGTCTGACCCAGCTCGGCCGGATCGAGTACGCCGCCACCGGTGGCCGGATCAACACCGACTTCATCGACAACGTGGCCGGGGTGGACACCTCCGACCACGAGGTGAACATCAAGATCCTGCTGGACAAGGTCGTCGCGGACGGCGATCTGACCGAGAAGCAGCGCAACGACGTGATCGCCTCGATGACCGGTGAGGTCGCGGACCTGGTGCTGAAGAGCAACTACCGGCAGAACGTCGCCCTGGCCAACGCGGCCGCCCAGGCCCCGGCCCTGCTGCACGTGCACCAGGACTGGGTCCGGCGGCTGGAGAAGCAAGGCCTGCTGGACCGGGAGCTCGAGTTCCTGCCGAGTGTCGCGGAGTTCAAGCGGCGTAAGGCCGATGGCCGCGGGCTCACTCCGCCGGAGCTTTCGGTGCTGATCGCGTACACCAAGATCGTGCTGGAGTCGGAGCTGCTGAAGACGACCCTGCCCGACGACGAGTACTTGGCCTCCAAGCTGGCCAGCTACTTCCCGTCGGTGATCCAGGAGCGTTTCGCCACGCCGATGAACGCGCATCAGCTGCGCCGGGAGATCATCGTCACCCAGGTGGTGAACGAGTTCGTCAACTCCTCGGGCATCACCGCGTTCCACCGGCTTTCGCTGGAGACCGGTGGTTCGGTCGAGGACGTCGTCCGGGCGAATCTGGCCGCTTCGCGGATCTTCGCGCAGCCGGATCTGCTCGCGAAGAACGCCGAATTGGACAACGTTGTCGACGCCGAAACCCAGACCCGGATGCGGCTCGAGACCCGCACGCTGGTGGAGCGCGCGACCCGTTGGCTGGTCAGCAACCGGCGGCCTCCGGTCGACATCGCGGAACTGGTCGAGCACTTCGGTCCGGGCATCACCACGGTCAAGGACGCCCTGCCGGACCTGCTGCGCGGACGCGAACTGGCCTTGTTCGAGCAGCGCCGGGAAGGCCTGGTATCCAAGGGCGTCGGCGTCGAGTTCGCCACCCGGATCGCGATCCTCCCCCCGGCGTACGCCGCCCTTGGCATCGTCGAGACCTCCAAGCGCGACAACCTCGACGTACTTGAGGTTGCACGCGTGCATTACGCGCTGGGGGAGCGCCTGCAACTGGGCGTTTTCCTGGAGCGGATCATCGCCTTGCCGCGCAGCGACCGGTGGCAGACGATGGCCCGCGCGGCGCTGCGGGACGACCTGCACGCGGTGCATGCCCGGTTGACCGCGCAGGTACTCGCGAGCACGGATCCGCAGCAGGATCCGGAACAGCGCGTGATGGCCTGGGAGGACCTCAACGCCACGGCACTGGAACGAGCCGCCGTGATGATGGCGGAAATCGTCGAGACCGACGGACCCGAACTGGCGCACCTTTCGGTTGGTCTGCGGCTGGTCCGGACGTTGCTGGACAACCCGGCATAAATCGGTTTCCCCCCGGCGTCGTACTCGCGTTGTCTGCGTTTCGCCAACGTCCGGAGAACTTTGGACACTCGGCCAGGGTTCTCCGGACAGTTGGTCAGGGTTTTCCGGACAGGCCGGGCTCGGTGGACGGCGACCCGCTCGACCTCCCATGATGTCCGGATGAACACCGTCCAGGTCACCGTCGACAGGTCCAGTCGAACCCCTCTCCACGTACAGCTCGCGCAGCAACTCGAAGCCGCGATCACCGGGGGTGACCTGCCGGTCGGCTCCCGCCTCAGCAACGAGGTGGACCTGGCCGAGGCGTACGGCCTGAGCCGGCCGACCGTTCGCCAGGCGATCGCCCGCCTGGTCGATCAGGGTCTGCTGGTCCGCAAGCGCGGTGTCGGCACGCAGGTGGTCGGAAACGCCGGGCAGGTTCGCCGTTCGCTCGAACTCACCAGCCTGTACGACGACCTGGCCGCCACGAATCGCACGCCGCAAACGGAGGTGCTCTGGTTGGGTCCGGTCGGCGCCACCGCCGATGTCGCGACGGCTTTGCAATGCGAGCAGGGTGATCACGTGCTGCGCATCGAGCGCCTCCGCCGGGCCGACGGCGAACCACTCGCCATCATGCGGAACTGGCTGCCAACCGAGATCCTCGACACCGACGCGGCCACCCTCGCCGCGAACGGGTTGTACGAGTTGCTGCGCGCCGAGGGCGTTCGCTTGAAGGTGGCCCACCAGACGATCTCGGCCCTACCGGCCACGCCGGAACAGGCCCGCCTGCTGACCGAACAACCAGGCGCACCCTTGCTCGCCGTCACCCGAATCACCTACGACGACCACGGCCGAGCCGTCGAATACGGCTCCCACCTCTTCCGAGCCTCCCGCTACGCCTTCGAACACACCCTCATCCACCGCTAACCACCCACCCCGACCGTGCACGCGGCGGTCTCTCACGACGTCGCGACGAATCGTCGCCAGCCTCCGCCTCGAACCACCAAAGCCGGCACTCCCGCATGAAACCGCCGCCCCGACCCTTGGATCAAGCCGAGAGCGTCAGTCGCGCCGGTCCTACTCCGTCCTATTCCGAGGGTCGGCGGTCGGAATAGGGGGTTGACGTGCGAGATCTGACGAGTCCACCCCCTATTCCGACCGCCGACGGTCGGAATAGGCCCGGCCACGACTCGCAACGCGCCCCACGGACCACCCGAGGAGCCATCCCGGCCCCAGCCCGGAACCGCTCCTGCGCGCCGTACCGCCCCTCCGCCTCGTCACGCGCCGCCCGCTCGGGCCACCCGCGCGGTCCTCGGTTCCGTCTGCTCAGGCCGGTTCGGGTGGTCTGGAGGGCGGACCTTTGGTGTGACACGTTGAGGGGGTCAGGGCGTCTAGACGGGTGTGAGGGCGTGCCCACGACCCCGACGGAGAGGCGCCGATGAGATCGACGAGGGATTTCGAGGAGTTCGCGGTGGCTCGTACCCCGCAGCTTTTCCGGACGGCCTGGTTGCTGGCGGGGGATCGCCATCAGGCCGAGGACCTGGTGCAGGAAACGCTCGCGCGCATGTTCCGGGTGTGGAAAGGGCTGGACCGGGTGGAAAACCCCGGGGCCTACGCGCAGACCGTGCTGGCCAGGACGTTCATCTCGCAGCGGCGCCGGCGTAGTTCGACCGAACGGCCGACCGCCGATCTGCCGGAAGTCGCCGGTGGTGAGGTCGATCAGGCCCTGCGGGTCTCGTTGCAGGCGGCGCTGGGTGAGCTCAGCCCGCTGGATCGCGCCGTGCTGGTGCTGCGGTTCTTCGAAGATCGCAGCGTCGAGCAGGTCGCGCGTGATCTCGGCAAGAGCTCCGGAGCCATCCGCAACCGCACCTCCCGGGCGCTGACCCGCCTGCGGGAAGTGCTCGGTACGGATGCCTTCGACCTCAGCCACTCCTGACAGACCTGACATGAGCACGGAGGAATTCCTCATGACCGATATCTCCGACCTGATGCGCCGGGCCACCGACGGCCTGTCGCCCGAGTCACCCGACCTGGTCCAGCGCGGAATGGCCCAGGGCTTGCGGATGCGCCGGCGGCGGACAGCCCTGGTGTCCGCGGCGGCGGCCGGGGCCGTCGTACTCACTGCCGGGTTCGCGGTGGCGGTGCAGTCCCTGGGACCGGCCGACGGCCAGGGCGTGCAGGTAGCCGTTCAGACGCCCACGGCCAAGCCAACCGCGCCGGCGCCCACAAAGACGACTAGCGCGACGCCCAAGCCTCCGTCGCGATTCGCCCTCAACACGCTGCGGAAGCTCCTGCCGTCGGGGATGAAGGCCAGCGACCCGAATGTCTGGGGAGAGCCTGGGCAGTTCAGCGGCGGCAGTTGGACAGTCGACGACGGCAAGGGCCTGGCCGAGGTCAATGCGATGGTTGAGCGGCATAACGTTCGTAAGTGCTCCAGCGAGTTCCCAGGCGCCTGCAAGAGGCTTGCCGACGGCACGCTGGTGGTGTCGCGGCCGCTCGAGCTGGTGTACACCGATGAGCGAAACGAGGGTGTGTTGTCGAACAGCGTCGAGGTGTACCGCCGGGACGGCGTCAAGGTGAACATGATCGCCTTCAACTCCGAGGACGAGAAGGGCAGCCCGAAGACTCGGGCCTACCCGCCGTTCACCGTGGAGCAGCTCACCACGATGGCTCGTAACCCTGCCTGGAAGCCGGCCGGCAGGCTGTTCGCGCTGCCGGCGAAGGGTTCCAGCTAACTGCCAGACGTCCGAAGAACCGAACAGGTTCTTCGGACGCTCTGTGTCCGCAGTCTCACGGACTGTGACCCCGGCGACTGACAAAGTGGTTATCCACAGGTGTCCGATCGTCGCTGGCTGTAGAGGGTCGGTCACTGAGAGGATAGTTCCGCCGGGGCATCTGGGCAGCCAGAGCAGACGGGGGACGACGATGACCGCCGACAGAATCGCCGCACGACGGCCGGGCTGGAGCAGCGCGGTCGAGCTGATCGACGCGCAGGTCCGCGATGTGGTTCGCCGCGAGGGCATCGATCCGCTGCGAGATCCGGGCGCGGTCAAAGCCATCGTCAGCTCGGTCGTCAAGGAGTACGACGAGCGCAGTCTGACCGGCCTGGTGCCACCGATCGAGGACACCGAGGCGGTGCATCGGGAAGTCCATGACCGGGTGGCCGGCTTCGGTCCGCTGCAGCGCTATCTGGACGACCCGACAGTCGAAGAGATCTGGCTGAACGAGCCGTCGCGGATCTTCATCGCCCGCGACGGGCGGCACGAGCTGACCACCACGGTGCTCACCGAGGAGGAGGTCGGCGATCTGGTCGAGCGGATGCTGAAGACCACCGGTCGCCGGATCGACGTGTCCCAGCCGTTCACCGACGCGCGTCTGCCCGACGGGAGCCGGGTGCATGTTGTGCTCGGCGGGATCACTCAACGCTATGCGGCGATCAACATCCGCAAGTTCACGATCCGGGCCACCCGACTGGCCGATCTGGTCGCGCTGGGTTCGCTCACGCCGCACGCGGCCGCCGTACTCGAAGCCTCGGTGGCCGTCGGTCTGAACGTGCTGGTCTCGGGCGGCACCCAAGCAGGCAAGACCACCATGCTGAACGCGCTCGCCGGTTCGATCCCGGGCAGCGAACGGGTGATCAGCTGCGAGGAGGTCTTCGAGATCCGCCTGCCGATCCCTGACTGGGTGGCCATGCAGACCCGCCAGGCCGGTCTTGAGGGCACGGGCGAGATCCGGCTCCGCGACCTGGTCAAGGAGTCGCTGCGCATGCGGCCGTCCCGCCTGATCGTCGGCGAGGTTCGTGGTGAAGAGTGCCTCGATCTCTTGCTCGCTTTGAACAGCGGCCTCCCCGGCCTCTGCACCCTGCACGCGAACTCGGCCCGCGAGGCGCTGACCAAAATGTGCACGCTGCCGCTCTTGGCCGGAGAGAACATCGGCAGCCGGTTCGTGCTGCCCACGGTCGCAGCCTGTATCGATCTGGTCGTGCATCTCGGGATCGCGGCCGACGGCCAGCGCCGAGTGCGTGAGATCGTCGCGGTCAGCGGCCGCATCGAGGAACAAGCGATCGAGACCGAAAGCCTGTTCAGTACGGTCGACGGCCGGCTCGTCCGCGCAGAGGGCCAGTTGCCCCACCCAGAGCGGTTCCAGCGCGCGGGCTACTCGCCGCATGCGCTGCTGGCCGATCGGCATGGAGTGGGGCGCTGATGGGACTGCTACTCGGGTTGTTCTTCGGGATCGGCCTGTTAATGATCAGCTGGTCGTTCCTCGCGCCGCCGTCGGCTGGCCCACGCGCCGAAGGCCGATTCACCTCGGCCAGTCGCGAACTGCTCGCCGAGGCCGGCGTCGAGGGTGTTACCCCAGGCGCCTTCATCGGCGTTTGCGCGCTGGCCGGGACGACCGGCTTCCTCCTGATGTACGTCGTATCCGGGGCGTGGCCGATAGGTCTGGCCTTCGGCGTATTCGCTGGTGGTGGCCCAGTGGCCTTGCTCAAGGGCCGGGTCCGCCGTCGCCGCGCCGAGTTCCGGGAGCTCTGGCCCGACGTGGTCGACAACATTGCCTCCGCGGTCCGGGCCGGGTTGTCCCTGTCCGAGGCCCTCGCGCAGGTTGGCGATCGAGGTCCGCTGCCGCTGCGGGAGCCGTTCCGCCGATTCGGTGCGGACTATGCCTCGACCGGGCGGTTCGCGGATTCGCTGGATCGGTTGAAGGCGCGCCTCGCGGACCCGGTCGGCGATCGCGTGGTGGAGGCCCTGCGCATTGCGCGCGAGGTTGGCGGTGGTGACCTCGGCCGGTTGCTGCGCTCGCTCTCGGCGTTCCTGCGCGACGACGCGCGAACCAGATCGGAGCTGGAGGCCCGCCAATCCTGGTCGATCAACGGTGCCCGGGTGGCGGTCGCGGCGCCTTGGTTGGTGCTGGGGATGTTGTCGTTCCAGGGCGACGTCATCCAGCGGTACAACTCCGCCACCGGGGCCGTCGTGATCGGGATCGGTGCGGCGCTGTGCCTACTCGCCTACCGGGTGATGCTGCGGATCGGTCGTCTCCCCGAGCCAGAGCGGGTACTGCGATGAACCCGATGTGGTTGGGCGCGGCCCTCGGCGCATTCCTGGGTATCGGCCTGGTCCTCGTCGCGCGCCGCCTTCCCTTCCTCCACAGGCCTTCAGCCGACGAGCGCATCAGCCCGTACCTGCGCGATCTCGAAGGCCCCGAGGTCTTCGCCGGTGCGCCCGATTCCGGCTCGCCGTTCTTTGCCGTGCGGCGGTTGTTCGAGCCGTCGCTGCGTGGGGGAGCCCGTCGGCTGGAGCGCCTGCTAGGCGGCACGACCTCGGTTCGAAAACGCCTCGCGCGGGCCGGGATCGACCGCGGGCTTGAGGAATTCCGGATCGAGCAGGTGCTGTGGGGCGCGGCCGGCTTCGGTATCGCCCTGCTCATCTCGCTGGTCGCGCTGTCCTCCGGCTCCGGCAATCCGGTCGGCCTGATCATCTTGTGCGCGGTCGCCGCCGTACTAGGTGTGCTGTCGCGCGACACCCACCTCACCTCGCAGGTCCGTCGCCGCGAGCGCCGTCTGCTGGCGGAACTCCCGACCGTCGCGGAGATGCTCGCGCTCGCCGTCGCCGCGGGCGAAGGCCCAGCCGCCGCGCTCGACCGGGTCGCGCGATCCAGCCGGGGCGAACTGACCAAAGAGCTGCAACGGGTCCTGGCCGAGACCCGTGCGGGTGAATCGCTGGTCCGGTCGCTCGACGCGCTCGCGGATCGAACCGGCTTGGTCGCGTTGTCCCGCTTCGCCGATGGCCTGGCCGTCGCGCTCGAACGCGGTACGCCGCTGGCCGACGTACTGCGAGCCCAGGCAGGGGATATCCGGGAGGCGAACCGCCGAGAGTTGATCGAGAACGGCGCCCGCCGCGAGGTGGCGATGATGGTGCCCGTCGTGTTCCTGGTGCTGCCCGTGACCGTGGTTTTTGCGTTCTTCCCCGGCGCTGTCGGAATCCGGCTGATTGCCGGTTGAGGCAAGGAGAAATCGAGATGTCGCTACTGATGACGAGACTGTTGCTGGCTCTGACGATGGCCTTGGATCTGGTCCCGCGGGGGCGGGCCAGGAACGAGCGCGGCGACGTACCGGGTTGGGTTCTGATCACCGTCATGACCGCCGGTTTGGTGGCCGGGTTGATCGCATTCGTAGGACCCGAGCTGCAATCGATGCTGCGCCGCGCCCTCGACTCGGTCAGCAAGGTCAGCGGCGGCTGACCATGCCCGGCCCCTCCCGAGCCCGGGCCGGCGAGGCTGGATCAGCGGTGGTCGACTTCGTACTGGTCTCGATGCTGGTCGTACCGCTGTTCCTGGGCCTGCTCCAACTCGGCCTCTACCTGTACGTACGCAACACCATCGCGGCCGCCGCCTCCGAAGGCGCGCACTACGCGGCAGTGCTCGACCGCGACGCGACCGACGGCGAGTTCCGCACCCGACAGCTGATCGACGGCGTAATCCGCGACGAACTGATCCACAACATCCGCAGCGAGGTCATCGACCTGAACGGCCAACCCGCCGTACGCATCACCGTCCATGCCCACATGCCACCCCTAGGCCTCTGGGGCCCCGGCCTAGCCTTCACCACCCAAGGCCACGCGACCAAGGAAGTGGCCCGATGACCCCGTCGGGGCGGCTGAGGGATGAGTGCGGATCGGCCGTTGTGGAGTTCTCCTGGCTCGCGATCCTGCTGCTGGTCCCGCTGATCTACGTCATGCTCGCGGTCTTCGACGTACAGCGCGCGTCGTACGGCGCCACCGCCGCGACCCGCGCCGCCGCCCGGGCGTTCATCATCGGCCCTGACGACAGCGGAGTGGACGAGTCCCGCGAACGAGCCTTCGAAGCGGCCCGCCTGGCCATGGCAGATCAAGGCCTGGACCTCAACCGCGACCAGCTCAGCATCACCTGCTCCCCAGCCTGCCTCGAATCCGGCTCAACCGTCACGGTGGCGCTCTCCACCGCCGTACCCCTCCCGCTCATCCCCGACATCCTCGGCGGCGACCGCCCCGCCATCCACATCAGCTCCGAACACACCGAGTCATACGGCACCTACCGCGAATCCAAGGCCCACCGATGACCCACGACCTCAGCCTCTCCAGCAAACACTCCGACCGTCACTCCGGCCCTCCCCGTCGCGCCGAACGGCGGATCGACCGGCTCAGTCAGCGAGCTGTACGACGACCTCGCTGGTCTGATCAGCGAGCTGCACGACGATGCAGGTGGTTTGGTCGCCGAGCTGCACGACGATGCAGGTGGTTTGGTCGCCGAGCTGCACGACGATGCAGGTGGTTTGGTCGGCGGGACGAGCGTGGGCAGATGACGGTGTTGATCATCGGCTTCGCGACGGTGGTTCTGCTGATGGTTGCCGCGGTCACGGACATCTCGAAGACCTTCCTAGTACGGCGCGACCTCGACGCCACCGCCGACGGCGCCGTCCTGGCCGCCGCGAACGGTCTCGCCCTCCACCGCGGTACGTCCGGCCCAACCGCCGACATCGACCCAGAAGCGGCGAGCCGCCTAACCGCGGAATACCTCGACGCGGTCAACGCAACCGCCAGCTTCGACGACCTCACCTGGTCCACCGTCGTGGAAGGCCAAACCGTCGTCGTAACCCTCACCACCACTGTCGACCTCCCCTTCGAACCACCCGGCTGGACCACCACCCGCGAAGTAGCCGCCACCGCCGCCGCCATAGTCACCCTCAGCTGACCCACGCAACGCGACGTACGACGGCGTGCGGTGGTGGCAGGCGACCAACCAACCGGCAGCCACGTCGTCCACCGGTCGAGCCCGCGCGGCGGAGCTGTACGGCCCATCGGACGCCTTCGCCCCTAATTCCTCGCACCCGCCCGAAGGACCCCGCAGGCCACGCCACACGCACCGCTGAGTTCGTCGGCTACACGGCAATGAGCGGTCCACCGAAAGTCGCCCCTCCAACGGCTCGCCGACGACGATCTACCCCGCCCCGCCCCGCCCCGCCCCGCCGCCGTGAGATGCGGTACGCCGCGTCCCGCCCGCGGTGTCGTGGGAGTGGCTGGCCACGCCGACGGTGGGTTACCACCTGGGATTCCGAGGTGGTAACCCACCTCGCCGATGGCCAGCCACTCGCAGGGTGGTCCGGCCGTCGCCCGGATCGTCGTACTGGCAGGGCCCTGGTACCGCGGGCGCCGATCGCTGAGCGCGTCGCGTTGCGTCGTCGGCGTCGGAGCCGAGGCGCGCGGCAGTTGTGGAGCTGTCCTCGCTGGCAGCGCGTCATCACTGTTAGGAGGTGAAGGTGGAGGCGTGGTCGGTCAGCCAGGTGGTGAAGGGGCGGGCGGGGTGGCCGGTTAGGGCGGTGACGTTGGTGTTGGTGGGGTGAGGGTTGCCGACGCGGGAGGCCCAGTAGGACATCAGGGAGTCGAGTTGGGGGCCGTCGCCCATGACGGCGGCGAGTTCGGCTCGGCCCTCGGCCGGGGTCAGCTCGGCCATCTTGACCGGCACGCCGAGTACCTCGGTGATCAGTTCGAGCTGCCGCCGCCGGGTCATCGATTCAGGCCCGGTCAGTTCGTATCCGCGCCCGTCGTGCTCAGCGCCCGGTCCGGCACTGAGCACCTCGATCGCGACGTCGGCGATATCGCGTTCGTGGATCGGGGCCTCCTCGGCGTCCAGGTAAGGAATGCGAACCTCCCCGGTCGTGCGCATCGAATAACCCCAGAAGAGGGCGTTCGACATGAACGCACCTGGCTGGAGGAACGTCGTCGCGTACGGGCCGGTCGCGACGATGGCCTCCGCGGTGCCGTGTGGATCAGCCGCGGCGTCGGTGGTGCCGGCCTGGGAGGCGGCGGACGAGAGCAGTACGACCTGCTTGACGCCGGCCTGATCGGCCGCGGCGACGAAGGCCGGGGCGGTGGCCGGATCGGCGTACAGGAAGACCTGTTCGGCGCCTTCGAGGATCGAGCCGGGATCGGCCGGATCGAACTCCAGCGCTCCGTCAGGCAACGGCGACGCGCCCCGTCGGGCGGGTTGGCCCGTGCCTGTCCGCGTGCCGAGCCGGACGGGGATCTCCCGGGCCTGGAGTCCGGTGGCGACGTGCTGGGCGATCTTGCCGCGCGCGCCGAGAATTACCACGGTCATGGTGTAACTCCAAAGATGTAGTGGCTACATTATTGGGATGAGTAAAGCACATCCGCTAGGTTTCTGCCGTGACGGAATTGGGCCGACGCGAGCGCAAGAAGCAGCTCACGCGCCAGGCGATCTCGGATGTGGCGACTCGGCTGTTCATGGCGCGCGGGTTCGACGGGGTGACGGTGGCGGAGGTCGCGGCGGCCGCGGATGTAGCCGTGCAGACCGTGTTCAACCACTTCCCGACCAAGGAAGATCTCTTCTTCGATGACGCGAGCTGGGTCACAGGTCCGGCCGAGGCGATCCGTACGGCGCCACCGGGCGAGCCGCCCTTGGCGACCTTGCTCAGGCACTACCTGGCGGCGATCCGGCAGCGGCACGAGCTCGGGTACCTGGCCACCTGGCCGCGGTTCAACCAGACGATCGAAGGCAGCTCGGCCTTGCTCGCCCGGGTCCGGCAGAACGCCCAGACCATGGAAGACCTGCTCGCGGAGGCCTTGCTGGAACGGGACGCCGCGATGTCGCCGCTGATCGCGCGCCTGGTCGCGGCGCAGTACGGCGCGGCCCAGAAGGTGCTCGAGCAGGAACTGGCCCGGTTGATGCCGGCGGAAGAGGCGAGCGCCCGCCAGCTGGCCCGTGCGACCAAGGACCTGGAGAAGGCGATCGACGAGGTTTTCGCGGCGCTCGGGGCCTCCGGAGCGGAAAACTGAGCCGGAGGGCCAGGAAGCCGAGCCGGAGGAGCGGCAAGCTGAGGCGAACGACGGGAAAGCTGACGCGCAGCACTTTGCCGGTGGCGTAGGCTACCTCGTTGTGGCTGGACCTGATTTCGACGCTGACCTGAAGGCTCTCGACGGCACCCTGACGTCCATCGAGAAAGTTCTCGACCTGCCCGCGATGCAGCGGGAGATCGCCGCGCTCGGCGAGGAGGTCGCCGCGCCCGACCTGTGGAACGACCAGGCGAACGCGCAGAAGGTGACCTCCCGGCTGTCCCGGCTCGAGGCCGACGTGGAGCGGGTTGGCAGCCTGCGTACCCGCGTCGACGATCTCGCCGTGCTCGTGGAGCTGGCCCGCGACGAGAACGACGCGGACACCCTCGCCGAGGCCGAGCGCGAGATCGCCTCGCTGACCAAGTCGATCCAGTCGCTCGAGGTGCGCACCCTGCTCTCGGGCGAGTACGACGAGCGCGAGGCGCTGGTGACGATCCGCTCCGGCGCCGGTGGTGTCGACGCGGCGGACTTCGCCGAGATGCTGCAGCGGATGTACCTGCGCTGGGCCGAGCGCCACGGTTATCCGACCGAGGTCTACGACACGTCGTACGCGGAAGAGGCCGGTCTCAAGTCGACCACCTTCGCCGTCAAGGCGCCGTACGGTTATGGCACGTTGAGTGTCGAGTCGGGCACGCACCGGCTGGTCCGGATCTCGCCGTTCGACAACCAGGGCCGCCGGCAGACCTCGTTCGCCGCGGTCGAGGTGGTCCCGGTGCTGGAGCAGACCGATGAGATCGACGTACCGGAGGAGGAGCTGCGCATCGACGTCTACCGCTCCTCCGGTCCCGGTGGGCAGAGCGTCAACACCACCGACTCCGCCGTCCGGATCACGCACATTCCGACCGGCACCGTCGTGTCCTGCCAGAACGAGAAGTCCCAGCTGCAGAACAAGGCCTCCGCGATGGTCATCCTGAAGGCCAAGCTGCTCGCGCTGAAGAAGGCCGAAGAGCGCGCCCACATCGACTCCCTGCGCGGTGACGTCCAGGGCTCGTGGGGTGACCAGATGCGCTCGTACGTGCTGCACCCGTACCAGATGGTCAAGGATCTGCGCACGCTGTACGAGTCGGGTAACACCAGCGGCGTTTTCGACGGCGAGATCGACGACTTCGTCGAGGCCGGCATCCGCTGGCGCCGCACCGGCCAAACCGCCGCCGACGCCAACTGACACGCCGACAACTGACCCCCGCCAAAGCCACCGCAACAGCCCGCGGCGTAGAACCAACCGCCGCGGGCTCGACCTGATCTAGCGCCCGAGGCGGGTGGTCACCGGGGCCATCGCCACGCTGATGGCGACGATGGCGAGGCAGACCGCGGCCAGCGCGCCGCCTTGGCCCCACGACGTCGAGGCCAGGGCCAGATACGCCGTACCAACAGTGGCCGCGCCGAGGGCGATACAGGTCTGCTGGCTGGTCAGGAGAATTCCGCTGCCCAGGCCGGCCTGCTGCGGCGGGACCTGGCCGACCACTACCCCGATCAGCGGCACCATCACCAGCCCACCGCCGAACCCGGCCACCAGCAGCGGCAGGGTCATCGTCAGCGGAGTCACCTCCGGCCAGAGCGTCAGCGCGACCACGCCGAGCGCGGCGTAACCCACGCTCTGCACCAGCCAGCCGCGCACGATCAGGCCCGCGCCGTACCGCACCTGCAGGCGTGGTCCGTAGATCGACGTGACCAGGAAGCCGATCGCCATCGGCAGCAGGCTCAGACCGCCTTCAAGCGGCGTCATCCCGGCCTCGCCCTGCGTCGCGAGGGCGAACACGAACATGAAGCCGCCGAAGGTGGTGAAGAACCCGAGCGCCAGCACCAGCCCGATCCGCATCGGCCGGAGTTTGAGCACCGACGGCGGAATGAGGGGAACGGCGCCGCTGCGTTCCGTACGACGTTGGTGCAGGGCCAGCGCGATCCCCATCGGGATGACCGCGGCGAGGCAGAGCCAGGTCCACAACGGCCAGCCAAGCGGACGGCCTTCGGTCAGCGGCAGCAGCAACAGGACCAGGGTGAGCGCGAGCAGACCCGCGCCAACGCCGTCCACCGGCAGGCGGTTCGTCGCACGCGTTTCGGGCAGCAGGCGAATGGCCAGCGCGATCGCGACCAGGCCGACCGGAACGTTCACCAGGAAGACCGCTCGCCAGCCGAGGCCGAACAGGTCGGCCGAGACCAGCACACCGCCGAGGATCTGCCCGAGCGCGGCGGCCAGACCACCCGCGACGCCGAACATCGCCATCGCGCGAGCCCGGTGCGCGCCGGTCAGCAGGCTGCTGATCTTCGACAGGACCTGCGGGGTCATCGCGGCGGCGGACGCACCCTGAATCGCCCGCGCGGCAAGCAGTACGCCGATGGTCGGCGCGATGGCGCACAGCAGTGACGTCAGCGTGAAGCCCGCCAAACCCCAGAGAAACAAGCGTTTTCGGCCGAAGCCGTCACCGAGCCGGCCGCCGACCACGAGCAACGTCGCGTTCGCGATGCCGTAGCTGCCCACCACCAGTTGCAGCTCACCCGTACTGGCGCGCAGGTCGGAGCCGATCGCGGGCAGGGCGACGTTGATGATGAAAAACGACAGCATCGGCAGGAACGCGCCGAACAGCAGCGTCGTGAGGGCCACGGGGCCAAGCGCCGGCGCCTCGGGCCTAGCGGCGGCCGGCAGGGTCTGTGAGGTCATGTCGATCAGCCTGACGCTGCTCCGATCCAGGTAGTGAGAGCCTGCTTATCCTGGTACCACCAGCACCTGGCAACCGGTGATCAGCCGGGCGACCATAGGCGGTGTGACCATGAGCCTGAGTGTGCCACCCGCCGCCGACAAAAACCGCGCCGCCGGCAAAACCGCTGCCACCCGCACCACTCAAGAGGCAACGAGCAGCATCCAGAGGGCCGTGGTCACCCGTCATGAGGAGCTGGGCGCGTTCCTGCGCAGCCGGCGCGAGCGGATCCAGCCCGAAGAGGTCGGACTAGCCCCGGGCGGTCGTCGCCGTACGCCGGGTCTTCGCCGCGAGGAGGTCGCGCTGCTCGCGGGTGTCGGCGTCACCTGGTACACCTGGCTCGAGCAGGGCCGCGACATCAACGTCTCGGCGCAGGTCGTCGAGGCCATCGCGCGCACCCTGCGGCTGGACCGCCTCGAGCGCAACCACCTCTTCACACTGGCGGGTATTCCGCTCGGGCCTTTCAAAGGCGACTGCACGGCGCTGCCCGCGTCGGTTCATCGCCTCCTGCGCCAGGTCTCGCCGTACCCGGCCTTTGTCGTCAACGCCCGGTACGACGTACTCGCCTACAACGAGGCGTACGCGAAGGCCATCGTGAACCTCGACGAGGTTCCGGTCGAGGAGCGCAACATTGTCTGGCTGGCCTTCAACGAGACCGAGTGGAAGTGCAGGTTCATCGACGCGGACGACATCGTGCTGCGCCTGGTGGCGGGATATCGCGCGGCGTTGGCGGACCACCTCGGTGACCCGGCGTGGCAGGACTTCACCGCCCGGTTGCTGGCAGCGTCACCGCGGTTCGCCAATCTGTGGCAGCGGTACGACGTGGCCGGGCCGAGCGCGCAACTCAAGCTGATCGGCAATTCCGAGGTCGGCCTGCTCCGCCTCGAACCAGCCAACCTCTGGCTGTCCCAAGCAGGCAAGGTGCGCGCCACCGTGTACACCCCGGCCGACGACGAAACCGAGCGCCGCCTTCACCAACTCGCCGGCTGACCCCGAGGGGGAGCGCGGACCGCCCCGCGTCGGTCGCGCTCGAGAGGTCGGACGGGGAACTACCGGAGCCGGTTCCAACGGACGGTCGCGATGCGGCCGCGGCGCCAGCCGCATCGCGACAGCCCAAACCGGCTAGCGGATCTCCGAGCGAATGATCCGGTCGTTACTGGTGTTGGACGTGCTGATCCAGATCGTGTTCTGGTTCGGCACCTTCACCACCGAACGAAGGCGGCCGAAGGTGCCCTGGAAGTACGCCTGGGTGGCGCCGGCGCTGTCACCGTTGAGCTCGACCCGCCAGAGCCGCTGCCCGCGCAGGGCCGCGACGTACGCCGTGTCGTTGACGATGGCGAGACTGCTCGGCGAGGCCTCGGCGGTGGTCCAGGTGCGCTTCGGGTTCTCCATCCCGGCCACGTTGCACGGGCCTTCGCACGTGGGCCAGCCGTAGTTGCGGCCGGAGATGATCAGGTTGAGCTCGTCCAGCGCGGTGTTGCCCAGCTCGGACGACCAGAGGCGGCCGGCCGAATCCCACGCGAGGCCTTGCGGATTGCGGTGGCCGCGGCTGTAGACCAGGTTGCCCCAGGGATTACCCGGCGCGGGCTGGCCGCTGGTGGTGAAGCGCAGGATCTTGCCGTTGGGGGAGTTGGTGTTCTGGGCGAGGGCGGTGTTCTGCGCGTCACCGGTGGTCGCGTACAGGTAGCCGTCGGGACCGAACTTGAGCTGGCCGCCGTTGTGGTACTGGGCGCTGGTGATACCCGATACGATCACGGTCCGGCCGGACAGCGAACTGCCGTTGAAGTTCATTCGCACGATGCGGTTCTGGTTCTGGCCGTTGTCGTTGGAGGTGTGGAAGAAGTACACGGCCTGATCGGTGGTGCCGTTCCAGGTCGGCGAGACCGCGACGCCCATCAGGCCGCCTTCGCCGCCGGTGGTGATGGTGTTCGGCACGGTGCCGACGAGCGTGCGGGTGCCGCTCAGCGTGACCCGGGAGACCCGGAAGCTGTCCCGCTCGGTGACCAGCGCGGACTGGCCGTCCGGCAGGAACGACATCGCCCACGGCAAGGCCAGGCCGGTGGTGACGTCGGACGGCGTTTGCGGCGTACCGCGAACCGGGGCGGGCGCTGTGTCGACGTCGAGCGCGTCCAGGTTGGCCATTCCGGCGGCCGTGGTGGAGGTGGCGCGGATCGTGTTGGTACCGGCGGCCAGCTGGACCGTGATCACCCGGGTCTGCCAGGTGCTCCACGCGCCGGTGCCGCCGAAGGAGAGTTCGTCGGAGACCAGCGTGCCGTTGACGGTGATATCGGCAGGCCGGTTCGCGGTGGTGCCGTTCGCGAATCGGAACGACAACGTGGCTGTGCCCGCCGTACCGACCGGGACACTCCACTGCACGTAGCTGCCGGTCACGTTGTCGGCGTTCACGAAGCCGGTGCCGGTGAAGCCGGCGTGATTGGACTCGACCACCCCTTGGGAGATGGTGGCGGTCTCGGCTTGGTAGCGGATCGGTGCCGCGGTGGCCTGGGGGGCCGGGGCGAGCACGGCTGCGATCAGCAACGCCGGCAGGGCGTGCCCGGCGATCCTTGTCTTACTCATTATCTCTGCCTTTCGGTGGACGGAACGAGGCAGGGGAAAACCTGTGGAACGTGACACCGTGCGGCAGGCGCCACCTGGGGGCGGGTGGCGCCTGCCGGCGTGCGCCACCCGGGGCGGGGTGGCGCCTGCCTGGAACGGTCAGCTGGTCGGGAAGTCGTCCGGGGTCCGCATCCGCTCACGGACCCAGACACCGGACGGCTTCAGCATGCTGGTGCCGGTGAAGTTGCTACCGGCGCACGTGCCGGTCTTGAAGACCGCGCCGGAGCGGAAGTCGTCGGAGAAGTTCCAGTTGGTCCAGCCGATCTTCTTGCTGGCCAGGAAGTCCAGGTACTTCTGCGAGTAGGTGAAGTCGTTCGGGCCGTCGCCGGTGTACTCCTGCGTGCCGAACTCGGTAACGAACAACGGAATCCGATCGGCCGCGCGCGACAGGGCGGCGAAGTACTCGTCCTTGTGCGAGGCCGCGTAGAAGTGGAACGTGTACATGAAGTTCGTCGCCCGGATCGGGTTGTTGATGATGTCGGTCTCGTTGCGGGTGTCCGAGACACCGAGGGAGGCCCAGCCGTGGGTGCCGACGAAGATGACGCCGTCGCTGTCCTGCGCGCGGATGACCGGGATCAGCTGCTCGGCGTAGTTCTTGATACCGGCCCAGCTGACGTTGTTCGGCTCGTTGGCGATGTCGTAGATGATGTTGTTCTTGTTCTTGTGCCGGCTGGCGATCTCGGTGAAGAACGTTTTCGCCTGCTCGGTGTAGATGTTGGGGTCACCGGGGTTGAGCTGGTGCCAGTCGACCAGGGCGTACATGCCGCGCTTGGTGGCTTCCTCGATGTAGTTGTGCATCATGTCGGTGAACTTGCGCGGGTTCGTCTCGTACCCGTCTTCGCTGGTCGAGATGTACATCGAGATGCGCAGGATGTCGGCCTTCCAGTCGTTCGCGAGCGCGTCCAAGGAGGCGGTCTTGATGCAGTTCGCGTACCACTGGATGCCGTGCGTGCTCATACCGCGAAGCTGGATCGGCTTGCCGTACTGGTTGCACAGCTTGACGCCGCAGACCCGCAGCTGGCCGTTGATCGCGACCGGCGTGGTGCCGGTGGGCGGGGCGGTCCCGGTGTCCAGCGTCAGCGAATCGGCGTTGGGGCCGCCGTTCGACGTGGTCGCCGTGGTCTTGATCTTGTGCGTGCCCGCGCTGAGCTGGGCGGTGGTGCTGACCGTGCTGTACGACGTCCACGCGCCGGTCCCGTTGAAGGCCAGGTTGGCGGCGATCTGGCTGCCGTCGACCGTGACGTTCATCGGGCGGTTCGTGGTGGTGCCGTTGGCGTAGCGGAAGCTCAGCGTGTACGAGCCGGTGGTCGGCGCGTTCACGGTGTACTCGACCGAGCTACCGGTGACGTTGTCGAAGTTGACGAAGCCGGAGCCGGTGAAGCCGGCGTGGTTCGACTCGACCACGCCCTGGCTGATCAGCGCGCTCTCGGATTCGTACCGGACAGGGGCGGCGGCGGTGGTCGCTGGGGGCACAACAACAACCAGGCCGGTGGCGACGACGAGGCTGCCGGTTACGGCTGCGCACCATCTTGGGAATCTCACTGGACTGCCTCCTACTTCGGGCGGTGACGGAGGGCCTCTTCGCTCACGTTCTGGGGGCTACGCGAAACGAATAGGAAGGTTTCCTAACAGTGCTCGGAAGTACACCACCACCCCGGAAAGGTGTCAATCGTTCACGCCAAGTGATCGTAACGAAGCTCTCCGAATCCTGGGAAGCCCTTACCGAGGCTGGACCGAGGCTGGAACTCAGGCGGTGTCGCGTTCCACCCAGGCGTCCTGCAGGGCCCGCAGCGTGACGGCCACGGCCGGCCGGCGGGCGGTGATCGTGCGCCAGGCGGCGTACAACCGGCGGCTCGGCGCCGGCAGCAGCGGTACGGCGACCACCCCCGGCGGCAGCGGGCCACGGCCGAGCCGGGGCAGCAGGCCGACACCGATGCCCTGGGCAAGCATCGCGAGCTGGGTCTGGTACTCGCCGACGGAGTACGCCACCTCCGGATCGACCCCGGCCTTGCGCATCGTGCGGATCAGCCAGTCGTGGCAGATCGATCCCTCGGGCTGGCAGATCCACCGTTCGCCGGCCAGATCCGCGGCCCGCAAGGACTCCCGGGCGGCAAGTGGATGGCTCGCCGGCAGCAGGATGTCGGCCGGGTCCGTGCCGAGCTTCACCCGCGACAGGCCTTCCGGCAGGGCCAGCGGGGTGTTGTGCCAGTCGTGCACGACCGCGATGTGGACCTCGCCGCGCGCCACGGCGGCGAGTCCGTCGAACGGATCCAGCTCGGCCACACGTACGTCGAGAGCCGGATGCGCCTCGATCAGGCGGACCAGCGCGGGCGGCAGCAGACCCCGGGCGGCGGTGGGGAACGCCGCGAGCACGAGATCGCCGACGGCCTCCCCGCGTTGCTCCTCCAGGGTCAATTCGGCCTGTTCGACCAGTTCGAGGACTTGTTCAGCCGTGGCCGCGAGCTGCCAGGCCGCGTCGGTCAGCGCGATGCCACGGCCCTTGCGCTCGACCAGCTTGGTGCGGGTCTCACGCTCCAGTTTCGCGAGTTGCTGGGACACCGCGCTCGGGGTGTAACCGAGGGCGTCCGCGGCGCTGCCGACCGAGCCGTACGTCGCGACGGCATGGAGCGCACGCAAGCGGGATAGATCGATCATGAAGTACTCCTACAGTGATCGGTGTAGCAACTCGCGCTAGTGCTAAACAGTGCTGCCATCGAGACTAGCCGGTATGAATCCCCGCCATGTCCTGCTCGCCATTGCCGTCGCCGCGGTGTGGGGCGTCAACTTCGTTGTCATCGAGGTCGGCCTGGAAGGCATTCCACCGCTGTTCTTCTCCGCGTTGCGCTTCGCCCTGGCGGCCGTGCCCGCGATCTTCCTGCTGGGCCCGCCGCGCGTCGCCTGGCGGTATGTCGTGGGCGTGGGCGTGGTGCTCGGGGTGGCGAAGTTCGGCCTGCTGTTCATCGGCATGGACCAGGGCATGCCCGCCGGACTGTCCTCGCTGGTCCTGCAGAGCCAGGTGGTGTTCACCCTGCTACTCGCCATCGTGTTCCTGGGCGAACGGCCCCGCCCGCTGCAGCTCGCGGGAGTGGCCGTCGCCTGCGGCGGCATGATCCTGATCGCGGTGGACAAGGGCCTTGGTGCGCCCGGTTCGGCCTTCGCGCTGGTCATCGCGGCCGGCGCCTGCTGGGGTGTCTCGAACCTGATCACCCGGCACGCCAAGCCGAAGGACACCCTGCGCTTCATGGTCTGGGTCAGCGCGGTCGCCGCCGTACCGCTGTTCGGGCTGTCGCTGATCTTCGAGCAGCCGGCCTTCGGCCAGATCACGCTCACCGGCGCCGGTGCGATCGCGTACCTGGCCGGTGCCGCGACCCTGTTCGGCTTCGGCGCCTGGGGTTACCTGCTCCGCCAGTACGACGCCAGCACGGTCGCGCCGTTCAGCCTGCTGGTCCCGGTCGTGGGCATGGCCGCCGCCTGGCTACTGCGCGGCGAGGCCGTCAGCCCTCTACGCGCCTTCGCCGCACTGCTCATCGTCATGGGCATGGCCGCCACGGTCCTCCGCCGAAACCGCCCAAGCGGCCCGGGCAGGGCAAGCGACGTGAGCAGCCTGAGCGACCCGATCAGCTGGGAGCTAGGCCGCGAGCGCGAGGCGGTCGCGCACGGCCATCAGGGCGAAGCCGAGCAGGTTGAGCCCGCGCCACTGCGTGGGGTCTGACGCGCCGGGTTGATCCGCGGCGTGGCCGATGCCCCAGATCAGGTCGACCGGACTGGCCTCGACCAGGATGCGGTCACCCGTGCCGCGCAGGAACGCGCGCAGGTCGTGGTGCTGGCCGAACTTGTGCAGGTTTCCCTCGGCAACGATCGGCACGCGGTGCTCGAGCCAGCGCTCGCGATCGAAGCCGCGCACGGTCCGGCCGAGGTCCTTCGCCTCGCGGGGATGACCCGCCGCGAGGATCTTCGTTTCGGCCTCGGCATCACCGAAGAGCCGGGCCTTGGCCGCCATCATCCAGTGCTCGGCGGTCGGATACACCAAGCCGTCGACGGTGAACGGCGCACGCCACCACTGGCTCAGACAGCTCTCGTCGAGTACGCCGGGACTCCTGGGGGTCTCACCCCAGAAGTGCACGAAGTCCCGGCGTCCCGACGCGATCAGCTCGGCGACAGAGCGTGGAATCACTCGTACTGGTTGGCCGGCGGTTGCACGTTTCGGACCGTGGTGCCGTCGATGGCGGCCACGTCCCCGTCTTCGCGCTTGGTCGGTTCGGCCCACTGGCCGGTGACCTGGACCCACTGGTTCTTCGGCGGCGCCTGCTGACCGCGGACCTCGACCATGAACGCCGTACCGTCGGCGACACAACACGTCATGCCGATCCGGCTGACGTACCAGACGCCGTTCTTGCCGGGAGTGACGAAGCCGGTGAGCTGGAAGGTCCGGCCCTTCATGTTGTCCTTCTCCCACACCGCCCAGACCGCGTAGTCGCGCAGCGGCAGGACGACGGGAGCACCGCTGGTCTCTTCCTGGTTCGGCAGCCACATCTTGCCCTTGGCGGCCATCGGTTTGGCCGCGACCGGCGATTGTCTTTGGGCCGCGTCGGCGCCGAGCGCGGGCGGGTCCACCACCAGCAGCGCGAAGACCGGGACCAGCAGCAGCCAGGCCGCGCGCGGCAGGCCGTTGTGGCCGTGCCCGTCGTCGGCCAGCTCCGAATGGTCGTGGCCGTCCTTCTTGGTATCGGCCAGCACGTCCGCGACCGCGAGCACGATCAGCACGGCGCCGGCGATCAGCAGCATCCAGCGCATACCGGGCTTGACGTACCGCAAGTAGGTGTCGGAGATGGCGAGCTGAAGCACCGCCGCACCGACGAAGACAACGATCAGACCAGCGACGTTACGCCTCACAGCAGCCACCATCCGACGAGTAGGGCGAAGCCGACGGCCACCACGAAGGTGGCCGGGGCGAACCTGATTGTGAACTTGCCACCGAAGGTACCGGCCTGGAGGGCGATCAGCTTCACGTCGACGACCGGGCCGACGACCATGAAGGCCAGCTTGGCGGTCATCGAGAACTGGGTCAGGCTGGCCGCCACGAACGCGTCCGCCTCCGAGCAGATGGCCAGTACGACGGCCAGCAGGCCGAGCAGCAGGACCGAGAGCAGCAGGTTCTGCGCGACCGAGTCCATCCAGCTGCGCGGTACGACGACGTTCAGGGTGGCGGCCACGGCGGCGCCGACCACCAGGAAGCCACCGGCGTGCAGGAAGTCGTGCAGCATCGAGGAGCGGAACACCTCGAGCTTGCCGGTGCCCTCGGCGTGCCGGTTCTTGGGGATCTTCAGCCAGGACTCGCCCTTACCGGTGGCCAGCCACAGCCAGCCCAGCGCCATCGAGACGGCCAGTGAACACACCAGCCGCGCCACCACGATGCTCGGCTGGCCCGGGAAGGCGACCGCCGTCGAGGCCAGCACGACCGGGTTGATCGCGGGTGCCGAGAGCAGGAAGGCGATCGCCGCGGCCGGAGTGACGCCCCGGCTCATCAGCGCGGCCGAAACCGGCACCGAGGCGCATTCGCAGCCCGGCAGAATGACGCCGGAGCAGCTCGCGACCGGTACGGCGAGGGCCGGGTGCTTCGGCAGCGCCTTGGCGAAGAACGACGGCGGTACGAACGCGGTCAGGGCGGCCGAGAGCAGCACGCCGAGCACCAGGAACGGCACCGCCTGCACGACCACGCCGACGAACATCGTGGCCCAGGTGCGAACGCCGTCATCGGTGAACAGCCCGGCGAAGATCCGGCGCCCGAACAAGGCCAGCACCACCAGCACGATCAGGGTGCCGGTGAAGACCATCGACGAGGCCGTCGACTCCTTCTTCGGTTCCTCGGGGTGGTTGTGACCGGCGTCGGGCGTGTCGGGCGCACCAGGTTCGGTGGCATGGGCGTGGCCGGTATCAAGGGCTTTTTCGGGCCCCTCGACAGAGGGCGGGGTGTCGGCGGACGTGCTCATGAGGCCGAATCCTGGCATGCCGCACCGGTTCCGGAACAGGGAACGGCGCGTGTTGATATCACAACGGAACGGAGTCGCTAATGAAACTCAGCGTCATTCCGGCAAAAATCTGGGCCCTGGCACCATTCGGCCGCTTCAGCAAAGTGTCAGAAGTGCTGGCCGTTCTGCCGATTTGCGCTTGGATGGTTCAGTGGCAGACATGGAACCAGAAGCCGGACAGGCCGTGCACGCGCTGACCAGCCGCTGGGCTCGCAGCCTACCGGCAGGCAACTCAGTGATGTCCGCGCTGGGGCTGTGGCCCTTGCTCGCCATCATGGCCACCGCGGCCGACGAACCAGGCCGCGCCGAGCTGGCCGCCGCCGTCGGACTGCCGCCGGAGACCTCCGCGGCGCGCGGAGCCGGCCTGATCCGCGACATCGACACTTCCCACGACTTGCACGCGGCTCTCGGCGTCTGGGTGCACGAGTCGCTCAAGCTCAGCGAGTCGTTCGGCGAGGTGGTCCCGGCCGAACTGGTCGGTGCGCTCACCGGTGATCCGGTCCGCGACAAGGCCAAGCTGGACGCGTGGGCGACCGCGCACACCGACGGCATGATCGAGCAGATGCCGATCGAGGTCACCCCGGACCTGGCCGTCGTCCTGGCCACGGCGCTCGCGTTGCGCACCACCTGGGTCCGCCCGTTCAACGAACAGATCAAGCAGGTGTACGACGGACCCTGGGCCGGCGGTTCCTGGCACTGGCTCAACCGCACCGACGCCGACCTCACCACCATCAAGCGGTACGACGACACCGCCGCGGGCCCGTTGACCGTCGCCACCGTGACAGGTGATGCCGACGTCGACATCCTGCTGGCCATCGGCGAACCCCGCGCCGGGCAGCACGACGTACTGGCCGGGCTCTTGCAGGCCGCGGCCGATCCGGCGGGCGGCCGTTCGGGCGCAGACCTCATCGGCGGTGGTGTCGGTGAGCAGGTATCGCCCGCGGTCCAGGTGGCGATGAGCACCACCCCGCGGCCGGTGGTCCAGTTGTCGCTGCCGTCGTTCTCGATCTCGATGGAACACGATCTGCTCGACCAGGCGGAGCTCTTCGGTTTGACCACGGTGTCGTCGGATCCTGGGGCGCAGGGACACTTCACTGCGATCAGCCCGACGCCGTTGCGGTTGGGGCAGGCGAAGCAGACCGTGCTGGCGCGGTTCTTCGCGAAGGGCTTCGAAGCGGCCGCGGTGACCGCCATGGGCATGGTGCGCACGTCGATGCCGATGGAACGTGAACGCAAGCTTGTGGTCGATCTGGATCGCCCGTTCGCCTTCACCGCGGTGCACCGGGCCACTCGCCTCCCGATCGTCACCGGCTGGCTGGCGACCCCGAGCGAACCGGGCGCCTGACCTGCTGAACCCGGCGTCTGAGCTGCTCCGGATCTCACTGCCCTGCCGGCCGAGAAGAGCCGGCTGCCGGTGGATTAGCACGCCGGAATCCCTGGTGGCGACCCATCGTTCAGTGGCCAGCCACCCTCACGCTCACCTGCAGATGCCCACGGACCGGATCGCGTCAACGGCGATTGGTCAGGGGGCGGTCTTGTGCAGGGATGTGGTGGTTGCGGTGAGCATGAGGGTGTTGAGCAAGGTGGAGGCCTGGTCGACTTCGACGCGTTCGCCGGTGAGCAGTAGGTCAAAGAGCAAGCCCCGGGCGGCGGCGAGACTTAGTCGGGCGTACGTCGGTGCCTCGGCAGCGGGAATGCCGGCGCGGATGAGGAGTTCCGTGAGCGGCGGCAGCCACACGTGGATGAGATCAGCGCGAAGTCCATCGGTATGCGGCTTGCGCTGCATCGCTTGCGCCGACAGCTCGAAGAACAACGGGCCATAGATCAAGGTGGCCTCGACCACTTCGTTCCAGAACTGCTTCGACTGTTCCAGCAGTGGTACGTCGAGCGAGGCGGTCAGCCGGGCAAGGGTGTCGCGCTGCTGCCCCTCGACGACTCGGACCACTTCGGCGAGCAGGCCGTCGCGGGAACCGAAGTGGTAGATCAGCATCCGGTGGCTCGTCCCGACGCCCGTCGCGATCGTGCGCAGGCTGGCGTCGCCGATCCCATGCGCCGCGAAGTACTCGATCGCCGCCACCAACAACCGCTCCCGCGCCGAACCACCTCCCGCCCCGGAGCCACCCGAGTCCGACGTACCAACCCGGTCCGTCATACCGCCTGGGTTCGGCCTAGGGGGAGAGGTGGTCAACGGGATTCGCAGCGGGTTTGCAGGCCGGTGGCTTCGAGGGACAGGTAGCGGTTGGTCAGGCCTCGGAGCAGGACGGCGAACAGGGGGCCGAGAGGGCCCGATTGGTCGACTGAGGCGGTTACGAGCGCGCCGGTGGCGGTTGGTTCTACCCGGTGGCCGGCGGTGGTGCGGATGCCGGGGACGGTGCTGACCCAGGCGAAGTACTCGTCGGGCTGCCATTCCGTGACGGTCCAGATGGCTTCGGGCAGACGCGGCTGCTTGATGCGCGTTCGGGCGCCGACGCGCAGCGGGCCGGGGTCGAGCCGTTCGACCGAGGTGATCGACGCGGTCCACTCGGGCCATCGCTCGACATCGCTGTACACCTCCCACACGCGCTCGGCGGGGACGTTGACCGGGAACCTGTGCTCGAATCGCATGTACCAAATGGTACAGCTCGGGCCGCCTGCCCGGACTCGACCGGTGGCACAGGTAGGGTGCGGCCCATGGCTGACACCCACAACGAGAACGAGCAGGACCCCGGCGCGAGCACGCAGATGTTCCGGGCCTTCGTGGACGAGGGCGGCACCGAGCCCGCCGCCGCGGCGAAGTCGAACACCAAGACCATCGCGATCGTGGCCGCTGTGGTCGTGGTGGCGATCGTCGTGATCGCCCTGATCGTCCTGTAGTCAAGCGATTCCGCCGCGTCACCAGCGCTCGGCCGGACCACCGCGTCACCCTGGGTGCCCGCGTGACCCGAGCTGAGCTGGACCGCCGACGCGGCCGAACAAGATGCCCACGGCAACGTCTACCGTCGCGGCGGTAGACTCGCCGTTCGCCGGTGAAATCCCGGTGCTGCGGGTCCCGGCCGGGGAGGTCACCGTCCTCGTGACGGCGTTGATCACCCGGGTCCGGGCCCGCGGAGAATTCCCACCACCTCCCATCGGCCCGAGCCACCCGCCTCCCACCGGCCGTGAGCCGCGTCCTGCCGGCTCACCCGCTGCCTCCCGCCGCCCACTCGCGGCGTTCCGCTGTGTCCGCCCGGCGGGTCGGCTACGACTTCGGCATAACCGTTGACTCCACCCCGGCCGCGATAGAGCATGAGGTCTTCTCGGCAGCGGACTCGACGTGGAGGCGGCATGGCAGGGATCGTGCGGGCGGCACTGGTGCAGACGAACTGGACCGGTGACCAGGAGTCGATGATCAAGGCTCACGAGGAGTACGCCCGGCAGGCGGCCGCCGCCGGCGCTCAGGTGATCTGCTTCCAGGAGCTGTTCTACGGGCCGTACTTCTGCCAGCTCCAGGACCCCAAGTTCTACGAGTACGCCGAATCCGTGCCCGGTCCCACCGTCGAGCGGTTCAGCGCCCTCGCGGCCGAGCTCGGCATGGTGATGGTGCTCCCGGTGTACGAGCAGGAGCAACCCGGCGTGCTGTACAACACCGCCGCCGTGATCGATGCCGACGGCAAGTACCTGGGCAAGTACCGGAAGAACCACATCCCGCAGGTGAAGGGGTTCTGGGAGAAGTTCTACTTCCGCCCGGGCAACCTCGGCTATCCCGTCTTCGACACGGCCGTCGGCAAGGTCGGCGTCTACATCTGTTACGACCGGCACTTCCCGGAGGGCTGGCGCGCGCTCGGCCTCAACGGCGCCGAGATCGTGTTCAACCCGTCGGCCACCCACCGCGGCCTCTCGTCGTACCTGTGGCAGCTGGAACAACCGGCCTCGGCCGTCGCCAACGAGTACTTCATCGGCGCGATCAACCGGGTCGGCATCGAGAGCGAGTACGGCGAGAACGACTTCTACGGCACGTCGTACTTCGTCGACCCCGAGGGCAAGTTCGTCGGCGAGGTCGGGGACGCGCACAACCCCGAGCTGATCGTGCGCGACCTGGACCTCTCGAAGCTCGCCGAGGTCCGGGACCGGTGGCAGTTCTACCGCGATCGCCGCCCGGACGCGTACGGCGACCTGACGGCACCGTGATGAGCACGCTGATCAAGGGCGGTACGGTCGTCGGCCCGACCGGATCGCACCGCGCGGACGTGCTGATCGACGGCGAGAAGATCGTCGCGCTGCTGGATCCGGCCTTCCCGGTCGAGGCCGAGACCACGATCGATGCCTCCGGCAAGTACGTGATTCCCGGCGGCATCGACGCGCACACGCACATGCAACTGCCCTTCGGTGGTACGGCGGCCAGCGACACCTTCGAAACGGGCACGCTGGCCGCGGCCTGGGGCGGTACCACCACGATCATCGACTTCGCCGTGCAGAAGACCGGCGAGGTGGTTCAGGACGGGCTGGCGGCCTGGCATCAGAAGGCGGAGGGCAACTGCCATATCGACTACGCCTTCCACATGATCCTCGGCGGGGTGGACGGCGACGCGCTGAAGGCGATGGACCAGCTCGTCACCGACGAGGGCATCACCAGCTTCAAGCTGTTCATGGCCTATCCCGGCGTCTTCTACTCCGACGACGGCCAGATCCTGCGGGCGATGCAGACCGCGCGGGACAACGGCGCGATGATCATGATGCATGCCGAGAACGGCATCGCCATCGACGTACTGGTGCAACAGGCACTGGCGCGGGGTGAGACCGATCCGATCCACCACGGGCTGACCCGTCCGGCCGCGTTGGAGGCGGAGGCGACCAACCGGGCGATCGCGCTCGCGTCGGTGGCGTCGGACTGCCCGCTGTACATCGTGCACCTCTCCGCCAGTAAGGCGCTGGAGGCCGTCGCGGAGGCTCGGGACGCTGGGCGGAACGTGTTCGCCGAGACGTGCCCGCAGTACTTGTACCTGACACTGGAGGATCAACTCGGCGCGCCCGGGTTCGAGGGGGCCAAGTGGGTCTGCTCGACGCCGCTGCGCAGTAAGTACGAGTCGCACCAGCGGGATCTGTGGAAGGGTCTGCGCAGTAACGACCTGGCAGTGGTCTCTACCGATCACTGTCCGTTCTGCTTCAAGGACCAGAAGGAACTCGGTAGGGGTGACTTCTCCAAGATTCCGAACGGTATCGGTGGTGTCGAGCACCGGGTCGACCTGCTCTATCAAGGTGTTGTCGACGGCCGGCTCTCACTGGAACGCTGGGTCGAGACGATCGCGACCACCCCGGCACGGATGTTCGGGCTGTATCCGCAAAAGGGCATCGTGGCACCCGGTTCGGACGCCGACCTGGTCATCTACGACCCGAACGGGCGGACCCACATCAGCGCCGGCACCCACCACATGAACATGGACCACTCGGCCTACGAGGGTTACGAGATCGCTGGTCACGTCGACACGGTGATCTCCCGCGGCCAGGTGATCGTTGCCAACGGCACCTACCATGGCCGGAAGGGTCACGGCTGCTACCTCAAGCGCGGCCTCTCGTCGTACCTGGTCTGAGGAGAACGCATGGACATCGGTGTGGTCTTCCAAAACGATCCGCCCGCGAAGGCGGTGGTGGAACTCGCCCGCCAGGCCGAGGACGCGGGCTTCAGTCATGTCTGGACGTTCGACTCGCATCTGCTCTGGCAGGAGCCGTTTGTCATCTACAGCGCGATCCTGGCCGCGACCTCGCGGGTGATGGTCGGGCCGATGGTGACGAACCCGGGCACGCGCGACTGGACCGTGATCGCGTCCCAGTTCGCCACCCTGAACGAGATGTACGGCAATCGCACGGTCTGCGGGATCGGCCGGGGTGATTCCGCCCTGCGCACGCTCGGGGCCGAGCCGGGCACGATCGCCGAGCTGAAGCAATGCGTCGAGGTGGTGCGCGAACTCGCCTGCGGGCAGACCGTCACGTATCGGGGCAAGCAGCTCCGGTTCACCTGGGCCGAAGGTGGTCAGCTGGAGGTCTGGGTCGCGGCGTACGGGCCGAAGGCGCTGGCCGCCACCGGCCAGGTCGGCGACGGGTACATCCTGCAGCTCGCTGATCCGGATATCGCCGCCTGGATGATCGGGGCCGTACGACGCGCGGCGGAAGAGGCCGGACGTGATCCGGACGCGATCACCTTCTGCGTGGCGGCGCCGGCGTATGTCGGCGACGACCTGGCCCATCAGCGGGACCAGACCCGGTGGTTCGGCGGCATGGTGGGCAACCACGTGGCAGACATCGTCGCGCGCTACGGCTCGACCGGCGCGGTGCCGGCGGCTCTCACGGCGTACATCGAAGGACGTAAGGGTTACGACTACGCCGAGCACGGGCGCGCGGGCAACCGGCACACGGCGTTCGTGCCGGACGAGGTGGTGGACCGGTTCTGCATCCTCGGTCCAGTCGAGAATCACCTGGCCCGTTTGAAGGAGCTCAAGGACGTCGGCGTCGACCAGTTCGCCGTCTACCTGCAGCACGACAGCAAGGAAGACACGCTTGCCGCGTATGGCGAGCGCATCATTCCCTTCGTCTGACTAATCGCGGGTCCAGCTATTCGACTGAGACGAACAGGTCACGGTCGAATTCGCGCTGCGCGTTCGACGCGGGTCGAAGTGGTTTGCCCGCGATGGAGCGCCCAGCAGGATACGAGGTCCTCGCCATCTATCGGAAGGACCGAATATGACGAACTCGACGATCGGCCGCGCCCTGGCCACGGGTGTGTTGCTCGCCGGGCTTGGCGCGATCAACCCGGTCACGGCCTCGGCCGACCCGGTTGTGCCGTGCGGCGCGCGTTCGACGCCGGTCGGCAGCTACATCAACCTGACCTACAAGAACTGCACCGGTAGCGGCCAGGCGAAACAGCCCTACCGGAACGGAACGACCGCCCAGAACTGCAAGCACGTGCCGGCGGGCCAGTGGGTTTCGTGGACCCAGCTCCCCGGTGGTAGCCCGTGGACGGCTATCGACTGTCTGCAGTGAGCGCGGGCGCTCCGGTATCACTCGCTGATGCCGGAGCGCTCGACTCCTTCGACGATCCAGCGCTGCAGGAAGACGAACATGACCACCAGCGGCAGGATCGCGATCGCGGCGGCGATGAACAGCTGCGGCAGGTTGATCGTCTGCGCGGTGAGGAACGTGGAGAGCGCGATCTGCACGGTCCACGAGCTCGGGTCCTGCCCGATCACGAGTGGCCAGAGGAACGCGTTCCACGAACCGATGAACGTGATCGTGCCGATGGCGGCGATGAAGCCTGACGAGTTCGGCACCACCACGCGCCAGAACGTGCCCCAGTAGCCGACGCCGTCCAGCTGCGCCGCTTCCTCGAGTTCCTTCGGAAAGCCCAGGAAGTACTGCCGGAAGAGGAACGTCGCGAAAGCCTGGAACAAGCCGGGAATGATCAACCCGCGCATGGTCGAGATCCAGCCGAGGGTGGAGACCAGGACGAAGCTCGGCACAAACGTCACCGCGGCCGGGATGAGCAGGGTGGCGACGATGACGTAGAAGACGGCATTCGCATACCGGAAGGGGATCCGGGCCAGCCCGTAACCCGCGAGGCCGGAGATCACCAGTACGGCGACGGTCTGCACGACCGCGATCAGCAGCGAGTTGACCAGGCTGCGGAACATCGGCACCGACGGGTCATTGAACAGGTCCGCGATGTTGCCCCACTGCAGCTGTGACGGCCAGAACGTCCAGTCCGGTGAGGTGATCTCGCGGGTGGTCGACAACCCGTTGCGCACCAGCAGGTAGAAGGGCAGCAGGAAGAGCAGCGCGCCCGCCACGAGCACGACGTACCGGATGATGTTGCCGGCGCGGTCGGCCCGGGATCGCTGGATGACCGCCATCAGTCCTCCCTCTTGCCGAGGCCCAGGAATTTGCCCTGCACCAACGCGATCAGCGCGATCATGAGCGTGAGAATCACCGCGCCGGCGCTGCCATGGCCGAAGTCCTGCCCTTGGCCGAGCGCCGCGTAGTACAGGTAGACGAGTGGTGGCCGCGCATAGGGCGGGTACTGCCCGGAGGTGGACAGCAGGTTGTAGAACTCGTCGAACGCCTGGAACGCGTTGATCAACAGCAGGAGCAGTACGGCGGTTGAGGTGGCTCGAAGCTGGGGCAACGTGATGAACCGCAGCACCTTCCAGCCTCTTGCGCCGTCGATGGCCGCGGCCTCATAGAGCGACGGGGAAATTCGCTGCAGTCCGGCCAGGAACAAGATCATGTAGAACCCGGCCTGCAACCACAACCGGGCCGTCACGATGACGAGCCAGTACCAAGGGGGCTGGGTGATCGACAACCAGGCGATCGGTTCGAGGCCGAACCAGCCGAGCACCGTGTTCATCAGGCCGAACCGCACACCCGAGAAGATCGAGAGCTTCCAGATCATCGAGGCGACCACGTACGAGCAGGCCGTCGGCAGGAAGAACACCGAGCGGAAGAACGCCTTCGCGAAGCGGGCCCGATTCACCAGCAGGGCAAGGCCGAGCGAGCAGGCGAAGGTGGTCGGCACGATGAACGCGGCGAACAGCACGAACGTGATCAGGCTGGACCGGAACGCCGGATCGCCGAGCATGTCCGTGTAGTTGCCCAGGCCAACAAAGTCCGTCGGCGTGACGGTGTTGCGGGCGTCGAAGAAGCTGAGGAAGACGCTCCACAGGATCGGGATGTAAACGAAGATCAGCAGGCCGAGCAGGAAGGGGCCGACAAAAATCGCGAACCACAGGTTGCGATCCTGGCGGCCCCGCAACCGCCGGGCCAGTGACGGCGTGGTCGAACTCACCCCGCGATGCGCTTCAGCTCTGCGTCGACGACGGCCTTCACGGTTTTGATCTCCGCGGCCGGGTCGGCGCCGCTCTTCACGATCCGGTTCAGGGCGTCGGAGTACGCCGTTGCGGACTTCGGTGTCCACAGCAACGGTGACTGCGGCCGGCCGACCTCGTTCACCAGCCTGGCCGCGTCGGCCGCCGGCCCGGATTTCAGCTTGTCCGCCTTCTCGATCAGGCTCTTGCGCGCCGGGATGTGGAAGCCGTACGACTGGGCCCAGTCGAGTTGCTTGTCGGTTTGATCCACCCACAGCCACTTCACGAACTGCTTCGCGGCATCCACGTTCCTCGACTTGCTGCTCACCGCGGCCGAGAACGCCCCGACCGGCACGCTGGCCTTGCCGCCGTCGTTCAGCTTCGGCCAAGGCAGTACGCCGAAGTCGTCGCCGAGATCCCGTTGCAGCTGTGGGAACGTCCAGAACCCGGTGAACTGCATCGCGGTCAGGCCTTGCGTCAGCGCCGACGGATCGGACCAGTCGGTTGGCGCGCCGAGCAGGAGACTGCCCGACTTGAAGAGCTCACGCAGCTTGCGGAACGACTCGATCGCGGCCGGGTCGTCGAAGCCGAAGGTGTTCTCCTCGGTCAGGTAGTCCAGCCCGGCGGACCATAGCGCCGGACCGCCGAGCACGCCGACGCCACCGTCGTTGCCGACGAACAGGCCCGTCACCTTGCCAGTGGTCAGCTTCTTCGCCGCCGCGATCAACTCGTCGACCGTCTGTGGCGGTTGAACGCCGGCGGCCTGGAGCATGCTCTTGCGATAGACCAGCAGTTGCAGGTCGGTGACCTGGGGAACGCCGTACAGCTTGTCCTGGTAGGTCATCCGCTGCAGCAGCGAGGGGGTGAAGTCGTCCTTGGCGTCGCCGAGCAGGTCGCTCAGATCGGCGACCTGGCCCGCCTTGATCATGTCGATCGTCGGGCCGTTGCCGTACTCGAAGACGTCCGGGCCACTGTCGGTCAGCAGCGCGGAGGCGGCCTTCTTGTCGTAGTCACCCGCGGTCCAGACCACCTCGACCGTCGCGTCGGGATAGTCCGCCGCATACTTCTGCACAGCCTGCTGAGTGCCGGTCTCGCCGTACTGGTGGTACCACTGGGACAGCTTGGGTTTGTCGCCGGAGCCGGAGCCGGAACCGCCCTCCGGTTGCTCTTCGCGGCCGGTGTTCGACCCGCAGCCCGCGACGGCCATCGCCGCCAGCCCACCGCCGAGCGCTAGAAACCGCCGCCGTCCCAACCCCTGCACGCCACCCGCAGTCATTCGCCAGCACCTCCACGAGAACCCTGCGTGACCCGACCGTCACGCAACATCCCCGACCCTACGACCAACTCAGGTCGCGTGCCCGCGGTTATCCACAGGCAGCTCGGTTCACGCGTCGGAGAGGCGGGCGATGGTGGCGCCCGCGCGGCGAACGATCGGCACGGGACCTTCGGGCAGGACGTCACCGATGAACGCGTACTGCCTCAAGATGGCCGGATCGACGTCACCCGGGCGGGAGCGGCTGTGGTCACGGACCCAGTCGATGATGTCGCCCCAGCCCGGCGCCGCGAGGGATCCACCGAAGTGCTGGACGGACAACCCCGCACACAGATTGCCAAAGGCCAGCCGATGCGCCAGCGGCCATTCCCGCAGCGTGCCAAGCACCAGCGAAGCCAGGAACACGTCACCCGCGCCGGTCGGGTCGTACTGCCGAACGGGCAACGCCGGCACCTGAGCCTCCTCGCCGGTGGACGAGTCGATCGCCATCACGCCGTCGGAGCCGTTCGTCACCACCGCCAGCGGGACCCGGTCGGCCAGCTTGCGCAATGCCGCCTCGGCGCTGTCCGTGCGGGTGTAGGCCATCGCCTCGACCGCGTTCGGGGTGAAGGCGTGGAAGCCGTCGAGTACGTCGAGCACGGCCGGTGACCAGGTGTCGGTCGGGTCCCAGCCGACATCCCCGAACAGCAGCGCGCCGGAGCGGCGGGCCTCGACCGTCCATTCGGGCTGTTCCTCGGTGACCGGCACGATCGCGGTCTTCGTACGCAGCCCCGGGCCGACCAGCTTGCTCGGGTCGCCCGGTGCGTCGTGCGCATGCGTGACCATGGCCCGGTCCCGGTCGATCGACATCGAGACCGTGACGGGGGAGTGCCAGTGGCCGATCCGGCGGGAGTGCGACAGATCGACCTTCTCCTGCTCGGCGAGCGTGCGCCAGCAGAAGTCGGCGTACACGTCGTCGCCGAACACGGCGGCCAGGCCGCTGCGCAGGCCGAGGCGGCTGGCGGCGATGGCGAAGTTCGCTACGCCGCCGGGGCACGAACCCATGCCCTCGGCAAAGATCTCGGTTCCGGTCGCCGGAGCGGACGGCAGACCGGTGAGCACGATGTCCAGGAAAACCGTGCCCTGGACGAACACGTCGTACTCGAAGACCTGGTCCGTCACGTCATCGCTCGCAAACTGTCGGTGCCTGCTGATGGAATCAGTCGTAGCATCATCGCCGGGCCAATACCTAGGACTTATGGGGGTCGTCGTGTTCGTGCCGCGTCGAGCGCGCTTGAGCAGGTCAGCGTGATTCCCGATTGGGTGGGAGTGCTGGCCACCGTCGCGAGCCCGTTCGTGGCCTTCGCCGGCGTGCTGATCGGCGCGCGCATCACCCGCAAGGCCGACCAGGAACTCGACGTCTGGCGGCACCGCGAGGAGACCATGCGCATGGTCCGGTGGGCCGTCGAGCAGATCACCACCGGCGACGAGACCAAAACCCATGCCGGTGTCGTCACGCTCCGCTCACTGATGAGGTCAGAGCTGTTACAACCGGAGGATTATGACCTCGTGGCGGCCCTCACGGCGGCTGTCACCATCGACCGCGTCGGCCCGGAGACGTACGCTGATTTGGCAGACGCGAACACCGTCGTGGTCGAAGGAGATATCGCCGATGGCTGACAAGAAGACCGTGAAGGTGTCCCGGCAGGCCGTCGAGCTGGCCCGGTTGCATGTCGAGGCGGCCAAACGCGCCGGGCGCAAACCCGACGCCGGCGTGGCCCGGATCGCAACCGCCCGCCCGGAGAACGGCGGCCCCGCCCCGGCCCCGGCCTGAACCACCTCGCGGCCGGCGGTCTGGCGCAAGGACCGTGGTGTCCGGTATCCGCTCATCGCCGCGCCTGTCCGAGGTGCCTGCGGGAGAGCCGCGCCCCCCTCACCTACACTGAACGACGGCCGCTACTCCTGCGCACGGTGACAGCCCGGCGCCGGAGAGTCGCACCCCTGCCCCCGACCCACGGCCGAGAGCTCACGTGATCCGTTTCGAGAAGGTTTCCAAGACGTACGAGGGTCAGTCGCGACCCGCCCTGCAGAATGTCGACGTCGACATCGAGAAGGGCGAGTTCGTCTTCCTCGTCGGCACCTCCGGGTCCGGCAAGTCGACGTTCCTGCGCCTGGTGCTGCGCGAGCACCGCACCACCAAGGGCCAGATCATGGTGGCCGGCAAGGACCTGAACCGGCTGCCCAACTGGCGGGTGCCGCAGATGCGCCGCCAGATCGGCACCGTGTTCCAGGACTTCCGCCTGCTGCCGAACAAGACCGTCAGTGAGAACGTCGCGTTCGCCCTGCAGGTGATCGGCAAGCCCCGCGCGCACATCCGCAAGACGGTGCCCGAGGTGCTCGAGCTGGTCGGCCTGGACGGCAAGGAGGACCGCCTCCCCGACGAACTGTCCGGTGGTGAGCAGCAGCGGGTCGCGATCGCCCGCGCGTTCGTGAACCGGCCGATGATCCTGATCGCCGACGAGCCGACCGGAAACCTCGACCCGGGCACCTCGATCGGCATCATGAAGCTGCTGGACCGGATCAACCGGACCGGCACCACCGTGGTGATGGCGACCCACGACGTGTCGGTCGTGGACCAGATGCGCAAGCGCGTCATCGAGCTGGAGAACGGCCACCTCGTCCGCGACGAATCGCGCGGCGTGTACGGCTACCAGCAGTGATCTCCTCCGACGAAACGGTCTGACTTCCCATGCGTTTGCACTATGTTCTCTCCGACCTGGGCATCGGCCTGAAGCGGAACCTGTCGATGACGATCGCGGTCGTCGTGACGATGTGGGTCTCGCTGTCGCTGCTCGGCGGCGCCCTCGCGATCAATCAGCAGGTCGGCCTGATGAAGGGGAACTGGTACGACAAGATCCAGATCTCCGTCTTCTTGTGCACCAAGGACTCCGGCGGCCGCGGCTGCAACGGGTCCGAGGTCACGGCCGCCCAGAAGAACCGGATTCGCGAGACGATCGAGGCCAGCCCCGACACCGCGCCCAACGGCGTCTTCGTCGAGACCAAGCAGCAGGCCTACGACCAGTTCAAGAAGCTGTACAAGGACTCACCGATCGTCGGCACGGTGACGGTCGACCAGATGCAGGAGTCCTTCCGGATCAAGCTCAAGGATCCACAGCGCTTCGAGAACCTGGTCAGTGCGGTCTCCGGTCTGCCCGGGGTCGACCTGGTGCAGGATTTGCGCACGATCCTGAAACCGTTGTTCACGGCCCTCAATTCGCTGCAGATCGGTTCGGTGGTCGCGGCGATCCTGCTGCTGGGAGCCGGTGTGCTGCAGATCGCGAACACGATCCGTCTGGCCGCGTATGCGCGGCGCCGGGAGATAGGCATCATGCGCCTGGTGGGCGCCTCGAACCTCTATATCCAGCTGCCGTTCCTGCTGGAGGCGGTGCTGGCCGCCCTGATCGGCGCGATGCTTGCCTGCGGCACCCTTTGGCTGATGATCTACTTCACCGTCAACCGGTACGCCAAGAGCACCTTCCGCTCCTGGGAATGGATCGGTATCGGCGAGACGATGTGGGCGACCGCGATCATGGTGGGCGTGGGCCTGGTACTGGCGATCATTCCGACATTCCTGACAACGCGGAAATACCTCAAAGTCTGATAGCTGTCGGTTACCGTCGGAAGGCAACAAACCTTCACCCATAGCAAGGGGTCGACTGTGGTCCCGCACTTCCCCGGTGCGAACCCGTTTCGGTGGGTACGCATCAAGCGAGACGACAGCATCGGCGCCACCAGTGTTCGACCGGGTGTGCCTTCAGGGCGCAAGCGGCCGTCACTGGTCGCCGCTTGCTGCGTAGTCCTGTCCATGTCCGCCGGCCTACTGGCGGTGAATCCGGCTGCCCAAGCTCTGGGGCCAGCGGATCCGCCTGATCCGAAGAAGCAGCAGCAGGAGATCGACAAGCAGATCCAGGCCTCGAAGGCGGATCTGGAGGAGTCGTACGACACGCTGCAGGCGTCCGTGACCGCGTACGACCAGGCCAGCAGCAAGCTGACCCGGGTGCAGAACCGCTACGCCACGGTCCAGGGTGAGCTCGCCGCGGCCAAGGCGGCCGACGTGGTCGCCGCCAAACGGCTGGTCGCGGCCGAGCAGGCGCTCGCCGCGGCGAAGGCCGAGGTGGTCGAGGGCGAGCAGGCGATCCAGAAGACCCGGCAGCTCGCGGGCGAGGCGGTGCGGTCGACGTACCAGCAGCAGAACAACCTCGCCAGCCTCTCGTTCGTACTGCGCGGCGAGAACTCCAGCGATCTGGCCACCGGTTTCCAGGTCCGCCGCAACGTGTTCACCACCCAGGGCAAGGCCCTGAACAAGCTGAACGACGCGCAGGCGCAACTGGCGAACCGCCAGGTCAAGGTGGCCGCCGCGGAGAAGGCCGTCGCCGCCGAACGGGCCGAGGCCGCTCGTACGGTCCAGCGGGTAGGACGACTGACACAGGCCGTCGCGGCGCAGAAGGCCGAAGTCGCGCAGATGGCCCAGGAGAAGCTGCGCCTGTTCCACGTCGCGGCCAACAACCGCGCCAAGGAACTGAACGAGTACTACAAGCTGGTCAACGAGCGGAACCGCGTCACCCGGATCCTGATCGCCCGGGCCGCTGCCGAGAAGGCCGCGGCAGCGAGACGGCGTGCCCTGGCCGAGGCGGCGGAGAAGGCGAAGGCACAGCGCGAGAAGCGCAAGCCCCGGCCGGTCCCGCCGGATCCAGGGGCGGACGGCGATCTGATCATGCCGGTCAACACCTACATCACCTCGCCGTTCGGCATGCGGTTCCACCCGATCCTGCGCTACTGGAAGCTGCACGACGGTACGGACTTCGGCGGCGGTTGCGGTACGCCGATCCGCGCGGCCGCCGGGGGCGTCGTGACGGACCGCTACTACAACGGCGGCTACGGCAACCGGGTCTTCATCTCGCATGGCGTGGTGAAGGGATCGGCCCTGGTCACCGTCTACAACCACCTGTCGAGCTACTCGTCGTACGTCGGCCAGCGGGTGCGCAAGGGCGACGTCATCGGGTACGTCGGTACGACCGGCTACTCGACCGGCTGCCACCTGCACTTCATGGTCTACCAGGACGGCCGAGTGGTTAACCCGATGCGCTGGCTCTGAGCGGTTTGCGACAATGGGCGGATGGTGAAGGAGCAAGGCCAAAAGCCCATCGCGCAGAACCGCAAGGCGCGTCACGATTACCACATCGACGACGTGGTGGAGGCCGGGCTCGTGCTGACCGGGACGGAGGTCAAGTCCCTGCGGCTCGGCCGGGCCTCCCTCGTTGACGCCTTCGCTGCGGTGAAGGGCAAGGAGCTGTGGCTGAACGGCATGCACATCCCGGAGTACACCCACGGCACCTGGACGAACCACGAGCCGCGGCGCTCCCGCAAACTCCTCCTGCACAAGGACGAGATGGAGAAGCTGATCCGGGCCGTCGAGCAACAGGGCATCTCGCTGATCCCGTTGTCGCTGTACTTCAAGGACGGCTACGCCAAGGTCGAGCTCGCCACCGGGCGCGGTAAGAAGGACTACGACAAGCGGCACGCCCTGGCCGAGCGCCAGGCCAACCGCGAGGCCCAGCGCGCCCTGTCCGACCGCCGCCGAGGCTGACCCGGGGATTGCTCAGGGGGTGATCCGGGCTCCACCCCATACGCTGGCGCCGAGGTGGCGGGGACAGTGGAGACATGTCCACTTCAGACCTGCTGGTGACGCCGGAGCAACGTGACCGCGGCGTCGAGATTCTGCAAGAGATGTACGCCGACGGCCGCCTCGGGCGGATGGAGTTCGAGGAGCGACTCGATCAGGCCCTGCGCGCCCGGACCCGGGCCGACCTGAACGCGAGCTTCACCGGCCTCGTCTCCCATCCGGTTCCGACGTTCGCCCCGGCGGCGTTCACCCGGCCGACCAAGGTGCAGCGGTACGACGGCGACGGCCGCGGCGTCGGCACGCTGACCCACTGGCTCGGCTTTCCCACCTCCTTCGTCGGCCCGGCCGTGGTCGCGATGACCGCCGGTTCGCGCAATCCCGCCGTCCGCCGGCACGCGGTCGAGGCGGTCAACTTCCAGCTCACGGCGGCCCTGATGTTCGCCGGTCTGGGCGTGCTCACCGGGATCACCGACGGCTTCACCGCCTTCCTCTTCCCGGTACTCGGCCTGCTCTGGGCGGTTCTCACCGGCGTAGGTGGCCTGGCGACGGCCCTCGGCGGCAACTTCCGTTACCCCGCCACGCTCCGCCTGATCCGCTGATCCGCCCGCACCGCCGCGGCCCTGCGGCCGGTGGTTCGGGAATCTGAGGTGCGGGGGATTGGTTGGACTTGATAGTGTTGAGGTTCCACGGTCACCGGGGCAGCTCGGAGGGCGTGGGGCTTGAAAACTCAAGAGGGGGTGAACGGTTTCGACTTTGGACGTACGTGCCAAGAGAAGCGGGCCGAGGATCCAGGGTTATCTCGTTAACGATCTCTGGAAAACAATAAGTGCCAAAGAATCGCGCACTAACTTCGCTCTCGCCGCCTGACGGCCTGAGGTAAACGAAGGGTCAGCCCGGGAGTGCTTCCGACCCGGTTCCTGGCCTCAGCTAGGAAGCTTGCTTTGTTAACCCGGTTACGGGGTTAACACGGGACATTTACAGTAACTGAGCCTGTCAGCGACGTGTCTGTCCGAGCGCTGGGGCTGAGAAAAGCGATCTGACAGACTGCGCCCGGAGAAGTCTTGGGGCGACGCTGAAGGACGCGGGTTCGATTCCCGCCACCTCCACCCCCATGAGTCGAAAAAGGGCCTCGCGGCAACGCGAGGCCCTTTCTCATGCCCCGGGAAGGGCGAATTCGGACCGACGAATGCAAAGGGTTGCTGCCCTGTCGCCTGCGTGTGCCGTCGACTGGTCACCGGTCTTCGCGAGTGGTCGCGTCCGCACGCGTCCACTCGAGGAAGGTGGCATGTGGCAGGCCGGGATCGGGCGTACCGCGCCACCGTGCAGCCTCCCGGGTGGGCGACGAGCCGCATTGGGGACACCTTGTGAGGGTCGAGCGCCTCAAACGGCGTCCTGGCAGGGTTTACAACGCCTGCCAGGAACCCGTTGCCCCTGCTGGCCCTCGATTTCCTTTGCTGGGACCGCGAACCCGAGCCCCGGCGGCCAAATGCGGCGGGCCACATCCCTCTTCCCACCCCGCTGCCCGTCTTGGTGAGTCTGCTGGACATTTTTTCGCCCTTGGCGGGTTCGGGCCGACGAGTGCAAGGGGTGGTGTCCGTCGACCTGTGCGGGCGAGTGGGTGAGTGTGGCCCGTCGGATGCTTAGGTGGGCTTGGGTTCTAGGGCGGTTTCGTGGCGGAGGGCTTGCAGGGTTTCGAGTTCGCGGTCCAGTTCGCGGCGTTTGGTTTCCAGGCGCTCTACCTCTTGGGCGAGTAGTTGTTCCATCACGCCGTTGCGCTCCTCCGGCGACGCTTCGAGGCAGGGCAGTAGCTCGTTGATGGTGGTGCTGCTCAAGCCCGCCGCGAATAGGTGCTGGATCATGACCACCCGCTCCACCATCGACGACTCGAAGTCGCGCCAGCCGCCGGGAGTGCGCTCGGACCGGATGAGCCCCTGCTCCTCGTAGTACCGCAGAGACCGGGTACTGACCCCTGTCGCCTCTGCCAGTTCGCCGATGCGCATGAGACCTCCTTCCGGCTGTTGGCTCGCCTCCATTCTTGCAGTTGACACCAATGTGAAGGTCCACGATCAAAGGGCCGCGCCCACCAGGGGCGCTCGTTACCCGGAGACCGTGATGAGTGTCCAGATCCACGTGTGGTCGGACTACGTCTGCCCGTTCTGCTTGATCGCCGACGAGCTGCTCGAACGCGCGCTCAGCGATCGGCCGGACGTCAAGGTCGTACACCGGCCGTTCGAACTCCGTCCGCATCCGACTCCCACGCTGCGGCCGGAGGACCCGTACCTGCCGGGCATCTGGCAGATCGGGGTGTATCCGATGGCCCGCCGCTACGAGGTGCCGCTGAGCCTGCCGAGCATCTCGCCCCAGCCGTACACCGAGCTGGCCTTCCGCGGTGCGCAGTACGCCGCCGGCCAGGGGCTCGCTCAGGCCTATCACCGTCGCATGCTGACGGCGTTCTTCCGCGAGAACCTCGACATCGGCGACCGCGCTGTGCTGGCTCGTCTGGCCGGGGAGATCGGCCTCGACCGGGCCGCTTACACCGCCGCCCTCGACGACCAGGAGTACGCCGATCGGCACCGCCACGCCTTGGCCGTATCAGCCCGCGCAGGGATCACCGTCGTACCCACGATCATCGTCGCCCCTCGCCGTACCAAGGGCCTGGCCACGCGGCGCATCGAAGGCGCGCCCCGACGCGCCGGACGCGTCCCGCACCGGCGCGAAGCCGGAGGCGTCCCGCGCCGGCGCGTCGAAGGCGGCGCTCGGCGGATCGAGGGTGTCGCGAGCGAAGGGGTGATCCGGCGGGCGCTGGCCGAGGCGGCCGCCGCATGACCGCCGCTACGGATGGGCTGCGGGCTTTGATGGCTGACGCGGTGGAGTTCAGCGTGCGTCATGTTGAGTCCGGCGGAATCCCCTTTGTCGGCTTGGTTGTTGCCGGCGATGGGTGGGTGCCCGGCCCTGGCGTGAACCTCGTTCGCGAGACCGGCGATCCGACGGCTCATGCGGAGATCGTGGCCATTCGGGAGGCCGTCGAGACTCGCGGTGCCGACGGGCTGGAGGGCAGCATGTTGCTTGCGACGGGTGAGCCCTGCGCCCTGTGCTACCGGGTGGCGGCGGGCCATGGCATCGCCGCCGTTCACTTCGCCGTCGATCGGAACACCGCGGCCGAGTTCGGGTTCGACTACCGCGCGAGCTACCTGGCCGACGGCACCGACCGGCTCCCGCTCGCGGCGACGGCCCGGCACCTACCGGTCGATCGGGGCCTGGAGCCGTTCACGCGGTATCTGCAGCGCTCTCACATCCATTTCTGACCTGCCTAGTAAAGGACATCACCATGCATTGGCTCTATCTCGGCATAGCCGTCGTCTTCGAGATCGCGGTGGCCATCGCCGCCGGTAAGGCTCAGGGGTTCACCCGAGCCGGCTGGACCGCAGCGACCCTCGTCAGCGGCGGTATCGCCACCTACTTCCTCAGCCTGGCGCTGCTCACGTTCGACGTTGGTGTCGGTTACGCCATCTGGACCTCCGTCGCGGGGGTCGGAATCGTGGTACTCGGCGTCCTCCTGTTCGGGCAGCGCCTCGGCTGGCGCAAGTTCCTCGGCATTGCCGCCGTCATCGTCGGCGTGGTCGGCCTCCAGTTGAGCGGAGCCGTCTGATGCCTGAAACCCAGTCCAACCCCCGCAACGACCTAGGACCCGCCATGACCACCCCAACCACCCACCAGACCACCAGCAACCGCAGCGCCAGCAACAACCGCAGCGACCGAGCACGGGCCTGGCTCGTGCTCGGTCTCGCCGGGGCCTTCGAAGTCGGCTACGCCCTCTCCGTCGGAGGCAGCGAAGGTTTCACCGTGCTGTCGTGGTCCCTCGTCGCGGTGGTCTTCTTCTTGTTGACCCTCTTTGCGCTCAGCGTCGCGCTGCGCACGATCGATGTCGGCATCGGGTACGCCGTTTGGGCCGGCATCGGGGCCGTCGGCGCCGCGCTCCTCGGCCCACTCTTCTTCGACGAATCCCTCACCGCGGCCAAGGCATTCTGGCTTGCGGTGATCATCGGCGGCGTGGTCTGGCTCAAACTGGCCGACCGTCCCGAGGTGGGCTAGGCCTACGACAAGCCCATGCGGGGTTCGCCGTTGGTGAGGCCGGTACCGGCGATTGAGCAGGTGCCGCCGCGGGGTGCGCCGGCGTTGTAGACCTGACGAACGCAGTTGCGCAGCGCGAGCTGGCCCCAGTAGTTCGGGTGCAGCGACTCCTGGATGTAGTAGTTCGAGCCGACCGTGGTGACCGTACGGATCTGGTTGATCCATTCGGTGCGGTCCACCGCCGTCGGCTGGGTCCACGAGGACAGGCCCACCTCTTCGTACAGGCCGACCGTGTTCTCGCAGAGGCGGCGGCCGTTGAAGGCGGAGGCCAGTTCGAGCGTACGGATACCCGCGATGCCCGAGTCGGTGATGGCGGCACGAACCGTCGCGTTGATCGTGGTGAGGGCGGTGGTGTTCGCCCAGTTCGCGTCGGCGTTCCAGAAGCCGCAGCCGCCGACGCTCTGCCGGGTGAACCCGCTCTGGCCGTAGCGGAAGGCGCTCGCGGCCGGTAGCGGCGACGGGTACGTCTGTACGACCAGCGTCCAGGCGGTGTCGGCGTAACCCGCGTTGCGCATCGCCGTACGGATGTTCTGCAGGCCCGTCGCGATCCGGGCGCGTACGGCGGTGATGTTGGCGGCGGTGAAGTTGGCCGTGACCGAGGCGTCGTCCTGGCAGAGGTTCGGGTTCCACGACGGCGAGGTGAGGAAGTTCGTCACGCAGGTGGCCATCACGTCGGCGAATCCGAAGTCGTTGCCGCCGATCGAGGCGACCACCATCTTCACGTTGTGCGTCGTCGCGAACTGTTGCAGCGCCTTCGCCTGACCGATCCGGCCCGCGCCGTTGTCGAAGAAGTCGAGACCGGGCTTGAACAGATCACCCGAGGTGGTCATCGCGCGGGCGCCGGAACAGGCCAGGTTGAGGCCGTTGACGCCGCCGCCGATGAAGATCTCGGCAGACTTGCTGCGGTGGCAGCGTTCGATGGCCTCGCCGGTTCCGGCGGCGTTGTCGTGATACGCGTGCGCGCCGAGGGCGTCGGCCGGGGCCTCGGACTGGTTCGAGCTACCGGCCCAGCGACCGGCTTCACCGGAGATATACGAGTCACCGACGCTCACGACGTACGGCGCTCCGGAGCCGGGTCCGTCGGCTTGAGCGGCCGGAGCCGCTTGAGCTGGTGGTGGGACCAGCAGGGCGAGCAAGGTCGCAGAGGTGACACTGAGGGACAACAGGCTTCGGCGCATGGCACGGCCTTCCGTGGGCGGGTGGTGGCCGCCCCCGAGCCCCGTCGCAGCCACCGCGGTGGCCGGAATCTACCGCCGCGTAGTGACGCGACGGTAGACCCTACGTGCACAACCGAATACCTAGCGTTCCTGCTACTTCTTCCAGTACGGCGCCCAGCGCGCGTCGATCTCGTCCGGGTCGACGCCGTACAAGGTCAGCACGGCCATCGAGGCACCCTCGGGCTTTGCGTCCGACGGCGGAATGTGGCTCAGGACGAGGAGGCCGTCGCCCCAGCCTTCAACGGTCAGACCCAGCTGGTGCTCCGAGCGGAACCACACTTCGCCGCGCAGCTTCTCGCCGAGGACCTCGGCCTCGTACGACGTACCTGGCTCTCCCGAGACGTCCGCCGTGGGCAGTGGCGTCGTACCGGAGTAGAACAGCGTGCGGCGGGCGTCGGCCGGGTGACGCTCGACGGCGAACTTGAGCTGCTGGACGAACGTGATCCAGCCTTCGGTGATGTCGTCGTAGTACGGCTCCCACTGGGGATCGTCGCTGTGCGGGCCGCGGGTGAGCACTACCCGCGTGCCGCCATCGACCTCGCTGAGCTCGAACCGGTCGCCGCCTTGCACCTCCAGCGTGTGGTCGTCGGTCGATTCGGTGTAGGCGGTGAAGTAGATCAGGTCGATCTCGGCCTCAAGGCCTTCGAACTCCCAGCCATGCCAATGCCGGATCTTGTCCTTCTCGCGCAATGCGGCCCACACGGCCTCGACCGGCGCGGCGACGGTTACCTCGATACGTGGCGTGTTCACGATGCATCTCCTTGCGGGGGAAGTGGCTCAATGGGACCAGCGGTGGAAGGTTGCTCGGTGGGACCAGCGGTGGAAGGTTGCTCGGGCGGGCCGGCGGTGGAAGGCGGGCCGGCGGGGCGGGGGAATCCGCCTGCGATCAGGCGGTACGGCCGGCCGCCTTCGGCGTCGAAGTCCTCGACCGTACGGCGCACGGCCTCGGTGAGGGCGTCAGTGAAACGGTGCAGGTCGCCCGGTTCGGCGAAGCGCACTTCGGCCTCCAGGGTGAACGTCAGCAGGCGCTGCCCGGCCTCGGCCGCCTTGCCCTGCATGCGGGCCACCTCGCGCACGGTGCTCGCGGCCGTCTCGACGAGGTGCTCGGCGGCGTACTGGTCGTGGAGCCGGGTGAAGGCGCGTTCCTCGCCGGTGGTCATCACCGCCGGGTCGACCACGATCGCCGCGGAGGTCGCCCGGAATAGGCGCTCGACGAACCCGCGGCGTTGCCGTTCCTCGGCCAGCTCGACCAGGCCGGCCTTTTCGAGCTCCTTGAGGTGGTAGTTCACCCGCTGCCGGGGCAGGTCCAACGTCTGGGCGAGCTGACTGGCCGACGCCGGCTCCTGCAACAACCCGAGCAGCTGGCGTCGCAACGGCGAGAGGGCGGCCCGGACCTGCTCGGGCTCCTCGAGGTACCTGATGCGTTCTGTCACGAGCTCTACTGTCCTATTGACAAATGAATTTGTCAAGAAGCGATCCGGGCCGGCTCTCCACGGAGGAGAACCGGCCCGAATCAGCGAGCACTGAGGCAGTAAGCGCTCAGGTGGCGCGGGTGCACGAAGTGGCCGCTGGTGAAACGGGTGGGGTCAGCGGCCGCCGAGCAGACCGCCGAGCATGCCGCCGACGCCGTCCTGGCCGGCCTGCTGGCCCTGACCGGCACCGCCGATGAAGCCACCGGGCGGCTGTTCGGACGGCTGGACCACAACAAAGCCCTGACCGGCGAAGCTCATCGTGAAGCCCTCCCCGGTCGTACGGCCGAGCAGCGTGCCGAGGCCGAGCGTTTCCGCGCGCTGGTACCCGGTCTGCAGGCTGGTCGACCAGCAGACGGCGGACTGCGGGTCGGCGAACGTCGGCTGGTCCACCGACAGCACGACCGGCGTACCTGCGCAGGTGATCGCGATCCGGCCCTGGCCGCTGAAGTTGCAGTTGAACAGGCCCGCGTTCGACATCATGCCGGCGCCCTGGACCATCTTGATGTCCCAGCTGAGCGTCGGTTCGAAGGCGAGCACGTTGGCGCCGTTGATGCTGAGGCCGTCGTGCGGTCCCTCCAGATCGATCAGGTAGATGTCCGCGGCGCGATCGGCGAGGAACACGTCGCCCTGGCCGCGCATCTTCATCAGCGGAATGCCCTCGCCGGTGAGCTTGCTCTTCAGGAACTTGCCGATCCCGCCCGCACCCTGTGCCTCGAACTGCACATTGCCCTGATAGGCGACCATGGCGCCCTGTCGCGCGAAGACCTCGCCGCGCAGCTCGACCTTGAGCAGCTTCGAGTTCTGCAGTCGCAGGCCGGCCTGGGCCGACTCCTGCTCCTGGTTGGATGCGGCGAAAAGCTCACTTCGCATCAGACTTCCCCTCCCTGTTGGTGATCCAGCCGTAAGTACAGACGCACGCCAGGGGGTCGTCCGTTCCCACCCGCCGACCGCGTGACCTGCGCCTTCCGGCAGCATGACGCCATGTCCGCTGCCACGCCAGAACTCGCGCCGGGAACCCAGGTGGTTCTCCGTGCCGCGGCCGGCCCGATCCCCGCCGGCGCGACCGGCCGGGTCACCGGTCTCGGCTCCGACGGCCGCTACCAGGTACGGCTCGTTGACGACCGCGAGGTGGTCTGTGAGCGGAACCAACTCGCGCTGCGTACGGCGTACCAGAGCGAGCAGATCGCTGTCGCGGCGGTGGACGGGGCGACGCTGGTCCGCGAGCACACCGTGTACGCCGCGATCGTCGGTTCGCGGGCCTTCGGCCTGGACACGGAGAGCTCGGACACCGATACCCGAGGCGTGTACGTCGCTCCGACCGAGGCCTTCTGGTCGTTCGCGAAGCCGCCGACGCATGTCGAGGGACCTGCGGACGAGTGGTTCTCGTGGGAGGTCGAGCGGTTCTGCGAGCTGGCGCTCAAGGCCAATCCGAACATGCTTGAGGTGCTGCATTCACCCTTGGTCGTCCGGCAGACGCCGATCGGCACCGAGCTGGTCGAACTGCGGGACGCCTTCCTCTCGCAATTGGCCTACCAGACGTACTCCGGCTATGTGCTGAGCCAATTCAAGAAGCTCGAGGCGGACTTCCGCCGGGACGGCCGGCCGAAGTGGAAACACGCCATGCACCTGATCCGGTTGTTGCTGGCGGCCCGTACTTTGCTGCACGAGGGCCAGCTCACGATCGACGCCGGCCCGCACCGCGACCGCCTGCTCGCCTTGAGGGCCGGGGAGCTGCCGTGGGACGAGGTCGAGCGCTGGCGCCTGAGCCTGCACGCCGACCTGGAGCAGGCTCTCACCACGACTTCGTTGCCCGAGGTGCCCGATGTGGCTCGCGTCAACGCCTGGCTTTACACCGTCCGCGCGCGCAACTTGGAGGACCGGCGATGACCCGGGACATGACCGAACTCGACTTCGCCGAACTCCGCGACATCATCGCGGACCAGCCGTATCGCTTACTGTTCGCAACAGTCTCCGGTGCGCACTTGTATGGCTTCCCCAGTCGGGACTCCGATGTCGACCTGCGCGGCGTGCACGTGTTGCCGCTCGCCGAAGTGGTTGGCCTGCAGGCCGGCCCGGAGACGCTCGACCGGACGTGGTTCCAGAATGAGGCTGAGGTCGATCTGGTCAGCCACGACTTCGCCAAGTTCGCGCGGCTGTTGCTACGCCGCAACGGTTACGTATTGGAGCAGGTGCTTTCGCCGTTGGTCGTTGCCTCCAGCCCGCATCATGAGGAACTAGTTGCCTTGACTCCGGGATGTCTGACCAAGTGGCACTCGCATCACTACCGCGGCTTCGGCCGGAACCAGTGGGATCTGTTCGGCAAGAGTGGTGAACTCAAGCCGTTGCTCTACACGTTCCGTGTGCTGCTGACGGGGATCCACCTGCTGCGATCGGGTGAGGTGCAGGCGGATCTGCGTCAGCTCGTGTCGTTGCCGGAGGCACCTGACTATCTGCCGGAGTTGATGGCGGTGAAGATTGAGGCCGAGCACGGCAGTCTCAAGGACTTGGTCATCCCGCCGGCCGCCGAGGTGCTGGAGGTGGATTACGCCCGGTTGCAGCAGGCGCTGGAGGACGGCGAGGCCACCTCGATCCTGCCGGATCAGCCCTCGGCGGCAGCTGCGTTGCACGACTTGCTGGTCCGGGTGCGGCTGGCCTGACACAAGGCAACGCCGTCGCGGCTCGGCGCGATCGCGTGACCTCTTGTTTCACTCTCTGTGATCTGGCAGGCCAGCCTTCCTTAAGCTGGTCAAGGTATTGACAACCCGGCGGTGGGGACGAAATTGTCCTTACCTAGGTGTCAACAGAAAGAAGAGTGAATCAACAGTGTCGAACATTGACCTGCTGCACTTCCGCGCCGCCGGGGTGAGCCTGGTGCTCGACTGCGGCGGGCCGACGCTGCCCGTGGTGGTGCACTGGGGTGCTGACCTCGGCGAGCTGGACCTGCCGGAACTGCGCCGTGGTGCCGGTATCGCCCCGCCGGGCACCGGCCTGGACGTGAACCCGCCGGTCGCGGTGATTCCGCAGTACTCGTCGGGCTGGTTCGGATTGCCGGGGCTGACCGGTCACCGGGATGGTCGCGACTTCTCCGCCGCCTTCGTCCGGACGAGTGCCGCCCTGACCGGCGAGAACGCCGTGCGGGTCGAGGCCGCCGACGAGACGGCCGGACTGACACTGACGATCGATCTCGAACTCACGCCGTCCGGTCTGGTCCGCGCGAAGGCCCGGGTCACGAACGCGGGCGCGTCGGCGTACACGGTGGATGGGCTGCGGATCGCGCTGCCGGTGCCGACCGAGGCCACCGAGTTGTTCGACATGACCGGCAGGTGGGCGGGCGAGCGGGCGCCGCAGCGGCACGCCTTTACGCACGGCGCGCATGTGCGGGACAGCCGTCGCGGCCGGACCGGCGCCGACGCGACGTTGCTGCTGTACGCCGGTGAGCGCGGGTTCGGGTTCAACTCCGGCGAGGTGTGGGGTATTCACACCGCATGGAGCGGCAACCACACGACGTACGCCGAACGCGGGCAGACCGGCTTCGGCGTGATCGGTGGCGGCGAGCTGCTCCTGCCCGGCGAAGGCCGGCTCGAGGCGGGGGAGTCGTACAAAACGCCCTGGATCTTCGGCAGCTACGGCATCGGTCTGGACCAGGCGTCCGCCCGGTTCCACGAGTACCTTCGCGCGCGGCCGAACCACCCGCACAGCGACCGGCCCGTCGTGCTGAACACCTGGGAAGCGGTCTACTTCGATCACGACCTCGAGCGGTTGAAGGCGATCGCCGACGCGGCCGCGGAGGTTGGTGCCGAGCGGTTCGTACTGGACGACGGCTGGTTCAACGGCCGTCGCGACGACACCGCCGGACTGGGCGACTGGTACGTCGATGCCGACGTCTGGCCGGACGGCCTGCACCCGTTGATCGCGCACGTCACCAAGCTGGGCCTGCAGTTCGGCCTCTGGTTCGAACCCGAGATGGTCAACCCGGACTCGGAGCTGGCCCGGAACCATCCCGACTGGATTCTTGCCACCGGCAACCGGATGCCGCCGGCCGCGCGGCATCAGCAGGTGCTCAACCTCGGTATTCCCGAGGCCTACGACTATCTGCTCGAGCGGCTCAACTCGCTGCTGGCGGAGTATCCCGACATCGCCTACCTCAAGTGGGATCACAACCGCGATCTCGTTGATGCGGGCAACCAACTGACCGGCCGCCCGGGTGTGCATGTGCAGACGCAGCAGATCTACCGCCTGCTGGACGAACTGCGTGAGCGTCATCCCGGCCTGGAGATCGAGTCCTGCTCGTCCGGTGGTGCCCGGGTGGATCTCGGCATTCTCGAACACACCGACCGGGTCTGGGGCAGTGACAACAACGACGCCCTCGAACGGCAGCGCATCCAGCGCTACACCCAGCTGTTGCTGCCGCCCGAGTTGATCGGCTGCCACGTCGGCCCGCCGACCTCGCACAGCAGCGGCCGGACCCAGGCACTGGCCTTCCGCGCGATCACCGCGATGTTCGGTCACTTCGGGATCGAGTGGGACATCAGTGCGGCGTCCGCCGAAGAGCGGGCCGAGCTGGCAGGCTGGGTCAAGCTGCACAAGGAACTACGCCCGCTGCTGCACACGGGCCGGGTAGTCCGGGCCGACCGCGGCCAGGACGAGTTCTGGCTGCATGGTGTGGTGGCGCAGGACGGCTCACGCGCCGTCTTCGCCGCGGTGCAGTTGGCCCAGTCGATCACCTCCGACCTGGGCCGCGTCCGCATTCCCGGACTGGTGCCCGACCGGCGCTACCGGGTGACACGAATGGACACGCCCGGCAAGCAACTGCGCGCCGCCGACTGGATGCGCGAGGCCGTCGAGCTGAACGGCACCGCCCTCGCCGCGGTCGGCGTGCAGATCCCCGCGCAGTGGCCCGAGAACGCGATTCTGCTGGACATCCGCTCCCTCGACTAGGAGGCCCGGTGACCGCCAAGGCGAGCACCCGACGGTACGGCGACCTCAAGGTGGCCGCGATCTTCCTGTTCCCGGCCACCATCGGCTTCGTGGTCTTCTACATCTGGCCGACGCTGCGTGGCGCGTACCTGAGTTTCACCGAATACAGCCTGCTCACGCCGCCGAAGTTCAACGGCCTGGACAACTACGAGCGCATGCTGCACGACAGCTTCTTCTGGAACGCGCTGCTGGTCACCGTCGAGTACGTCGTGATCAACATCGGGTTGCAGACCGTGCTGGCGGTCGCGATCGCGATGCTGATGTTCCGGCTGACCAAGTCGATTGTTGTCCGGGGCATCATCTTGATGCCGTACCTGATCGCGAACGTGGTGGTCGCGCTGGTCTGGTTCTGGATGCTCGACTACCAGATCGGCATCGTGAACCAGTTGCTGACCTGGGTCGGTATCGATCCGATCGCCTTCTTCGGCGAATCGATCTGGGGTATTCCGACCATTGCCCTGATCAACGTCTGGCGGCACATGGGCTACACCGCGCTGCTGGTCTTCGCCGGCCTGCAGACGATTCCGTCGTACGTGTACGAGGCCGCCGAGGTGGATGGCGCTTCGGAGTGGAGCACCTTTCGGCGCATCACCCTGCCGCTGCTCCGGCCGGTGCTGGTGATGGTGCTGGTGGTCACGATGATCGGCTCGTTCCAGATCTTCGACACGGTCGCGGTGACCACCCAGGGCGGTCCGATCAACGCCACGCGCGTTCTCTACTACTACATCTACGAACGGGCGTTCGCCCGGTTCGACTTCGGTTACGCCTCCGCGATGGCGATGGTGCTGTTCGCGATTCTCGCGGTGGTCTCGTTGCTCCAGCTCCGGCTGCTGCGGGCCAAGGAGAGTGATCTGGCATGAGGGAACGGATCAACCCCGGCCGGGTGGTCGCGTGGGCTCTGCTGATCGCCTTGATGCTGGTGACGCTCTTCCCGTTCTACTGGATGCTGCGTACGGCGCTGTCGAACAACCTGGCCCTGTTCGGCAATCCGGGATCGCTGTTGCCGGTGGAGACCACACTGGGCGCGTTCAAGCGGGTGCTCGGGCTGGCCACGGTCGAGGAGGCCCAGGCCCAAGGTGGTAGTGGTGCCTCGGTCAACTTCTGGCTGTACCTGCGGAACTCGTTGGTGGTGGCAACAGTCACGACCGTGTGCCAGGTCTTCTTCAGCGCGATGGCGGCCTACGCCTTCGCCCGGTTGCGCTGGCCCGGCCGGGACAAGGTGTTCGCGTTGTTCCTTGCGGCGTTGATGGTGCCGCCGATCTTCAGCACGCTGCCGAACTTCGTACTGATCAAGAACCTTGGTCTGCTGAACAGCTTCGCCGGCATCATCTTGCCGAGCGCGTTCATGACGCCGTTCGCGATCTTCTTCCTGCGCCAGTTCTTCATCACGATCAACCGCGAGCTGGAGGAGGCCGCGATGATCGACGGAGCGGGCCATCCCCGGATCTTCTTCGGGCTGATCCTGCCGATGAGCGCGGCGCCGATCACCACGCTCGCGATCCTGACCTACATCACCTCGTGGAACGACTACTTCTGGCCGTTGCTGGTCGGGCAGCAGGAGAACGTGCGCGTCCTGACCGTTGCCCTGGGCATCTTCCGGTCGCAGACGCCGCAGGGTTCACCGGACTGGGCCGGGTTGATGGCGGCGACGCTGGTGGCGGCGCTGCCGATCCTGATCCTGTTCCTGCTGTTCGCGAAGCGGATCACCAACTCCATCGGTTTCTCCGGGATCAAGTGAGGTTCGAGATGTCCATCTCACGTCGTTCATTCCTGGCCGGTGCCGCCGGTCTGGCCGCCGCGGCCGTGGCCGGCTGCAACAACGGGGTCGCGAACCGCCCGGCCGGAGAGGTCTCGTACTGGTTGTGGGACGCCGCGCAGCTGCCGATGTACCTCGAATGCGCGAAGGCCTTCCGGCAGAAGTTCCCGCAGTACTCGGTGAAGATCGAGCAGTTCGGCTGGAATGACTACTGGTCCAACCTGGTCACCGGCTTCATCTCCGGGACCGCGCCGGACGTGTTCACCTCGCACTCCGCGCGGTACCCCTTGTTCGCCTCGAAGGACCAGTTGCTGGCGATCGACGAGCTGATCGATCGTGACGGGCTCGACCTGGACATCTACCAAGACGGCTTGGCCGAGCGCTGGATCGGCGACGACGGCCGGCGTTACGGACTGCCGAAGGACTGGGACACCGAGGCGTACTTCTACAACAGCGCGATGACCGCCGATGCGGGGATCAGCGCGGAGCAGCTCAACTCGATGACCTGGAACCCGAAGGACGGCGGTACGTTCGAGCAGATCGTCCGGCGGTTGACGGTGGACAGCAAGGGCCGTCGCGGGGACCAGCCCGGGTTCGACAAGAACTACGTCAAGACGTACGGCCTCGGCTTCAGCGACGGCGGTGACTCCGACGGCCAGACCAGCTGGAGCTGGTACGCAGCCACCAACGGCTGGACGTACAGCGAGGGGAAGCCGTGGGGTACGAAGTTCTTCTACGGTGATGCCAAGTTCACCGAGACGATCGCGTGGTACCGCAGCCTGATCACCAAGGGCTACATGCCGACCCTCGCGCAGGCAAAGTCCGGTGTCGGCATCACCGAGGCCTTCGGCGCCGGCAAGTACGCCATCACACCGAACGGCTCCTGGATGCTCGGCGTGTACGCCGGACTCGGCAAGGTGAAAACCAAGCTCGCGCGGTTGCCGGAAGGCCCGAACGGCAAGCGGATGTCGATGATGAACGGCCTGGCCGACTCGATCTGGGCCGGAACCGATCGCAAGGACGCCGCCTGGGCGTGGGTGAGCTTCCTCGGGTCGAAGGAGGCGCAGGACATCGTCGCGAAGGCCGCCGTGGTCTTCCCGGCGGTCAAGGCCTGTATGCCGGCCGCCCAGCAGGCCTTCACGGCCGACGGCTGGGACATCACGCCGTTCCTCGAACCGGTCCAGGCGGGCGCCACCTTCGCCTACCCCGCCAATCCGAACGCGGCCGACGTCTCCTCGGTGATGAAACCCGCGATGGACTCGGTCATGGCCTTCGAAACCGATCCAGCCGACCTGGTCGAAGCCAACAACAACGTCAACCGCATCCTCGCCGCCGCCTCCTCCTGAGCCCGCCAGCTCCTCACCTTCGTCGCAAAGAAGGGCCGTGTACTCCCTGGGGAGTAGGTGGTGAGCCGCCGCCGGGACGACGCGGGGAGGAGCCCTGGCGGGACACGATCGTCGTAGTCAGTTCGACGACGATCGAGGAGTGTCATGAGCGGCAACGAGAATGACCGGCCGGACGCGGTCCGGGTCGGGGACCAGGAGCGGGAGGAAGCGATCCGGCGGTTGGGCCGGCACTACGAGGCGGGCCGGCTGACCGCGGAGGAACACGCCGAGCGGATCGACGAAGCCCTGAAGGCGAAGACCGGGGCCGATCTCAAGGCGTTGTTCACCGACCTGCCGGACGAGTCACCCCCTGGTGGTACGCCTCCGCGGGAGGAGAAGGAAGGCCTTGGTGGTTGGGCCGGTCGTAGCGGTTCGCCGTGGGCCGGCCGCCGACGGGGTCTGCCCGGGCCGGTGATCGCGGCGTTGATCGGGTTCGCCTTGCTGGCGTCGATCGCGTGCGCGGTGGTGGGCGGACATCCTCCGGTGCCGTTGTTCCTGGCGCTGGTGATCGGCGCAGTCGTGTTCTCCCAGCGCAAGAACCGGCGCGAGGCGCAAGGTAGGCGCGCGTGAGAGCGGCGTACCGGGTCCTGGCCCTGCTGACCGCCGTCGGCGTGGTCATCCAGGTGGCGGCGATCGGCCTCGACGGGTTCATGCTCAACAGCGACGCTCGGGACGGTGTCACGGTCGACTCGTCGTACAGCAATCTCGGCCAGTCGATTCACCAGCTGAACGGCAACATCCTCGCGGTCGTTGTACTCGCACTGCTGGTGGTGTCGTTCTTCGCGGACGTGCCGAGCGGTCGCAAGCTGGCTGCCGTCGTGTTCGGCCTGGTCGTACTTCAGATCGCCCTGGCCGTGCTTGCCTCGGGAGCACCCGTTCTTGGCATCCTGCACGGGATCAACGGCCTTGCGATCGCCGGAGTCGCCAGCATGGCTGCGAGGCGGGCCAGCAATGCACCGGCCCTTGCGACCAGTGGCTGAGGCACCTCGGCGGAAACGCCGGCGCACGCTGGTCGCCCTTGGGTCGGCCCTCGCGGTGTTGTCGCCGCTGGCCTACCTCTGGGCGACCAGCCTGGTCCCGGGGGAGTACTCGGCAATGGAGATGGGGTACGTCGACAACGGTGGCGGTCCCGCGCACGCGGGCGACCACCAGGAACACGGGCAGCACGGGAGGAGCGTCGCGGAGCTGCGCGGGCCGGACGGCAAGCCCGACGTGGACGTCACCGTGACCGCTCGCAAGGAGAAGTTCACGCTCGCGAGCGGCCAAACCGTCGACGGTTTCACCCTGAACGGGAGCTCCCCAGGACCGGCGATTCGCGCGCGGCTGGGCGATCTCGTCCAGGTCACCCTGGTCAACGAGTCGGTCCCCGAAGGCGCGACCCTGCACTGGCACGGGATAGACGTACCGAACGCCGAGGACGGGGTGGCCGGCGTGACTCAGGATTCGGTTGCCCCCGGCAAGCGTCATACTTATCGCTTCCGGGCGGAACAAGCCGGGACGTACTGGTATCACTCGCACCAGGTCTCCAGCGAGCAGGTGCGTGACGGCCTGTTCGGTACCATCGTGATCGACGGACCGGCTCCGGTACGGGACGTGATCGCCGCCATTCACACGTACGACGACCGGCGCAGCATCAACGGTCATACCGGGCAGTCCCGGCTGGAGCTGCCCGCTGGTACGAAGGTGCGCGTTCGCGTGATCAACACGGACAACGCCGTCATCCGGACCGGTCTCGCCGGTGCGACGTACCGCGTGGTGGCAGTCGACGGCCGGGAACTGCGCGGGCCTACGCCGGTATCGGGCGCGGGCTATCTGCTACCCGCGGGCGGTCGCGTCGACTTGGCGGCGGTGGTCCCGTCGGACGGCTCGGCCTTGCGGCTCGACGCGGGTAGTGCCGCCACCTCGTTGCTGATCGGCCCGCGGGATTCGCGAGTGCCGGCGGTGGGATTGTCCGCGGAGAACGTGGACCTGCTGTCGTACGGGACGCCCGCGGGAGACTTGGGGTTCGACCCGGAGCGGGCGGATCGGCGGTTCGAGTACCGGATCGGAAGGCGGCCGGGTTTTCTCGACGGTAAGCCCGGACTGTGGTGGACGATCAACGGCAAGCTGATGCCCGACGTGCCGATGTACATGGTGAGTGAGGGGGATGTGGTCCGGATGCGGATCACCAACACCAGTGGGCAGGCGCACCCGATGCACCTGCACGGTCATCATGCGATCGTGCTGAGCCGTGACGGCGTGGCCTCGTCCGGAAGTCCCTGGTGGACCGACACGTTGGAGGTCGGAGACGGCGAGACGTACGAGATCGCCTTCCTGGCCGACAACCCGGGCATCTGGATGGACCACTGCCACAACCTGCCGCACGCCAAGGAAGGCCTGATGACCCATTTGGCGTACACCGGAGTGACCACGCCGTACCGGATCGGAGGTCAGCACCACAACGAGCCGGAATAACGTCATCCGGTCAGTGTCCAGGTTTCGCTCAGGCGGTACAGGCGCTCCGCCTGAGCGGCGGCCATTCGCTCGCAGGCGGCGTCGATGGCCGCGCGCTGGGAGCAGAAGTAGCCGTACCAGTAGGGATCATCCGGCTGCGGATCATCCAGGTCGTCGATGTCGACGTACCAGGCCGCGCCGGGTGGCGCCTGGGTCCGGCGGAACACTCGTGCATGCAGGTGGATACCGACTGCCAGATCCGTGTCCAAGGAGTTCATCGCCCGCGTCCCGTGTGAGAAATCGTGCGTCGTCCTTTTCTCATCATGGAACCGCCAGTACCCCGATTCGCGATACGACACGCGGGATCAGTCGAGCACGACCACCGGGATGCGGTGCGCGCTGTTGTTGGCGAAGCCGCCGCGGTTCCACGCGGCCTGCAACGGTTGCAGCCGCCCGCTCTTGTCGTGCGCGCGGGCGGTCAGCTCGTACTCACCCGGTGTTGCCGTCCACTCGTACGAGAAACCACGCCAGGCGAACTCGTTGCCATCAGCATCGACTTCCGGAGCCGGGTCCAGCTGCGCCTGATGCCAGTTGGTCCCGCCGTCGGTGCTGATCTCGACCCGGTCCACCGGCGCCCAGCCGGACCACGCCCGCCCGCGTAACTCGACCGGACCGGGCTTCACGAACCGCGCCCGGCTCATGAAGTCCGGATGGCCCGGCGGTATCAGCAAGGCCCGCGGTTCGATCCGGGTCACCGGCACGCCCGGTTCCTCCGCCGTACGCCGCAGCCGGTAGGCCACCGCGTTCTGGTAGCCGGTGAACTCGTGGTCGATCACCTCGATCGAGCGCAACCACTTCACGCTGGCCATTCCGTACCAGCCGGGAACCACCAGGCGGAGGGGATACCCGTGCTGTGGCGGCAGCGGTTCGCCGTTCATCTCCCAGGCGACGATCGCGCCTGCTTCGGCCGCCTCGGTGAGGGAAAGCCCGCGCTGGTAGTCCTGTTCGACACCCCGCTCGAACCCGTGATCCGCCCCGGTGAAGACGACGTTCACCCCGTCCGGCCGTACGCCGGCGAGATCGAGCAGCGCGGCCAGCGGTACGCCGGTCCACTCCGCCGTACCGACGGCCTCCACCAGCCAGGGCTGGCTGATCGGCCGTGGGTCCTGCCGCGCACGGCCGTTGCCCGCGCATTCCAGCGTGACCCGCACGGTCTGCCGGGACATCGCCCGCAATTCGGTCAGACCGATCGACAATGGTTGCTCGACGCAACCACCAAGTTCCAGCCGCCAGGTCGAGGCGTCCGCCGCGGGAATGTCGTAGTGCACCAGGATGTAGTGCAACCCGGTCGGCGTCAGGTCGTACCGCAAAGCCTCCAGCGGCATACCGTGATTACGCGCGGCGAGTCCCAGTTCATCCAGCGTCACCCCCTCGCCCTGCTCGGCGACGCGTGACGCGGTACTGAAGGTCTCGACGGACATGGCGGCCCCCTTGATGATCCGGCTGTCCAACCACCCTAAAGCCGATCGGCCTCAGAGGTCTCGTAGTTCCGAACGAGAGGTCCGGGTGACCGCGATCGACGCGATGACCACGCAGGCCATTCCCGCGATCTGGACGGCGTCGAGGCGCTGACTGAGCACAAGCAATCCCGCGAGGGCGCCGACGGCCGGTTCGAGGCTCATGAGGATGCCGAAGACGGCCGGGTTCATCCGCCGCAATGCCAGCGTCTCGAGCGAATAGGGCAGTACCGACGACAGTACGGCGATCGCGCCACCGAGCGCGAGGTAGTGCCAGTGCAGCAGGTCTGTCCCGCTCGTGCCGATGCCGATCGGGGTGACGATGATGCTGCTCACCACCATCGCCAACGCAAGACCGTCGAGCTGATCGAACCGCCGGCCGGTCTCCGCACTCAACAAGATGTACGCCGCCCAAAGCACCCCGGCCATCGCGGCGAATCCCACCCCGAGCCAATCAACTTCCGCCAGGTCATGCCCGTTCACCAGTACGACGCCAACCGCCGCGGCGGCCACCGCGACGAAGTCCCGCCGGCGCCTCGACATCACCGCCGCGAGCCCCAACGGCCCGATGAACTCGATCGTGACGGCAACCCCGAGGGGGAGACGTTCCAGGGAGAGGTAGAACGAGAGATTCATCAGCCCAAGGACGGTGCCGAAGGCAACTACCGCCAGAAGGTCGTGGCGTGTTCTGTTGCGCAAGGTGGGACGGGCGATCAGCAGGAGGATCGGAACAGCCAGCAACAACCGCATCGTCACGGTTCCAGCCGGCCCAATATCCTGAATCAGCTTGGCCGCCAACGCCCCGCCAAACTGAACCGAAACCACCCCGCCCAAAACCAACCCCGCCGGCGGCACCCTCCTCATCACCCCACCCATCCCACCACACCCCCAACCGAGGCCAGGCCTGCCGTCGGGTGTCCACGGCCTGCCGCCAGGTACCACGGGTGCCACGGTGTTGCGTTGCCAGTTCCCACCCGCGTTGGCGTCGATTGGTGTGTATTCGCTCGGCCTTGGGTACGGCGGCCCGCTGGGGCCGGTGACGTGGGCGGACGAATTCGGGCGAGTCGTCGTCTTCGCCTGCCCTGGGAGCTCCGAAGCCGGGAGGGGGTTCCGGTGGTCACCCGTCCCCCTGAGTCTTTCGAATTGTCAGGTGGACCCGGGACGCGTCAAGGGTTGAGATCGGCTTCGCCGACGCGTGCGCGCCCTTGACGCGTCCCGGGTCCACCAAGGGCGGCGGGCTATCAGGGGGACGGGTGGGGTGTGGCCGGTTGCGTCGGGTGGATCCCGTGGAGGCCTGGCCGGTTGCGCCGATGCGACGGATGCCGCTGGATCGTCATGTCTGGCGGCCATCCGAGACCTTGCGCCCGTCCGATCCCCGCCCGTCCAATCCGCGCCCGTCCGATCCGCGCCTGACCAATCCGCGCCTGGCCGGTCCGCGCCTGGCCGGTCCGCGCCGGGCTGATCCGCGCCCGGTCCGCGCCCGACCGATCCGCGCCGGTCCGCGCCCGCCCGGTCCGTGCCCGGCCGATCCCCGCCCGGGGTGCTGCGGTGACCGGGCTCTGAGGGTGGCTGGCCACTCGCGTGGTGGGTTACCACTCCGGAATTCGAGGTGGTAACCCACCGGCGGGATGGCTGGCCACTCCCAGGAACTGCCTTTGGGCGGCGGCGATGGCCTTTGGTCGCAGGATGGGTCGGCCGTCGGCGTTGATGAGCCCGGATAGCCGTGCGGTGGAGTCTGGACGGGCGCTGCGGAGCTCGAGGTGATGCGATATTCGACGGGTAAGCCGACGGACGGGCGCGATGTAGGTGGTTTGGGTCGCGTGGGTGCCGGCTTCGCGGGCGGCTACCGGGTTTTCGCGCGGCTACCGGGATTTGGTGGCTCCGCTGCCGAGTTGTTTGACCGCTACCCGGTTGCAGCCGGGTAGTCGTACCAAAAGTCGGCAGTCGGTCCGGCTGGCCCGCCATCCGGTCCCCTGGACCGCCAGTGGACTCGTTTGACCGCAGGCCGGTCCTTATGGACCACCAGTTGGCCCCGTACCACCTGATCGAATGACGATGGACCCGGCGCGGAGCGTGCGGACATCCCAAACCCGGCCAGACTCCACCCGTCCCCCTGACAGCTGCCACCTTTGGTCGGTTCGGGCCGGGTCAAGGGCGCGCACGCGTCGGCGCAGCCGATCTCGACCCTTGACGCGGCCCGGACCGACCTGACAATTCGCAAGACTCAGGGGGACGGGTGCCACGGTTCCACCGGCTCCTGTGGATCGGCGACCACAGCGGGCCGCCGTACGGAGGGGCGAGCGAATGCAGACCAACCAACGCCGGCGTTGGTGGAGGGGACGCGCTAGCGGTGAGGGAAGGGCGGGCGCCAGCGGTGGTGGAGGGAAGCCTCCAGCGGTGGTGGAGGGGCGGTCGCCGGCGTTAGGGCCAGGTTTGGCCGGATTGCAGGGAATTTAGGCCTACCCAGAGGAGGCCCATGAGGGTGGTGGCTAGTTTTTCGGGGGGTGGGCCGCCGCCGGTTCGGGTTCGCCAGATGGCTAGGCGTTCGGTGGCGCCGGAGATGGATTGGGCGACGATTTGTACTTCCTCGTCGTCGTACGGGGAGTCGGCCGGTTGGTTGAGGCGGACCATTGCGGCGATGAGGTTGACGAAGTCCGTGCGTACCTCGTCGGCCGCTTCCGCCGCTGGGCCGTCAGTGAGCATGCCTTCGTCGACCATGACCGCCCAGGCTCGCGGATGATCGTCCAGGAAGGTGAACCACGCGACCAATCCGGCGTACATCGCCTTTTCGGTGTCGGGCGCGGTCATGATCTCCTCGGACACGTACTCCAGTAGTTGCGCGCGAAGCCGCGACAAGGTGGCGACGAACAGCCCGTCCTTGGAGCCGTAGTACTGGTAGACCAGCGGCTTCGAGACGCCGGCGGCGGCCGCGACGTCGTCCATCGAGGTGCTCTGGTAACCGCGTTCGCCGAAGATCTGCTCGGCCGCGTCGAGGATCTCCCGCTCTCGCGCCGCCCGATCCCGGCGCCGCGGCGCCGGCCGCCCATCGCTGGGAACGGCTGGGGTGGAGGTGGTCGAGGTCACTTGCGGAGTCTAACTGACTCCCGGTAACTTACTCCAAGTAAGTTCGCTGAACAGGAGGCGGCATGACCAGCACTCATCACCGCGTGATCGTGGCCGGCACGGGTTTTGCCGGTATCGGCATGGCCGTCCGGTTGAAGCAGTCCGGCTACCACGACTTCGTGGTGCTCGAACGGGCCGAGGAGGTCGGCGGCACCTGGCGGGACAACACCTATCCGGGTTGCCGGTGCGACGTGCCTTCGCATCTGTACAGCTTCTCGTTCGCGCCGAATCCCGAGTGGTCGTCGACGTTCTCCCCGCAGCCTGAGATCGAGGCCTACCTGCAGAAGGTGACCGACGACTTCGGCGTCCGGCCGCACATCCGGTTCGGGCATGCCCTCGAGGCGGCGCATTGGGATGAGGACAAGCGGATCTGGCGCGTCGTCACCTCGCAGGGTGAATTGACCGCCGACGTTCTGGTTTCCGGCATGGGCGGACTGGCCGAGCCGTCGTACCCGAAGATGCCGGGCATCGAGACCTTCGAGGGCGCGGTCTTCCACTCCGCCGAGTGGGACCACTCGCAGGACCTGAGCGGGCGCAAGGTGGCGGTGATCGGGACGGGCGCTTCGGCGATCCAGTTCGTGCCGGCGATTCAGCCCGAGGTGGAGGAGTTGCACCTGTTCCAGCGCACGCCTCCCTGGGTCATGCCGCGGCCGGATCGCCAGATCAGTAAGGTCGAGAAGGCGATCTTCCGGCGTTTTCCTCTTGCGCAGAAGGCGGTTCGCGGCGGTATCTACTGGTCGCGCGAGGCCTTGGTGCTCGGTTTCACCAAAGCCCCGGCCCTGATGAAACAAGGCCAGCGAATCGCCGAGAAGCACCTCGAACGGCAGATCCGCGACCCCGAACTGCGGGCCAAGCTCACGCCCGACTTCACCCTCGGTTGCAAGCGCGTGCTGATCTCGGACGACTACTACCCGGCGCTGGCGCAGCCCAACGTCGAGGTGGTCACCGATGCGATCCGCGAGGTCACGCCGTCCGGGGTGATCACCGAGGGCGGCACCAAGCACGAGGTCGACACGATCATCTACGGCACGGGCTTCCGCGTCACCGACCTGCCGGTGATGGACATGCTGCACGGCCGTGGCGGTCAAACCCTGCGGGAGCGCTGGACCGCCGGGATGGAGGCCTATCTCGGTACGACGATCTCCGGCTTCCCGAACTTCTTCCTGCTCGTCGGTCCCAACACCGGCCTCGGGCACAGCTCGATGGTCTACATGATCGAGTCGCAGGTCGCGTACGTGCTCGACGCGATCAAGACGATGGACCGCAATCGGCTGGCCGAGGTGGACGTGAAGCCCGAGGTGCAAAGCCAGTTCGTTGACCAGGTCCGGTCGTCGATGAAGAACACCGTCTGGACCCGCGGCGGCTGCGTCAGCTGGTACCTCGATTCGCAGGGGCGCAACACCACGCTGTGGCCGTCGTTCACCTTCCGGTTCCGGGCGTTGACCAAGCGGTTCGAGCCGGCGGATTACCAGACTCTTCCTATGTGACATTCAGCGTGTTACATTCGCCAGGTCAGATACCTCGGGCTGATCGGAGCTGGCGTGATCCTCATGCACGGCATCGGTGGCCGCGGTGATCTGCCCGTTCCGCTCTGGCTCGGCATCTACGCCGCGGCCGCTGCGGTGGCGGTCTCGTTCTTCGCGCTGGCGGCGTTCTGGTCCCGCCCGCGCTTCGAGCAACCGGCCGGCCGGGCTCTGGCTGGACTGACCGCCATCGTCGACTCGCGGATCACCCGGTGGGCGCTGAAGGGCCTCGGTCTGGCGGCGCTCGCCGTACTGCTGGGCGCGTCCTGGTTCGGCAGTACGTCGGCCGCGCTCAATCCCGCGCCTACCTGGCTGTACGTGTGGATCTGGGTCGGCATCATCCCGCTCTCGCTGCTCTTCGGCCCGATCTGGCGACTGGCGAATCCGCTCCGCACGCTGGCAGCGTTTGGCCGCGCGCTACTCCGCCGTCCGGAAGGCTTCGCGGCCTTCCCGAAGCGCTACGCGTATTGGCCGGCGGTTGCCGTACTGGCCGTATTCCTCTGGCTCGAGTTGTGCTTCCCCGACGCCGCGCGGCCGCTGGTGGTCGCGATCTTCCTCACGGCGTACGGCGTGCTGAACGTGGTGGCAGGTATTGCCTTCGGGTCCGGCTGGTTCGCGGTGGGGGACAGCTTCGAGGTGTACGGCGAAACGCTCGCGCGGCTCAGTCCGTGGGGCCGGGTCGACGGGCGTCTGGTGGTACGGAACCCGCTGCGCAATCTCGCGTCAATGCCGCAGGCAACGGGATTGGTTGCCCTGCTCTGCTTGTTGCTCGGGTCAACGGCCTTCGACGGGTTGAGTCGTTGGTCGATCTGGACCCGGGCCACGGCGAACCTCAACCACGTAACGGCGTACACCCTCGGGCTCATCGTCAGCGTGGCCGTGGTTTCGGTTCTCTTCGTGACCGCGGCGCGTTCGACCGGCACGGCCCGGATCCGGCCGGGCATGGTCGGCGCGGCCGGTCTGCCGGGGGTGTTCGCGCATTCGCTGGTGCCGATCGCGATCGGGTACGCCGTGGCGCACTACTTCTCGTTCGCCGTATTCCAAGGGCAGGAAGGCGTACTGCTCGCAGGCGATCCGTTCGGCCGGGGCTGGGACTTGTTCGGCCTTGGGGATCGCCGGATCGACTACACCGTGATCGGTACGAGCTTCATCGCGGCGGTGCAGATCGGGGCGATCGTGCTGGGTCACGTGCTCGGTGTGGTGGCGGCGCACGACCGGGCGACGGCCTTGTTCGCGCGGCGGCAGCTCCGGCGGGCGCAGTATCCGTTGCTGGCGGCAATGGTCGCGTTCACCGCGGGCGGCATCGCGTTGGTGGCCGGCTCATGATCGCGCTGCACCTGGGCGGCATTCCCGAGCTCGCGATGGTGCTCGGGCCGTTGCTGCTGATTGCGGCCTTCATCCGAATCGCCCGCCGGGGTGATGCGGCTGCGCCCGACGAGGACTGGGGTGACGAATGGAACGACGACCTGGGCGACCGCCCCGCAGAGCTTGGCCACCCATCGGCCGAACGGCGTCAGCCCGCGGAGGACAGCGCGGTCGGATCGAGGCCGAACTCCTCGTAGGCGACTCCCTCGATCTCGCGGCCCATCGCTTCACGGAACGACGCCACCAGTGCCTGCCCGGCCAGCGGAATGATGTTCTCCAGGGTGCGCTGGATCTCGGGCCAGCCCTCGGCGGGCATGCCCGCGTCGGCGAACTGGCGCCAGACGGTGTTGCGGAAGAGTTCGACGTATACCTTGGCGATCGCGTTGCTGTGCTCGAACAGCTTCGGCAGCATCTCGAAGATCGCGTCGAGCGGTACGCCGAGCTTGATCACGTCGAGGCCGGCGCGAAGCAGATCCGGGTTCGGAATGCGCAGGCTCTGGTCCTCGAGGCGCTCGGCGATGCCCAGCGCGAGCAGCTTCTCGATGATCGCGGGGTCGTGCGGAACGCCGGCCCGTTCAGCCAGCTGCTCCTCGGTGACGACCTCGGGCTCGGTCGGGCTCCACGGGGTGATGAGCGTTTCGAACACGCCGAGGGCGATCTCGCCGTCGGGCATCTCGCTCATCATCCGCTCCACCGCGGCGAGCGTGTAGCCCTTGGCCAGCAGCTCGCGAACGAGCGTCAGCCGCGCGACGTGGTCCGGTCCGTAGTAGCCGGTGCGACCGACCAGGCGGGGTGGCCCGATCAAACCTCGACCCGCGTACGCGCGCACATTTCGCACGGTCATGCCCACCTTCGCGGCGAGCTGGTCGACGGTCAGTTCTTCGGCCGGACCCGGCATATGTCCTCCCACCCTTGACAGTGTCCCAGACTACACGTTACATACTCTATGTAACATCAAGCTTGTAGCATTCGCTCGGCGTCAGCCGGGTATCCAGCCCGAGGGAGAACGAAGATGACGGTGCCGTTGGCGGCCTCGACCGGGACCGCGTCGTTCGACCAGGTGGCGATCGTGACGGGCTTCGTCGCGCTGATCTACCTGTCTCTTGCCGTACTGCTGTGGCGCGAGCGGACCGGGCGCGAGACCGTGGTCGGCCGGTTCGCCGGATTCGTCGGTCGCCTCGACGGCGTACCGCGCTGGGCCGCGCTCTCGCCGTACCTGCACACCGCCTCGCTGCTCGCGGCCGCCTTCGGCGTTTGGTGGGACATCGCCGTGCACATCGACAAGGGCCGCGACACCGGTCCGTTCGGTACGCCCGCGCACTACCCGATCTTCTTCGGCATTCTCGGTGTCATCGTGGCCGGCGTCCTGCCGATCGCGCTGGCCGGCAAACCGCTGCCCGCGGGCACGATCAAGCTCACCAAGGGCTGGCGCATTCCGTGCAGCGCGGCGCTGGTCACCTTCTGCGGCACGTTCGCGCTGGTCGGCTTCCCGATGGACGACATGTGGCACCGCCTGTTCGGCGAGGACGTCACGCTCTGGGGTCCGACCCACCTGCTGATGATCGGTGGCGTGGTCTTCTCGATCTTCGCCCGGCTGCTGGCGCTGGCCGAGGTGGAACAGCTCGTCGGTACGAACCTGCGTCGCCGGGTGCAGGAGATCATCACGGTCGGCGCGCTGCTGATCGCGTGGGACCTCTTCAGCACGGAGTTCAACTACGGCGTACCGCAGTTCCCGTTGATCCTGCAGCCGATCCTGATCGCCTTCGGCGCCGCGATGGCCTTCACCATTCTGCGCTCACGCCGCGGCCCTGGTACGGCGCTCGGCGCGCTGGTGGTCTACCTGGCGGTGCGCGGCGCCATCGCGTTCCTGGTGGACCAGCCGCTGGGGGAGATCCTCGGGCACTTCCCGCTGCTGCTCGTGGAGGCGCTGATCGTCGAGATCGTGGCCCTTGCCTTCGGCAACAAGAACCGCTTCCGCCTCGGCGTCATCGCGGGCGCCTTGATCGGCACCATCGGCGTACTGGCGGAGTTTGCCTGGAGCAAGCTTTGGATGCCGATCCCCTGGTCGTCCTCGATGTTGCTGCCGGCAATCGGTTTTGGTCTCGTCACCGCAATCGGCGCGGGCCTGATCGGCGCCTGGATCGGCACCCGGCTCGCGGAAGTCGCCGGCGACGTACGGCGCACGCCGCCGCTTCGGCTCACTCATCAGCTCGGTGCGGCTGGTCTGGCGCTGGTACTGGCCACGATCTTCTTCAGCGTTCCGCGGACGGGTGGGGAAGGCGTGAGTGCGACGATGACGCTTGAGCCGGTCGCGGTTGGCGCCGAGCCGACGGCGTACGTGACGGTCAAGCTGAGCCCGGCCGACGCGGCGAAGGACGCACGCTGGTTCGACGCGATGTCCTGGCAGGGTGGTGGTCGCGAGATCCACCGGATGGTTCGAGTTGCCGAAGGCACCTATCGGTCCGAAGGCCCGTTGCCCTTGTATGGCAAGTGGAAGTCGATGGTGCGGCTGCACACCGGATCGCGCGAATTGGTTGCCATGTGGGTCTATGCGCCGAAGGATGATGCCATCGGCAAGGAAGGCATCGCCGCCGTGAGCGGATCGACCCGGACCTTCGGGCATGAGCAACAGGTGCTGCGCCGGGAGGAGCGGACCGACGTACCGCCGTGGATGTGGAACACCGGCTACGCCCTGGTCGCGGTGGTCGGCGTTCTGGAGCTCGCCGGAATTGCCTGGCTGATCGGTCGCGGCGCCCGCGGTGGACGACTGCGCGTCGAGGCCCTCGAGAACGCCCGTCAGAAGGAGAACGCATGACCGGCAGGGCTGGAGCGCGCAAACCCGGCGACTGGGACCTGACCGGGAAGCGGGTGCTGATCACCGGGGCCGCCGGAGCCTTCGGCTCGGCCGCGATGGAGCAGTTCCGCGGTCGCGGCGCGCAGGTGATCGGTCTCGACCTGGAGAAGACCGACGACATTCTCGAATGCGATCTGACCCGGCCCGAGCAGATCCCGCTCGCGGTCGGCGAGGCGATCAGCCGGCTCGGTGGGCTCGACCTGCTGATCAACAACGCCGGCATCGGTGTTCCGGGGCTCGCAGGGGAAGCCCCGGACGCCGTTGCCCGCAAGGTGATCGAGGTCAACCTGTTCGCCGGTTGGGGTGTCACGGCCGCCGCCTTGCCCGAACTGCGGGCCAACCGCGGCCGGGTCATCTTCGTCGCGTCGGGCCTTGCCTACGTGAACCTGCCGCTGGCCGCGTCCTACCTGGTCTCCAAACGCGCGATCGACACCTACGCGGACGCATTGCGGCTGGAGAACGGCCGGCTCATCGACGTGAGCGTGATCTACCCCGGCTACGTCCGGACGCCCATTCACGACGCGTCGCTCGCGCGGGGGGTCGACCTCGGCATGTTCCTGCCCGCGGAAACGGTCGGCCAGGTGGTTCGTACCATCGTGAACGTGGCCGCGGCCAAACGCCCGCCGCGCAACCGCGCCTCCACCCGCGGTACCGGTCTTGGCGTGGCGATCGCCCGGCATCTACCGTCGGTGGCGGATCGCGTCGTCCGGCTGCGGACGAACCAGCAACGGCGTAAGGGCGGTCTGGGCGAGCTCGCGGAGAAACTGGGGAAGCTATGACGCAAACACGGCCACAAGAGTCCGCCTCGTCACCAGAGCCCGCCTCGTCCCAAGAGTCCGCTTGGTCACAAGGGTCCGATGAACGGCGACACACCGTGTCACAAGCGTCCGATGAACGGCGACACACCGGGGCTGGGGGGCTTGAGGAGCGGGTGGTGGTGGCGGGGGACGGGGTGCGGTTGCGGGCGGTGATGACGGGGAGCCCGGCGGCGCCGGCGACGGTGTTGCTGGCGCACGGGTGGACCTGTTCGACCCGGAGCTGGCATCACCAGTTGAAGGATCTGCCGCGCATTCTCGGCCCGGAGAACGTACGGGTGATCGCGTGGGACCACCGCGGGCATGGCCGAAGCGACGCGGCGTTGCCGGGGACTACCCGGATCGAGCAGTTGGCCGAGGACGTGGTCACCGTGCTGGACACGTTGGCGCCGTCCGGGCCGGTTGTGTACGCGGGGCACTCGATGGGCGGCATGACCCTGCTGGCGTTGGCTGAGCATCGGCCCGATTTGTTCGGTGAGCGGATTGCTGCGGCGGCGTTCATCAGTACGTCGACCGGGAACATCTCGCATCGGGCGTTCGGCCTGCCCCGGCAGTTCGACTCCACCGCGGCCCGGGTTGCGCCGCGGGCCATGAATCTGGCGGGGCAACGTCTCGAACGCCGTGCGCAAAAGCTGGCCACCAAGGCCGAGATCGCCGAGGCGGAGAAGGCTCAGGCTGCGGCGCTGACCCGGGCGGCAGCGCGGTGGCGGGCCCTCGCGCTGGGTGCCCGGTTGCAGCGGCCGGCCTTGGCGCGACTGGTCTTCGGAGTGAGCCCCGATCCGGCCGAGGTGGACATCCTGCTCGCCGATCTCGCGGATACGCCTGGGCAATCGCTGGCCGGGTTCTTCGAGGCGATCACTCAGCACAATCGGGAAGAGGCGCTCGAGGTGCTCGCGGAATTGCCCGTCGAGGTCATGCATGGGACGCGCGACCGGTTGCTCTCGCCGCGCCACGCGAACCGTACGGCCGAGCTGCTGCCGAACGCGCGCCTGTGGATGTACCCGAAGGCGGGCCACATGCTGATGCAGGAAAGGCCGCGCGACGTCTCCCACCGCCTCGCCTCCCTGGTCCGCCGCACAACCCACGCGAAGGTCTAACTGGCGTTGGCGTTCGTTCGTCGGAATCCGCCCTCCAGGCAGTCCCCCTCCAGACTGCCGGCGCCGAGGGCGGATTCCGACGAATGAACGCCAAGGACGAGCGCGGAGCGCGCAGGCGACGGCGAACTAGGGTGGGCGGGTGCAGAATCTTCTTTCGGATCTGGTGGTTGTCGACCTGACGCGGGCGCTGTCGGGGCCGCATGCCGCGATGATGCTGGGCGATCTCGGCGCGCGGGTGATCAAGGTGGAGACGCCGGACGGTGGCGACGACAGCCGGGGCTGGGGACCACCTTTCGCCGGGCCGGACGACGCGCGCGAGTCGACGTACTTCCTGTCCGCCAACCGGAACAAGGAATCCGTCACCGCGGACCTGAAATCGGCCGAGGGCAAGGACTTCCTCACCCGGTTGATCCGCAAGGCCGACGTACTGCTGGAGAACTTCCGCCCGGGTGTGCTCGACCGCCTCGGCTTCTCCGTCGAGGCGCTGCACGAGCTGAACCCGGGCCTGGTCATCCTCTCGATCACCGGCTTCGGTCACGACGGACCCGAGGGCGGTCGCGCCGGATACGACCAGATCGCTCAGGGCGAAGGCGGCCTGATGAGCATCACGGGCGAGACCGAACCGACCAAAACCGGCGTACCGATCGCGGACCTGCTGGCCGGGATGTACGGCGCGTACGGCGTACTCGCCGCGATCCACGAGCGGTCCATCACCGGGCGCGGCCGGGTGGTTCGGACCAGCCTGCTGGCGTCGGTGGTCGGCGTGCACGCGTTCCACGGCACCAAGTGGACCGTCGCGGGGGAGGTGCCCGGCCGAGTCGGGAACCACCACGCGCAGATCGCGCCGTACGGCCTCTATCGGACCAAGGACGGCATCGTCCAGGTTGCCGTCGGCAGCGAAGGCCAGTGGCGGTTGTTCGCGCCGATGGTGGGGCTGGACCCGGCCGACGAGCGGTTCGCCACGAACGCGCTGCGGGTGGCCCACCGCGACGAGCTGACCGCGTCGATCGAGAACGCCTTCGCCGGGCTGCCGTCGGACGAGTGCCTGGTCCAGCTCGCCGCGGCGGGAATCCCGGCCGGCAAAGTGCGCGATATCGCCGAGGTCTACGAGTGGGAGCAAACCCGTTCGCAAGGCCTCCTGATCGACGTGGACCACCCCACCCTCGGGCGGATCCAGCTCCCCGGCCCACCCCTCCGCTTCGACGACCAGCCATTCGCCGGCGCCCGCGAAACCAACCTCCCCCCACCCCGCCTAGGCGAACACAACGACTCCGTCGCCACCTGGCTCGCCACCCCCGACGACTAGTCCCCCACTCCGTCAGCCCATCGGCCGTCAGCCCATCAGCCGTCAGCCCATCAGCCGTCGGCCCGGCAGCCCGTCGGCCGGTCGGCCCGGTAGCCCGTCGGTCGTCCGCGAGGCAGAAGCAGACGCGGCCGAGCCCTTCTCACCTCGCCCGGGCGGCTGTGGATAAAGCTCGGTAGCGCCTACTGCGAACGAGTGGCGGCCCGCCCTCCTCGTCTACGAGTGGGCAAGTTCGAACGTCTCGTCCACGAGTGGTCGCGTCTGCACCCCGGGAGACGGTGCTGAGGCCGGTCCGAAACCCTGGTGGCGCCGCCGGCCTAGGACAGGTTGCGGGTATCGGGTCCTCGGACGGGTTATTACCCCTGCACGGACCCGGTTTCCCTGCGTGGACCCGGTTTCCCTGCGTGGACCCGGTTTCGCTGCCCTGGTGACCGCACTTGCCGCGTGCAAAGGCGGCGACCACTCGCGGATGAAGGTGGCCGCCCGCGCGTTCGGAGGTGGCGACTCGTGGGGGCGGAGGTGGCGGCTCGTGGCGGCGGGAATCAGGGGGTGGCGGTGTGTACTCAATGTACGTAACCACCGTGGGCAGTGGGCTCATGAGAAGATCCCGGCGTGACATCCATGCCGAGTGTTTCGTACTCCATCACTGTTCGACTCGAGGTGCCCGCCGGCGGATCGGCGGTGAGCAGACTGACGACCGCCGTGGAGCAGGCCGGTGGTGTGGTCACCGCGCTGGACGTGACGGCCTCGGGCCATGAGCGGCTCCGCATCGACGTGACCTGCGCGGCCGCCGACACCGAGCACGCGAACCGCCTGGTCGAGGCCATGCGCGCGGTCGAGGGCGTCGAGATCGGCCGGGTTTCGGACCGGACCTTCCTGATGCACCTCGGTGGCAAGATCTCGATGGAGGCCAAGCACCCGATCCGTAACCGGGACGACCTCTCGATGGTCTACACCCCCGGTGTCGCCCGGGTCTGCCTGGCCATCGCGAAGAACCCCGACGACGCGCGCCGCCTGACCATCAAGCGCAACACCGTCGCCGTCGTTACCGACGGCTCGGCCGTACTCGGCCTGGGCAACATCGGCCCGAAGGCCGCGTTGCCGGTGATGGAGGGCAAGGCCGCGCTGTTCAAGCGGTTCGCCGGCATCGACGCGTGGCCGCTGTGCCTGGACACCCAGGACACCGAGGCCATCATTCAGGTGGTGAAGGCGATCGCCCCGGGCTTCGCCGGTATCAACCTGGAGGACATCTCCGCGCCGCGCTGCTTCGAGATCGAGGCCCGGCTGCGCGAGGAGCTCGACATCCCGGTCTTCCACGACGACCAGCACGGTACGGCGGTCGTGGTGCTGGCGGCCTTGTTCAACGCGCTGCGCGTGGTCGGCAAGGACATCGGCTCGGTCCGGGTCGTGCTGTCCGGCGCGGGTGCCGCGGGTACGGCGATTCTCAAGCTGCTGATCGAGGCCGGGGTCAAGGACACGATCGTGGCCGACGTCGCCGGGGTCATTCACACCGAGCGCGACGGATTGTCGCCGGAACTGCGCTGGATCGCGGAGAACACCAACGCCGCGAAGTACAGCGGCGACCTCAAGGGCGCGCTGGCCGGCGCCGACGTGTTCGTCGGGGTCTCCGCGCCGAACATCCTGACCGGTGACGACATCGCCACGATGGCCGACAAGTCGATCGTGTTCGCGCTGGCCAACCCCGACCCCGAGGTCGATCCGGCTGCCGCGCACGAGCACGCCGCAGTGGTGGCCACCGGCCGCAGCGACTTCCCGAACCAGATCAACAACGTGCTGGTCTTCCCGGGCGTCTTCCGCGGTCTGCTCGACGCGCAGTCGTCGAAGGTCTCGATCGAGATGGAGCTGGCCGCCGCGAAGGCGCTGGCCAGCGTGGTCACCGACGACCAGCTGAACGCGGACTACATCGTGCCCAGCGTCTTCCACCCGGAGGTGCACACGATCGTCGCGCACGCCGTTCGTGACGCCGCGGGCGGTAAGCCGCCGGCGGCTGAGCACTTCCCGGACGACTCCCCGGCGTGACCCTGCTGATGTGGCGGATCGCCTTCGGCGTGGCCTGCGCGGTGCAACTCGCCGCGTTGTACGCGCCGCGGGCGGCCGGCCCTGAGGCCGGCTTTCCGTACGCGGACAAGGTCGTGCACCTGCTGATCTTCGCGGCCGTGGCCTACCTCGGCCCGCGGGCCGGTGTACCCGCATGGCCGCTGTTCGCCGTACTGGCGGCCAATGCGGTGATCAGCGAGGTGATTCAGCACGTCGTACTGCCGATGCGCAGCGGGGACGCGTTCGACACCGTCGCGGATCTGGTCGGCGTGGCACTCGGGGCGTGGATGGTGAGCGCGAGGCGCGTCGGCAGGACATGATGGAGGCATGACGGCGACGACCCTGACCGGATCGCTTCTGGTGGCCACACCGATGCTCGACGAGCCACCGTTTCGCCGGTCCGTCATCCTGCTGCTGGACCACGACGACGACGGCGCCCTGGGCGTGGTGGTGAACCGCGCGGCCGATCTCGAGGTTGACCGGGTGCTCGCCGACTGGTCGGACACGGTCAGCGCGCCCGGAGTGCTGTTCATGGGTGGCCCGGTCGGTACCGACAGCGCCCTGGCCGTCGCGGAGATCGCCGGCGCGGTGGATCCGCCCGGCTGGCGCGAGTGCTTCGGGCGGATCGGCCTGCTCGATCTGGACGCACCGCCCGCACTGCTGGCCGGCGCGATCAGCCGGATGCGGATCTTCGCCGGCTACTCCGGCTGGGGCAGCGGTCAGCTGGAGGACGAGATCACCGAGGGCGCGTGGTACGTCGTACCGTCCGAGCCCGACGATGTCTTCAGCCTGCGGCCGGAGACGCTGTGGCGACGGGTGCTACGCCGCCAGCGTGACGAGATGGCCTTCCTGGCGACGTACCCGGACGACCCCTCGCACAACTGACGCGGCGGTCAGCTCTTGTCGCCGCCCTTGTCGCCGTCGCCCTTGTCGTCACCGGGCTTCATCGACTCCCAGATCTCCTTGCACTCCGGGCAGACCGGGAACTTCTGCGGGTCGCGGCTCGGCACCCACACCTTGCCGCACAACGCGACCACGGGGGTGCCCATCACCATGGCCTCGGTGAGCTTGTCCTTCGGCACATAGTGCGAGAACCGCTCGTGGTCACCTTCATCGAGTGACGGCTTGGTGCGCTCGTCGACGATCGTCTCGGCGCCGGGGCTCAGCTGGGTGCTCATGGCTTGAGTCTAATCAATCCCGCCGACACGCCCAGTGCCGCGAGTTCCCGGGCTTTGATCCGGCGCGGCGGGGTACCCGACACGCCCGCTGCCGCGCCGGCCAGGCGGCGATCTGACCTTGGGTGTGATTTCAGGTAACGTTCCTGCACGGCCGATCACACGACTTTCGGGGGAGTAGAGCAGCCGGTGAACTCGCATGTCCCCGCTCAGCCACTAGTCCTTCCACCCGCATATCCGGACCGTGCCGCCTGGGGTACAGCGAGCAAGCTCCGCGCCTGGCAGGCCGAGGCTTTGCAGCTCTATCTGGAGAAACAACCCAAGGACTTTCTCGCGGTCGCGACCCCGGGCGCCGGTAAAACGACGTTCGCGCTGACGGTCGCCGCGGAACTGCTGCAACGCCGGACGATCGAGCGCATCACCGTGGTCACGCCGACCGAGCACCTCAAGGTCCAGTGGGCCGAGGCCGCCGATCGCGCCGGAATCGCGCTCGACCCGGCCTTCGCCGGACGCAAGGGCCGGACCAACAAGGACTTCCAGGGCGTCGCGGTCACCTACGCCGGTGTCGCGGTCAATCCGCTGGCCTTCCGGGTCCGCACGGAGAAGTTCCGCACCCTGGTCATTCTCGACGAGGTCCACCACGGTGGCGACGCGCTGAGCTGGGGTGACGGAATCCGCGAGGCGTTCGAACCCGCCACGCGCCGGCTCGCCCTGACCGGTACGCCGTTCCGCTCCGACGACAACCCGATCCCCTTCGTGACGTACGAGCACGGCCATGACGGGGTCGCCCGGAGCCGCGCGGACTACACCTACGGCTATGGGCACGCCCTGCGCGACCACGTCGTACGGCCGGTCATCTTCATGTCGTACTCCGGTGAGATGCGCTGGCGGACCAAGGCCGGCGACGAGATCGCCGCGCGGCTGGGTGAACCGCTGACCAAGGACCTCACCGCGCAGGCTCTGCGTACGGCGCTGGATCCGACCGGCGAGTGGATGCCCGCGGTGCTCGCGGCGGCGGACAAGCGGCTGACCGAGGTACGGCGGCACATGCCCGACGCGGGCGGGCTCGTCATTTCGGGCGATCAGAACACGGCGCGCGCGTACGCCAAGGTGCTGCGCGAGCTCACCGGCGAGGCGCCGACCGTGGTGCTGTCCGACGAGAAGGCCGCCAGCAAGAAGATCGGCGCCTTCTCCGAGGGCGAACAGCGCTGGATGGTCGCGGTCCGCATGGTCAGCGAGGGCGTCGACGTACCCCGGCTGGCCGTCGGGGTGTACGCGACGCCCACCTCGACGCCGCTGTTCTTCGCGCAGGCCGTCGGGCGGTTCGTGCGGGCGCGGAAGCGGGGTGAGACGGCTTCGGTGTTCGTGCCGTCGGTGACCCGGCTGCTCGGGTTCGCCGCCGAAATGGAGGTCGAACGCGACCACGTTCTCGGCCGAAAGAATTCGACCGAGGACGGCGACATTTTCGCCCTCGAGGACGGGCTGCTCGCGGCGGCCAACAAGACCGAGGCCGCCTCCGACGAACTCGAGGGCAACTTCGAGGCGCTCGGCTCGGACGCGTCGTTCGACCGGGTGGTTTTCGACGGCGGCGACTACGGCACCGGCGGTGAGATCGGCTCCGACGAGGAACTCGACTTCCTCGGCCTACCGGGTCTGCTCGAACCGGACCAGGTCCGCGAACTGCTGAACAAGCGGCAGGCCAAGTCCCTCGCCGCCCAGAAGAAGGCCAACCGCCTCCAGGACCGCGACGCCCGGGGCGAACCGGACCGCGTGACGGAGCTGGCCACCCACGAGCAGATGTCCCTGCTGCGCCGCGAACTCAACGGCCTGGTCGCCGCCTGGCACCACCGAACGGGCCAACCCCACGGCGTCATCCACAACGACCTGCGCCGCAAACTAGGCGGTCCCGCCGCGGCCCACGCCTCCGCCGACCAACTCCGCGAACGCATCGAACTCCTCCGCGACTGGGCCACCCAACGCCGCGCCTAACCCACACCACCGCGAAGTGGTCCCCTGTGGAAAACGCCGCCACGGTCGGACGCGAAATGCGGGCCACTGGTGGTCTTCTGCCGCGAGTGGTCGCGTCCACTCGCGGGAGGTCCGGGTGAACCTGTGCAAGCGGGCCGGAAACGGGCAGCATCTGGGCATGAGCTACGACATCGCGGTTTGGGTTGGCAAGCGTCCGACCGACGACGAAGAGGCCGACGACCGGTACGACGAGATGATGGAACTCCTCGAAGAGGACGACGAACACCCCCGAGCGAGCCCATCGTCGCGTACGTGCTGGCGCTCACCCAGCGATATCCCGACGACCTGGACGCGCCGGGCTGTCCCTGGCGGTCGTCGCCACTGCTGGACGACGCGGTGGGCGACGTACTCGCCGTCAACATCGACTTCGACCGGGCCGACGAGGTCGCCGCGTACATGGGCCAACTCGCCACCGAGCACAACCTGGTCTGCTACGACCCCCAAGAAGGCACCCTCATCCCCCCGCTCTAACCACCACCCGCCTCTAACCACCACCCCATGCGCTGCCGACACCCCAGTTCGGCCGGCCTGTGGAAACCCCTGCCACGGTCGGACGCAAAATGCGGTCCCGCCACGGCATTTCGCGTCCGACCGTCGCGGGGTTTTGCACAACCGCGCCGTATTTCGCGTCCGACCGTCGCAGGGTTTTGCACAACCCCCTCTTCGCCAGGCTGGTTGTGAGTCAGTTGGCGATTGGGTGAGGAGCAGGGTGTGACG
>NZ_JBHLTC010000027.1:0-47820 GCF_042434725.1 Kribbella deserti | reverse complement strand
GCCACACCCAAAACGCAACAGGCTCTGCAACCGGGTAGCGGTCAAACAACTCGGCAGCGGCCACCCGAAAACCCGGTAGCCGCGCGAAACCCGGTAGCCCACCCGGAACCCCGGCTCTCGCGAGGCCAAACCACGCCGACCAGCCTGCGGTCGAAGGTCACCGACACCGATCCACAGCAGTCCTGAGAGTGGCCAGCCACTGCGCTGGTGGGTTACCACCCCGGAATCCCAGGTGGTAACCCACCACGCGAGTGGCCAGCCACTGCCAGGGCCGCTCTACGTGGCGCCTACGGCTGGAGCCGCGCCTGCTGCCGGAATGATCGCCCGAGAGCGCCGGAATTCGGCCGATCGCCTGCCGCTGGCGGCAGGTAGTCACCGAGCCGGGCCTCCGGCGGAATCACGCGCCACCCGGGACGCCGTACCCGCCACTTGGGACGCCGTACCGGACGCCCGGGACGCCGTACCCGCCACTTGGGACGCCGTACCGGAGACCCGGGGACGCCGTACCGGAGACCCGGGGACGCCGTACCGGAGACCCGGGGACGCCGTACCGGAGACCCGGGGACGCCGTACCGGAGACCCGGGGACGCCGTACCGGACACCCGGGGACGCCGTACCCGCCACTTGGGACGCCGTAGCGGAGCCCCTGGACGTCGTACTCGAATGGTCGGGCCTCCCGCGAGGGGGATCACCAGGCTGTCGGCGTGCCACGGGATCACTCGGCGCAATCGGGCATACCTCACCCGTCCCCCCTGATAGCCCGCCGCACTTGGTGGACCCGGGGTGGGGCAAGGGCGCGCATGCGTCGGCGCAGCCGATCTCGACCCTTGACGCGGCCCGGGTTCACCTGACAATTCGAAGACTCAGGGGGACGGGTGCACGGCACAACCAGCCCAACCGTCGACCCGCGCCAACGGGCGACCCGACCGGCCAACCCGACCGGCCAACCCGACCGGCCAACCCGACCGGGCAAGGCGGTTGCACCAAGCGGCGACCGGAAGGACAAGCCCCCGGTCGACCGGGCCAAGCGGAACCTACAGGCGGACGATGCCGGTGGGGGTTTGGAAGATGGCGGCGACCAGGCCGGGTTGGCCGTTGGGGCCTACCCAGGCGACGTCGAGGTCGTCGAGGAGGTGGTCGGCGGGGTGGCCGATCCACTCGGTGACGCGGACGGGGTCGCCGGCGATCTCCAGGGCGTTGAGGCGAATGTCCTTGCCGCCGACGGAAGGGTGCTGCGTCTCGTCGTCCCACTTGATGAAGAACGGGAGCTGCGGGTCGGCCATCAGGCCCTTGACGCCGATCTGGCGCCAGGTGATGTTGACGCCGTCCGGGCGGTGACGGTTGCCGGGCACGGCTTCGCGGCCGAGGCGCTGTTCCATCCGGGCCATGTCGCGGACGCAGACGACCCAGCCGAGCCAGCCGCCGCCCATCTCCTTGCGGGCGCGCACGGCCTGGCCGAACGGCGCCTTGTCGGAGGCGGGATGGTCCAGTACGTCGACCACCTCGATGTAGCGGTCGTTCTCCAGCGGCAGCACGAAGTTGACCGTGCCGAAGCGTGGATGGATACCGCCGTCGACGAACTCGGCGCCGAGCAGGGCGGACAGGCGCTCGACCGTGGCGTGGACACCGTCGGGGCCGGCGGCGTACGAGAGATGATCAAGTCGCATGCCGCCATTCTGGTCCCCAGCGGCGGCGCCCGCAGAATTAGGGTGTCATAACTTCCGTCGTGGCCGGGTGCTCCAGCAAGGGCCGGCCGGTGGCCAGGTAGTTGCGGCACAGGCCTTCGAGGATCGCGTAGGCGCCCTCGCCCATCAGGGTCTGCAGCTCGACCCGGCTGGACTCGAACACTGCCTCGACGCCGACGTGAGCCTCGGTGTTACCGGTGCAGTACCAGTCCAGATCGTGGCCGCCGGCACCCCAGCCGCGCCGGTCGTACTCGCCGATGCCGACCTCGGTGTACGTCGTACCGTCCGGGCGCTCGACCTCGCGGAAGGTGCGGCGAATCGGCAGTTGCCAGCACACGTCGGGCTTGGTCTCGACGAAGTGCACGCCCTTCTTCAGCGCGAGGCCGTGCAGCGCGCAACCGGCGCCGCCTTCGAAGCCCGGGCGGTTCAGGAAGATGCACGCGCCGTCGAAGACGCGGGTCTTGCGATCGCCGTCGTCGTCGGTCTCGACCCAGCCGTTGGTTTTGCCCTCCTTGCGGAACTGCCAGTCCTCTTTGCCGAGCAGCTTGACCCACGTCTTGACGCGCTTTTCGTCGTCATCGTCGGAGAAGTGGGCGCCCAGCGTGCAGCAGCCGTCGTTCGGGCGGCCGGCGTAGATGCCCTGACAACCACCGCCGAAGATGCAGCTCCAGCGCGAGGTCAGCCAGGTCAGGTCGACGCGGAAGATCTGGTCGGCGTCGGCGGGGTCGGGGAACTCGGCAAAGGCACGGGGGAAATCGAGAGAAACCTCAGGCACCGGTTAAGCCTACGGGCAAACCCGCCGGAACCGGGTGCAGCGCCGATCCAGCACTTCGCCCAGTCCAGTAGCGTGAGGGCATGCGGCTCGGCGTACTCGACGTGGGTTCCAATACCGTCCACCTTCTCGTGGTGGACGCACATCGTGGTGCCGCGCCCTTGCCGGCGTACTCCCACAAGATCGAACTGAGGCTGGCCGAGCATCTCGACCCGCGTGGGCTGATCGAGCCCGCCGGCGCCGACGGCCTGGTCGAGTTCGTGGCCGAAGCGGCGGAGCTGGCCGAGGACAAGGGCTGCGAATCCGTTTACGCGTTCGCCACCTCGGCGATTCGCGAGGCGCCGAACGGCGAAGAGGTGCTCGAGCGGGTCCGGGCCGAGACCGGCGTCCGCCTGGTCGTGCTCACCGGTACGGACGAGGCCCGGCTGACCTTCCTGGCCGTACGGCGCTGGTTCGGCTGGTCCTCGGGCCGGCTGGCGGTGTTCGACATCGGTGGCGGGTCCCTCGAGATCGCTGCCGGGTCAGACGAGTCCCCGACCGTGGCGGTGTCCGTCCCGCTCGGTGCGGGCCGGCTGACCCGCGAGTCGTTCTCGACCAGTCAGCCGGACAAGGACGAGATCAAGGCGCTGCGCAAGCGGATCCGCATCGAGATGGCGGCGGTCGCCGGCGACGTACTGCGGGCCGGGCGGCCGCAGCGGTCCGTGGCGACCAGCAAGACGTTCCGCTCGCTCGCGCGGGTTTGTGGCGCCGCGCCGTCGGCGGACGGGCCGTATGTGCCGCGCACGCTGGCCCGGGCCGACCTGATCGAATGGTTGCCCAAGCTGATCGAGATGACCGCCGAGGAGCGTGCCGATCTGCCCGGCGTCTCGCCGGGCCGGTCCCATCAGCTCATCGCCGGCGCACTGGTCGCGGACGCGGTGATGGACCTGTTCGACATACCGGAGCTCGAGGTCTGCCCTTGGGCCCTGCGCGAAGGCGTGATCCTGGCACGCCTGGACCAGTTGTAAAGAGAGTAGAGCTGTGAGCACGAGAAATCGCGGGCCGAAGATCGGCCTGTCCACCGCCTCGGTGTATCCCGAGTCGACCGCCAGTGGCTTCGAGCTGGCGGCCCGGCTCGGGTACGACGGGGTCGAGGTGATGGTCGGCATCGACCCGTTGAGCACCCAGGTCGACGCGCTGAAGCGGCTGGTCGACTACCACCAGCTGCCGGTGCTGGCGATCCACGCGCCCTGTCTACTGATCACCCAGCGGGTCTGGGGAACCGATCCGTGGGGCAAGCTCGAACGAAGTGCCGAGGCCGCGACCGAGCTCGGCGCGGACGTTGTCGTCGTACATCCGCCCTTTCGCTGGCAACGCGAATACGCGAAGGGATTCGTCGAAGGCGTGGCCCGGCTCGAAGCCGAAACCGGCGTGGCCTTCGCGGTCGAGAACATGTACCCCTGGCGAGCACCGGGCAAGGGCCTGCAGGCGTATGCGCCGAGCTGGGACCCGACCGAGCACTCGTACGCGCACACCACGCTGGACCTGTCGCACTCCTCGACCGCCGAGCAGGACTGCGTCGAGCTGGCGCACCGGATGGGCGAGACGCTGACGCACATCCACCTGACCGACGGCACCGGTTCGGCCAAGGACGAGCACCTGGTTCCGGGCCGCGGCACCCAGCGCGCGGGCGATCTGCTCGCCATGCTGGCCAATCGGGACTTCCGCGGCCACATCGTGATCGAGATCAACACCCGCCGTTCGGCCAGCCGGTCCGAGCGCGAGGTGGATCTGGTCGAGTCGCTGGAGTTCACCCGCAAGCACTTCACCCGTGGACCCGTCGCGGTCGATGGCCGCCGTACCGCGTCGTACTCGGTCACCTCCGACGGCGAGGTCTCCGAGCTCGAGACCTGATGGCCGGCCGTCGTCCCGGTGGTCCGGATACCCGCGGCGAGATCGTCGCCGCGGCCCGGGAATCCTTTGCTAGCAAGGGATTCGACCGTACGTCGATCCGCGGGGTGGCCCGTGACGCCGGGGTGGACGCGGCCTTGGTGCATCACTATTTCGACGGCAAGGAAGACCTCTTCATCGCCGCGCTGGAACTGCCGATCGACCCGCGGGTGATCGCAACCGAGCTGATGCGGGGGCCGCTGGACGAACTCGGCGCGCGCATCGTCACCACCTTCCTGAGCGTTTGGGAGACCGACGCCGGGCAGGCCCGGATGAAGGCGATGCTGCGCGGCGCGGTCACCAGTGAGGAGGTGGCGAAGATGGTGCGCGAGGGCATCACCCGGATGATCTTCACCCCGGTCGCGGCCGTCCTCGGTACGCCCGACGCGACGCAGCGAGTGGCCCTGGTAGCGAGCCAGCTGATGGGTCTCGCGCTGGCCCGCTACGTGATCGAGCTGGAGCCGCTCGCCTCGGCCACCCCCGACGAGGTCATCACCCGCATCGCCCCGACCCTCCAGGGCTACCTCACCCGCTGAGCTTTTTCGGCAGCCGCCAGTGGTTGCCAAGGTGTCGGGCCGAGGTCTAAATTCATCACATGGTGAATAACGCGGTGACCGGCCGTGGCGTGACCGTCGTACGCGGCGATCGCGAGGTGCTGCACGGCATCGACTTCGATCTCGCGGCCGGATCGGTGACGGGCCTGCTCGGGCCGTCGGGCTGCGGTAAGACCACGATGATCCGCGCGATCGTCGGTCTGCAGGCGAAGGTCACCGGCACGGTCGAGGTGCTCGGCCTGCCCGCGGGTGATCGGAAGCTCCGCGGCCGAATCGGCTACGTCACTCAGGAACCCAGCGTGTACGGCGATCTGACCGTGACGGAGAATCTCCGCTTCTTCGCGGCGGTGCTCGGTGCCGACGGCGCTGACGTCGAGCGGGTGATCGAGGCCGTCGCGCTGACGGATCACGCGAATGCCTTGGTGGACAGGCTTTCCGGTGGTCAACGTTCCCGCGCCTCGCTGGCCGCGGCACTGCTCGGCAAGCCCGAACTGCTCGTACTGGATGAACCGACGGTCGGCCTCGATCCCGTACTACGGCGCGATCTGTGGGCGTTGTTCCACCGGTTGGCCGAAGGTGGTTCGACCTTGCTGGTGTCGAGTCACGTGATGGACGAGGCCGTACGGTGCGACCGGTTGATGCTGATGCGTGAAGGTGAACTGCTGGCCGACGGAACGCCGCAATCCCTGCTGGACAAGGCGAAAACCAGCGATATCGAAACCGCCTTCCTCGCTTTGATCGAGCAGCGGGAGGGAATCCGATGAACCCGCGCGTGACGTTTGCGATCGCCGCCCGGGTGCTCGCCCAGTTGCGGCGGGACCACCGAACCGTGGCGATGCTGGTGGTGATGCCCGCGCTGCTGGTCACGTTGATGTGGTGGATGTTCGCTGAGACGCCCGAGACTTTCGACCGCGTTGGTGGTGCGCTGCTGGCGGTCTTCCCTTCGATCATCATGTTCATCGTCACCTCGGTTGCCACCTTGCGCGAACGCTCGAGCGGCACCTTGTCGAGGTTGTTCACCCTGCCGATGGGCAAGCTCGATTTCCTGCTTGGTTACGCGCTGGCCTTCGCGTTGATCGCGGTGGTGCAAGCGGCCGTCGTGGTCTCGATCGCCTTGTATGCCTTGGATCTGGACATCCGCGGCCAGGCCTGGCAGCTCGGCGTGGTCGCGGTTCTCGACGGTGTGCTCGGTACGGCGCTCGGGCTGCTCGCGAGCGCCTTCGCCTCGACCGAGTTCCAGGCGGTTCAGATGATGCCCGCGGTGATGATCCCGCAACTCCTGTTGTGCGGGTTGCTCGTACCACGCGACCACCTGCCCGCCGTACTGCAAGCCGTCTCGGACGTGCTCCCGCTTTCGTACGCCGTGGACGCCGTCGGCGGAGTCGCGATCGGCCGCGGGTTCGGCCAAGGCGCCGGCACGGATGCCCTCGTAGTCCTGGCCTTCATCCTCGCCGCCCTGGCCTTCGCCGCCGCCACCCTCCGCCGCCGCACCCCCTAGCCGCACCCCCTAGCCGCCATCGCTAACCGCCATCGCTAACCGCCATCCGTCACGCCTGCGAACCTCTGGGCCGCCACCCGGCGCTGCGCCTGTGGGCGTCGACCGAATTCCGAGGGTCGACCGTCGGAATAGGGGGTAGACGTGCGAGATCTGACAGGTCCACCCCCGATTCCGACCGCCGACGGTCGGAATAGGCGGCCAGTTGCCCAGACCTTCGGGGCGACCACTCGCGGGTGGTTGAAGGTGTCCACTAGTCCGAAAGTGGATGGGCGGGGCGTGCGACTCGGCCTCGGCTGCCGAAAGCCGGGTGCTGGTGTACGCGTCTGCGGACATGTTGTGGGAGCCGGGCACCCGCACTCGTGTCCGCGCAGGGGCCGATAACACCTGCTAGGACACGATGAACTGCCGTCAGCGGGAGGTGCCCCCCTTTGGCTGTGATGCACAACGCCGCCCGAACCATGCGGTTGATGGAAGTGCTTGGTGAGTCCACCGGACGTTTTGCGGTCCGGAAAATGTCGAGTGGACTCACCAAGACGACCCTGCCATCGGCACTAGACCAGCCCGGCTAAGGTGCGCACACGCGACCACGCGCGCAAGCCCCTGAGCACGACCCGACCACTCGCCGGACGGCCCCAAAACGAACTACAGCGACCCCGGCCATCACTCCAACTTCAGCCCGGAACGGGTCGCACGCCAGAGCCGTGCATGGCTCGCGGAAGGACACGGCAGCGAAGAAGGGGTGGTTGAAGGCGGCCACCTGGCTGGGGGTTGGGCGTGACCGCTCGCCGGAGTGGGGCCGACGGGGTGGGGTACTGGGGAGTGAAGAGCTGGGAAATGCGGGTTTTCCCTTGAGTGTGCGGAGGGTGAGCGGGGGTATACCACGCGTGGCAGTGGTCCGATTTAGTGGACGGGGCATCATCCGCGTAACCTGCTAACACCCCTGGCATACGGGGCCGGGTGCCATGAAGGAGGAACGTCGTGCTTCGCCAGGTCCTGCTGGGTGTGTCTCGCAGCCCGAAGATCAAGAAGGCCGTTTCGTCACTGCCGGTTTCGTCCGGCATCGTGGCCCGGTTCGTCGCCGGTGAACGCGCCGACCAGGCCGTGCTGTCGACCGAGAAGCTGGTCAGCGACGGCTTGTTCGTCACGCTGGACCACCTCGGTGAGGACGTCACCGAGCTCGCGGACGCGACGGCGACCACCGACGCTTACCTGGAGCTGCTGCGCCAGTTGTCCGAGGCCGGCTTGACCCAGCAGGCCGAGGTTTCGGTCAAGCTTTCCGCGGTCGGCCAGGCGCTGCCGGGTGATGGCGAGAAGATCGCGCTGGAGAACGCGCGCACGATCTGCCACGCGGCCCGCAACGCCGGGACCACCGTGACGCTCGACATGGAAGACCACACCACCACCGACTCGACGCTGGAGATCCTGCGGGAGCTGCGGCAGGACTTCCCCGAGACGGGGGCGGTGCTGCAGGCCTACCTGCGCCGGACCGAGGCCGACTGCCGTGATCTGGCTCACGCCGGTTCGCGAGTCCGTCTCTGCAAGGGTGCCTACAAGGAGCCCGAGTCGGTCGCCTTCCAGAACAAGGCCGAGGTCGACAAGTCGTACGTGCGCTGCCTGCGCATCCTGATGAACGGCGCCGGCTACCCGATGGTGGCCTCGCACGACCCGCGGCTGATCCGGATCGCCGGTTCGCTGGCGGATCGCGCCGGCCGGCACAAGGACACCTTCGAGTTCCAGATGCTCTTCGGTATTCGCCCGGAGGAGCAGCGCCGCCTGGCGAGCGAGGGTCACACCGTGCGCGTCTACGTGCCGTACGGCGAGGACTGGTACGGCTACCTGGTTCGCCGCCTCGCGGAGCGCCCGGCCAATCTCCAGTTCTTCCTGCGCTCGCTGATCAGCAAGAAGTAAATATTTACCCAGGATTCGCCGACGTTCGGTGAGTGAACCGTCGCGTTCTGCGTCTGGACCGGTTAGCCTCGCCCGGCGAGCTGGTTCGGGGGGAACCACGGGAGGCGCACGCGAATGTCCGGAACCGTACCGCCGCGGCCTGACGGCGTTGACAGCATGGCCGCGTTCGGATCACGCCTGCGCGAACTGCGGGCCTGGTCCGACCTGTCGTACCGCGAGCTGCATCGCCGCATAGTCAAGAGCCGGACGGCGCGTGGCGTCGCGGAGATCCCGGCGTACGACACGGTCTATCGCTGTCTGCAGCCGGGGCGGAGCCGCCTCGACGTCGAGCTGGTCGTCGACGTCGTACGGGCGCTGCTGGCGGAAGAGCCGGGGGAGTCCGACGAGCAGGCCGTGCTCGCATGGCGGCAGGCCTACCAGCTCGTCACGGGCGCCGCCTCCGACGCGGCGGTGGTGAACGTGACGGACCACCTGCCGGATGACCTCGAGGTCTTCACCGGCCGGGCCGAGGCGCTCGGGCGGCTGCGGCGGTCCGCGTTCGGGCGGTCGGAACCCGTGGTGATCGCGGTCGACGGTATGGCCGGAGTCGGCAAGACCCGGCTGATCGTGCACGCGGCGCACCAACTGGGCGGCGTGCAGCAGGTCCTCGCGGTGAACCTCCGCGGCTACGACCCACGCGAACCGGCCGATCCCGGTGCCGTGCTGGACGCGTTCCTGCGCCTGCTCGGGGTGCGGACGAACCGCCTGCCGGGTACGAACTGCGCGGCCCGTACGGCGAAACTGGGCGAACTGCTCACCGGCAAGAAGTCCGTGCTGCTGCTGGACAACGCCGCCTCGGCCGATCAGGTGATGCCCCTGCTGCCCGGCGTACCCGGCAGCCTGGTGCTGGTCACCAGCCGGCGGCGCCTCGAGCTGCCCGGCGCGGAACGGCTGCAGCTCGGCCCGTTCACGCCGGCCGAATCCGCCGAGCTGCTGGCGAAATCGGTCACGCCCGCGCGGATCCACGCGGATCCCGACACGGCCGGGCGGATCGCCGTACAGGTCGGGCAGTTGCCACTCGCGCTGGCCCTGGTCGCCGGGCGGATCGAGGCCCGGCCGGACTGGAGTCTCACCGATCACCTCGAGCGGCTTGTCGAACGCGGCCAGACGTTGTGCCTCGACGATGCCGTGGAGATCGCCTTGGCCCAGTCGTACGCGAGCTTGTCGCCGGCGCATCGGACCTTGCTGCGCATGCTGGCTTTGCACCCGGGCGCGGATTTCGACACTGCCGCGGCGGCCGTTCTCGCGGGCGGCGACGAGGCTGAAACGTCAAGCCTGCTGGGGGATCTGCTGCTCGGGAGCCTGCTGCAACAACGCGCGCCCGGGCGGTTCGAGATGCACGACCTGGTCCGGGTGTACGCCGCGCGATGTGGCAGTGACGAGGACCCGGCGAGTTCGCGGCGCGCGGCCTTCGCCCGGTTGATGGACCACTACCGGGCGATGGCGGCCGTAGCGATGTCGGTATACGCGCCGCACGAGACGGACTGGCGTCCGCGGGTGGCGCCATCCGCCGTACCGCTGGTGGCACCGGCCGACCGGGACGAGGCACTGGCTTGGCTGGAGGCGGAACGGGTCAACCTCGTTGCCTGTGGTCTGCGGGCCGCCGACCAGGGGTTACCCGGGCATGCCGTCGACCTGTCCTCGATCCTCTATCGGTACCTCGACGACGCCGGGCATTACGCGGATGGCGAGGTCCTGCACACGCGGGCGGCCCAGGTCGCGCCGCGCGCTTCGCGGGGCAAGGCCCTCAGCAGCCTCGGGGTCGTCTACTGGCGCCTGGGCAAGTTCGGCGAGGCCCGCGAGGTGTACGCCGAGGCGCTCGCGATCGCGACCGCCGACGGCGATCACCGCGAGCGGATCCGGGCCCTGATCAACCTCGGCCTGGTGCTCGAACGCGTGGGCTCGTACGGCGAGGCCCTCGCGAACTACTACCAGGCCATCGAGATCGCCACCTCGATCGGCTCCCGGGTGGCGACGGCCCACGCGTTGCACAACGTGGTCCACCTGACCGAACGGCTCGGCCGGTACGACGAGGCGTACGACCGGGCGCAGGATTGCCTGGCGATGCTGCGCGAAACCGGCGACCGGGTAACCGAAGGCCGCGCGCTGAACAGCCGGGCTCTGGTCAATCTCAGCCTGGGAAGGCTCGACCAGGCCCGCGCGGACGCCGAGGAGGCGGTGGCCGTCGCCCGCGAGGTCGGCAACCGTATCGGCGAGGGTTATGCCCTGACCACGCTCGGCCGGGCCCTGGGCGCTCTCGGTGCGACCGAACCCGCGCGAGCCCGGCTCGACCTCGCGCTGGCGATCGCCCGCGAGGCGGGCAACCGCGATGCCGAGGCCCTAGCGCTGAACGAGTCCGGCACCGTGTACAGCCTGGCCGGATCGCCTGAGGCCGGGTTCGACCAGCACCGCGAGGCGTTGGCGATCGCGGCGGAACTCGGTGATCCGTACGAACGGGCCCGGAGTCATCTCGGCTCGGCCCGCGCGCTGGTCCGGCTCGGCGATCACACCGCCGCCCAGGCCGAACTCCGCCTCGCCCTGGTCCTCTTCGACCGCCTGCAAACCCCCGAGGCCGACACCGTAGCCACCCACCTGGCCGCGCTCTCCGCCTAACCTTTTCCATGCGTTCATTCGTCGGAATCCGCCCTCTCAGCGCCGTCGGCTGATCCGGCGCTTGCAGAACGGCGCCTGCCAAATGGCCGGCGAGCCCGCCGCCGAGGACGGCTGACCACCCATTTCTTGGCGCCGATGAATGCCAGCTGCCGTCGGCTGACCGGATTTGATCGGGAACGGGGACAGCTGGGCGGTGCAGGTGCGAGCGTTCGGGCAACTGTTCGTGACTGGACAGGACCGCTCAGTGAGAAGGAGTTTTGTCATGCGCATGTCCCTCAGGACGCTCGGCATCGCGGCCACCTCGGCCGCCCTGCTGACGCTCGGTATCACCCCCGCGGTGGCCGAGGACGGCCACATCTACGTGAAGGTCCACACCTACCCGTCGGGTGGTGACTCGGGCGGTTCGTCCTACGCGGACCTCAACTTCACCGCCGCGCGCTCGGTCACGTACAACAAATGGGTCATCAACGACACCTGCCCCGGCGACGGCTTCCGCGTGATCGCGCGAGCCCGCGCCCAGCTGCGCAGCGGCGCCTACGCCAACGGCGCGTGGCACGAGGACGACGGCACGTGTGAGAGCGAGCCGTGGGGCCCCTACAGCGGCCGTGAGCTGAACACCAGCGGCGACATCATGCGCGCGGGTATTCAGGTCTGCGTCGACCTCGGCGACCGCCTCAAGTGCGAGTCGGAGTTCCGCGACAACCCGCACACCCGGTAACACGCAGATCCACTGCCCCCACAGTGGCAGCCCGGCCGGCCCCGCCCCCACGGTGCCGGCCGGCTGCCGTGGCGGACCAGCCGGACACGAGCCGACACTCCGTTTCTGTAACCGGACTGTGACAAACGGTTAGACTCCCTTCGGAACTGGGGAGGTCCACGTGAAGCTGGTCGCGGAGGGGGCGCCGGGCCCGATAGGAGCCCGGACGGTCGAGGAACTCAGCGCGTGTCTGCGCGCACTGCAGGCCTGGTCGGGGGTGTCGTACCGGGAGATCCATCGCCGCGTGGTGCGTTCGCGTCAGGAGCGGAACGTGGCCGAGATCCCGGCGTACAACACCGTCTACCGCTGCCTCAGCCCGGGCCGCTGCCGGCTCGACGTCGAGCTGGTCGTCGACATCGCCCGCGTTCTGCTCGACGACGAGACCCGGGCGGCCGAGTGGCGCCAGGCCCACCAGGTGGTGAGCGGCCTCGCGGCGGATGCCGCCGTGGTCAGCGTCGACGTTCTGCCCGAGGACCCGGGCGCCTTCACCGGCCGCGCCGCCGAACTGGCCGCCGCCCTCGAGAGCAGTACGACGCGAGGCCTGCTGCTGGTGGAAGGAATGCCGGGCGTCGGCAAGACCACCCTGGCCACCCATCTCGCGCACCAGCTGATCGAACGCGGGCAAGGCGGCGAACTCCAGTTCGCGGTGAACCTGCGCGGCCATGATCCGGACCGTCTGCCGGCTGATCCGGCCGCGGTACTGGATGGGTTTCTTCGCCGCCTCGGGGTCTCCGGCAGCCGCATCCACGGTCTCGACCTCTGTGGCCGGTCGGCCCTCTTCCGCCGGTTGCTCGCGGACAAGCAGGCGGTGATCCTGCTCGACAACGCGGCCTCCGAGCAGCAGGTCGAGCCGTTGCTGTCGCCCGGGTCGAACAGCTTCACGATTGTGACCAGCCGTCGCCATCTCGCCGGTCTACCCGATGCCCGGCGGCTTCGACTCGGCGTCTTCGCGCTGCCCGAGTCGCTCGACCTGCTTCGCCGTACGGCGGGCTCGGCCGTGGTGGACGCCGACCCGGCGACCGCGCGGCGAATCGCCGAATTGGCCGGGCATCTACCGCTGGCCCTCGCCGTACTGGCCAGCCGGATCAAGGCATCGCCCGGGTGGTCGTTGCGGGACCACCTCGAGCGGCTGGTGGAACACCGGTCCCGGTTGCGCCTCGACGATGGCGTGGCGCTCGCGCTCTCCTCGTCGTACGAGGCGCTCGGGCCGGACGCGCAACGGTTGTTGCGCTTGCTGTCGGTCCACCCGGGCCGCGACTTCGACGAAGGGGCGGCGGCCGCTCTTGCCGGGCTCGAACCGGACGAGGCCTCACCGCTCCTGGCGGACCTTGTGCGCGCGAGCCTGGTTCAGGACCGAGGGCACGGCCGGTACGACCTGCATGACTTGATCCGCGTGCTGGCCTCGGACCGGGCCCAGGACGAGGAGGCTCCAGCGGTACGACGCGGGGCCCTCGATGGGCTCTTCGCGTACTACCGATCGGCTGTGGCCTCAGCGGTTACCAGCTACGCGCCGCACGATTGGCTGCGCTGGGGTGATGCCGTCGGCATGGGTGAGCTTCCCCGGGCGACGGATCCGGCCGCGGCCCGGACCTGGCTCGACCGCGAACGGCTGAACCTGGTCGCGACCGCCTTGTGCGCGGCGGAATCCGGCCGCCCGTCGTACGTGACGGACATGTCGATGATGCTGCACTACTACCTCGACACCGCCGGATACTTCTGCGAGGCCGAGACGCTGCATCAAGAGGCCGTGCGCTGCGCCCTCGACGACGACACCCGCAGTCGCGCGTACAACGTGCTGGGCTGTGTCTACTGGCGGCTGGGGTCTTACGCCGACGGCCGGGCCGCCTATCTGCGCGCGCTCGAACTCGCCCGGGCCGTCGGCAATCAAAAGGGTGTCGGCAGCGGCTTGTCGAACGTTGCCCTCGGCCACTTCCGGCTCGGCCGCTACCAGGACGCGGTCGACAGCCATCGCGAGGCGCTCGCCATCTTCGTCGCCATCGACAACAAACCGCGGATGAGCACGACGCTCGCCGGGCTCGGCTGGAGTTCGCTTCGGCTCGGCCGGTACGACGAAGCGCTGGCGTATTTCCTGCAGAGCCTGGAGATCACCCGTGGGCTGGGTGATGACGGCACCTTCGAAGAGGCCTACGCGTTGGCGAACGCGGGGGTGGGATACGAAGCGCTCGGGCGGTTGCCGGAGGCCCGGATCCACTTCGAGCAGTCGCTCGCGTTGTCCCGGCGGCTCGGGTATCCCGCCGGGCAAAGCGACGCGTTGAGCGGCCTTGGCCGGTTGCACCGGGCGGAAGGCCGGGGCGGTTGGGCCGTGCGCTGTCATCGCGAGGCGCTGGAGTTGTGCGACGACATCGGCAACCGGCCGCTCACGATCGAGATCCGCAACGACCTCGGCCGGGCCTACCAGCAAACGGGCCAGCCGGATCTGGCCCTGGAACAGTTCGAGGTCGCACTGGAAGAGGCGAAGGCTCTCGACGATCGTTTCGAGTTGGCCCGGGCGCATGCCGGGCTGGGCGGGCTCTGGGCTCAGGAAGGCTCGTTCGCCGAGGCGGAACGGTGCTGGCAGCAGGCCCTCACCTTGTTCGAGGCGCTGCACACGCCGGAGGCCACCGGAGCGCGGAAGGCCCTGGCGATGGTGACCGCCAAGGCGAGTTTGGTCCGGAACGGCCGAAGCCGCCGGGAGTCACTCCCGACGGCCGCGACCTGATCCGCTGGTTCAGCAGAGGGCGCCGGTCGAAACCTTGTGCCACGCGGTCCAGCTGGTGAAGTTCCGCTCTTCGCCGGCCTTCTCCTCGTACATCCGGAAGCGGACGCACTTGGTCTCGTCGTGGTCGTACGAGCACTTGCCCCAGCCGTCCGCGGCCGGCAGGGCGCCGCAGTAGCGGTTCTTGCCGTAGTTGGTCTGCACGTGCACCCAGGCCTGCCAGCCGTTCGGGTCGAGGTCGCGAATCCACTGCTCGTCGCCGTTGGCCTGGAAGCAGGTCTCGCCGTACCAAACGGCGATCCGGACGTTGCAGGCGGGCGGAGCGGCTGCGATGAGCGTTCCGGCCGAGGTGGCGACCGACTTGGCCGGGCCTTCGTCGACGGCCGGAGCCGCGGCGGCGATGCCGGCACCGGTCAGCGTCAGCATCGCGGTGGCGGCAACGGCCGTCAGGACGCGTCGAGTGGTGCCGAGAAGCGTGCTCATAGGGAGGTCCTTCCATGGCGGGGTCTGTCTGACAGCCCAAACCCTCGCGGTCCACCCCGTGGCCAAACCCCCTTCTCGATCAAATTCGACCACTAGGCTGCCCATATGACAGGAACAGGCCAGGTCGCGATTCTCGGTGCGGGTGTGATGGGGGAGACGCTGCTCTCCGGGCTGCTGCGGGCCGGGCGCCGGCCGGAGGAATTGCTGATCACCGAGCGCCGGGAGGAACGCGCCGACGAGCTGCGCGAGCGGTACGGCGTGGACGTGGTGACGAACTCCGAGGCCGCCGCGAAGGCCGAGACGCTGCTACTGGTGGTCAAGCCGCAGGACATGCCCGAACTGCTGGCCGAGATCGCGCCGATGGTTCGCCCGGAGCAGACCGTGGTGTCGCTGGCGGCGGGTATCACCACCGGGTTCATCGAGTCCCGCCTGCCCGAAGGCGTCGCCGTCGTCAGGGTGATGCCGAACACGCCGGCCCTGGTCGACGAGGGCATGGCCGCGATCTCCCGGGGCGCGCACTGCGACGAGAGCCACCTCGTGCTCGCCGAGGGCCTGCTCGCCGCCACCGGCAAGGTCGTCCGGGTGCCCGAGAAGCAGCAGGACGCCGTCACCGCGGTGTCCGGCTCCGGCCCGGCATACATCTTTTTTGTGGTCGAGGCGATGATCGAGGCCGGCGTGCACATGGGCCTGCCGCGCTCGACGGCGACCGAACTGGTGGTCCAGACGGTGGTCGGTTCGGCCAAGCTGCTGCGCGAGACCGGCGAGCACCCGACCGTGCTGCGCGAGCGCGTCACCTCACCCGGTGGTACGACGGCCGCCGCCGTCCGTGAACTGGAGGACCACAAGGTCCGCGCCGCGTTCCTCTCCGCGATCGAAGCCGCCCGCAACCGCTCCCGCGCCCTAGCCGCCGAGTAACCCGCCTTCGCGGAAAGTTGGGCGGGGTCGGCCGGGTGGGCCGTTAAGGTCGGGCATGGCGAACACGCTGGATGCTGAGGTCGCGCGCCGCTGGCTGGCGGTGGTCGTGCCGAGCTGGATCTACCGTTACCTGCTGCCCGCGCTCTGGGCCGCCGCCGTGGCGGTCTCTTTGGCCTTCGGGGACGAAGTGCCGTGTTCGGAGCAGGACCCGAGCAGCTGCGGACCCGACGTCAGCTTCGCGTTGAGCCTTGTCATATGCCTCGCTTCCCTCGTGTTGTGGTGGTGGATGCCGCGGCTGGCGGCCTGCTTCGGGATCGCCTTCGCGGCCCTTGAGGTCGCGTTCGATGACACCCCCGAGGCCGTGGCCGCCTGGGGCACGTACGGCGGGCTCTGCCTGCTGTTGCTGGCCTGGTTCGCCATCAGCCGGAACCGCCAGCTGGCCCGGACCCGCGATCTCGCCCGCCGCCCGGTAGTTCTGCCCCCGGCCGAACGGACGGGCTTCACCTGGCCGCTCGCCGCACTGGCGGTCGCGATCGTGGTGGCCGTTGCCGGCATGGCGGCGATGCGCTTGCAGGACGCCGAGGATCCGGACTGGTTCGGCATGGTGGCCGAACCGGCGGACAACACCTGGTGGTACACCGTCTCCGGGAGTGCCCTGCTGCTCGGTGTACTGCTGGCGGGCAGAGATCTGCAACGGCGGCGCAATCGGCCTACGCGGCCGGTGACGACGACCGGGCTGCCGGTTCGGATCGCGCCGGCTGCGGGGATGCGGTTGGGGGTGTTCGCGGCGGATGACCTCAAGTTCGAGAACGTGCTCGGCTTTGTCGGCGCGTTGCCGGACGACCCGGATCAGGCCGGGGAACTCGACGCGGCGTACGACGTCCTGGAGAAGGACGTAACCGAGTTCGCACCGGCCTCGGTCCGGCGGCAATGGGAGACGGACCTGCGCAAGTACCAAGGAAACGCCTTGCTGGTAGGCGATCTGACCGACGGGGCCTGGGTCACTCTCGTTCTCGGTGACACCGTGATGCGCGCGTCCCGCCCCTTCCGTGCGCCCAGGACCAACCCGCTCGACGTTCTGCCCTTCGCGCGCGGCCGGGAGGAGTTCGATGGCCTGTCCGCCGACGAAGACCTGTCCGCCGGCGACGAGCAGTACGAAGACAGCGAGGTCGTCGAGGTTGCCCAACCCGCGGGCGAAGTCCCGGCGCTACCGTGGCAGGTGCCGCTCGAGCCGGCGCCGTGGTGGTCGCGATTGTTGCTCGTGGCACCTTTCCTGATCGCGCCACCGGTGCTCTGGTTCGATCCCGGCGCCTGGCAGACCGCTTTGCTGGTCGTGGCCGCAGGCGGCAGTGGCATCAACTTCGCGTGCCTGCAACTCCTGCAGCGGTTGACGTTCGAGGCGGACGTGCTGGCGATCCGGTCGACGAACCAGATCCACCGTGTGCCGTGGCAGGACCTCCGCGCGATCGACGTCGCGGGCAGGCAGATCACCTTCGAAACCGAGCACGACCTCCACGTGGTGGGCGGATTCGACGACAAACGAACCACTCCCGAGTACGTCGCCTCGGTGGCCGAGACCATCCGTCGCCAGGCTCGACCGGCCTCCGCTCAGATCCGGCCGGCGCCTGGTGCCGTCATCGTCGTGGCCTACGTGCTGCTCTGCGCCGCGGTCTTCTTCCTCCGCTACTGATTCCCGGGATAGGTTCGGCGGATGGACTTCTCGTTGTGGCCGGCGTTGTCCCGGGACTGGAACGGCATTCTCGAAGGCGCGGAGTATGCGGAGCGCACGGGCTGGCACGGCGTCTGGTTCGCCGACCACTTCATGGACAACAACGAGCAGCGGTCCGGCTCGATCCTGGAGTGCTTCGCCGTACTGTCCGCGCTCGCCGTCCGTACCGAGCGGGTCCGGATCGGCTCCCTGGTGGCGGGCAACACCTATCGCCATCCCGCGGTGGTCGCGAACCAGGCGGCGGCGATCGACCAGCTGAGCGCTGGCCGGTTCGTGCTCGGCATCGGCGCGGGCTGGCAGGTCAACGAGCACGCGGCGTACGGCATCGACCTGCCGCCGGTGAAGGAACTGCTCGCGCGATTCGACGAGGCGTGCCAGGTATTCACCGCGCTGCTGACCCAGGAGCGAGCCGATTTCCAGGGCCGGTTCTACCAGTTGTCCGACGCGCCGATGCAGCCCAAGCCCGCGCACCTGCCCCTGTTGATCGGGGCCGCGGGCGAGCAGGTCGCGCTCGGCATCGTCGCCCGCTACGCCGACGAATGGAACCATTGGGGTACGCCGGAACTCGCCGCCCACAAGGGCAAGGTCTTCCGCGACCACTGCGAGCGCATCGGCCGCGACCCCGCCACCGTACGACGGTCCGCGCAGGCCCTGATCGCGATCATCGAGCCGGGTGATACCGAGGCCGCCGAGCAGCGTGAGCGCCTGTCAGCGCGGATGCCGCACGTGGTGATGGGCAGCGCGGAAGAGGTTCGTGACGCCGTCGGCCGTTATGCCGAAGCCGGTATCGACGAGCTGATCGTGCCCGACTCCGTGCTCGGCGACGGCACCCGCCGCTTCGACGCCCTCGAACGCCTCCGCCAGGAAGCCTTCGCCTGACGAATGACTGCAGGAAAGGCGGTTACCGGCCGTCCGGGGTGGTGGTGTTCCAGGCGCCGACGCCGCAGTACTTCTCGTACGGCTTGCCCGGGGCGCAGTACTTCTGCCAGTCCTCCATGTTCCGGATGGTCACGGTGGTGGGCGGTGGCGTCGGCGGCACGGTGGCCCGGGTCGGCGTCGGGGTCGGCGTAGGCGTCGGCCGGGGTGTGAGCCGTGGTCTGGTCGGGCTGACCGGGGACTTGGTCGGCTTGATCACCGGCTTCGACGGGGTCCGCCGTGGTGCCGGCTTCGCGCTGGCCTTGGACGGCTTCGCGTTGGGGATGACTGGCTTACGGACCGGTTTCGCCTTCGGGCTGCGAGCCGGAGTCGAGGTGGTGGTGGTCGTCGTGGTGGCGGTGATGGCCTGAGCGTCACTACCGTCGCCGGTGTTCATCACGGCGACGATCCAGCCGGCCGCGATCAGGGTGATTCCGGCGGTGACCGCCGCGCCGACCTTGTTCGAGCGCTCTGGACCGCCGTACAGGCCGATGGGACCACGGACCGGAGCGCCGTCACCGTCGACCCAGAAGTGCCAGCCCGGTGGAGCCGGTGGCCAGCTCGGATGTGGTTGCCAGCCCTTTGGCGGCTCCCAGTTCCGGCGTGGTGGCGCGGGCCAGTCAGGTGGAACCCTGAAGACCTTCACATCTCTCTCCTCCGCGTGCCGCCCCCGCGACCGTGCATAAGGTTACGTGATGATCACAGTCAGATCATGCTCACGTCAAAACGAGATCGGCCACAACCGGCCAATGATCACTCGGCAGACGTCCCTCGAATCGTTCGCAGGCGATTCGCGCGCCGCGGCACGTCAGTCCCTTGCCGATCAGGATGTGGTCGATCCGGTCGCCGTCCTCGGCGCCGCTGAAGGCGTGTTCGGTGCCGCCCGCATCCGCCGGCAAGGTCTGCCGCCAGCCCTCGGACGTCAACGCCCGCAGGGGTTCTGACTCGGGCGTGGCGTTCAAATCGCCCAGGATGATCCACGGCAAGCCGGGTTCCGCCGCGAGCCAGCGGCCGAGCAACCTCGACGACTCGATCCGGGCGGTTTCCCCAGCGTGGTCGTAGTGCGTGTTGGCGATTCCGACGGCCCGGCCGCTCTCACGCCGGCGCAACCGGGCCAGGGTCGCGATCCGCGTCAGGTGTGCGTCCCAGCCGACGGACCCGGGCCGTTCCGGTTCGAGCGACAGCCAGCGGGTTTCGTGCGATTCGATCCGCCACGCGTCTCGCCGTACGAGCACGGACGCATGTTCACCTGTCGCATCCCCGTCGTCCCGCCCGGCCCCGACCACGTCGTACGCCGGAAGCGCTTCGCGGAGGTAGGCCAGCTGGTCGGGCAGCACCTCCTGCAACCCGACCACCTCCGCGTCGAGGGCAGCGACCGCCGCGACGGTCGCCTCGCGCCGCAAGGGCCACGAGTCGTTCCCGTCATCAGCTGACGAATTGCGGATGTTGAACGTCGCGACCCTCAGCTCCATAACCCGATCCTGCCACGGCTCCCTTCAACCGTTGAGGCCCATGGCGTGCAGAGCGGCCCGCAGACGAGGCTGGGCGGCCTCGATCGCGCGGTCGCGGCCAGCCGCGAGGATCGAGTCCAGCTCGGCCTGGTCGGTGGCGAGGTCGGCGTACCGCTTCTGCAGGGGTTCGATCACCGCCAGCACGGCCTCGGCGACATCCGTCTTCAACTGGCCGTACGACGAGTAGGCCGTCGCGAGCTCGACCGCGTCGCCGTCCGTACAAGCCGCGAGGATCTCCAGCAGGTTCGTCACGCCCGGCTTTTGCTCGTAGTCGTGGCGCACCTCGTCCCCGGAGTCCGTGACGGCCCGCATCACCTGGCGGCGGATCACGTCCGGCGGGTCGAGCAGCCGGATCGTGCCGATGGCGTCGTCCGGCGCGGACTTGTCCATCTTGGCCGTCGGCGTCGCCAGATCGCGAACCCGCGCGGCCTGTTTCGCCTTCTCCAGTTGCGGTACGACGAAGGTCTCGCCGTACTCTCGGTTGAACCGGATCGCGATGTCCCGGGCCAGTTCGACGTGCTGGTCCTGGTCCCCGCCGACCGGCACCTTCTCCGCGCCGTACAACAGAATGTCGGCCGCCATCAGACACGGATAGGTGAACAGTGAGGCCCGGGTCATCGGGCGGCCGTTGCCCTTCTCCTTGTACTGGATCATCCGGGACAACTCCCCGACGTACGACGTGCACTCGAGCAGGTACGCCAACTGGGCGTGGGCCGGTACCGCCGACTGGATGAAGACCGAACCCGGTGGCAGGCCCGCCGCGAGCATCAAGGTGGCCGCCTCCCGGGTCAGCCGGGCGAGGCGGCGTGGATCGTGTTTGGTGGTCATGGCGTGCAGATCCGCGACGAAGTAGAAGTCGTCACCGGCCGAGTCGGCCCCGAACCGCCGCAGCGCGCCGAGGTGGTTGCCGAGCGTGAGCCGTCCGGATGGGGTGATGCCGGATACCGAGACCATCAGAGTGCCTTCCGTTCAGTGGGTTGTGGTCACCACCGCCGGTGCGGGCACAAAAAAAGGCCGCCTCGGCGAGGCGGCCTTTGAATGCGCGTGAACGCAGTGGGTCCGCCCTAGGCGGTCCACCACTGCCCGAAAGTCAGGAGGCGTTCGTTGTTCACGCGAGCAGAATACCCACAACCCGCCGGTCCCGTCACGCCCTCGAACGGGCCTGGACCCGGCCGGAGCGCCCGGCCGGGAACACGGCGTCAGGCGGTCGGGGTGGGGGAGAGGTCGATGGCGTCCAGTTCGGTGTAGCAGTCGCCCTTGGTGAAGCGGATCGTATTGGTCCCGGCGTTCAGGGGTACGTCGACCGCGGTCACGTGGAAGAGGTCCCACGAGTACGAGGGGTAGACGACCGGCTGCTGCGGGCCGTTGTTCGCGGCGATCCGGTGGCTGCAGGTGGTGCCCATGCCGTTGGCGCCGCGCGCGCGGACCCGATAGTTGCCTGCAGCCCCTACCTGGACGGTGAAGACCACCGCGCTGTCGTCGAAGTCGATGTAGCCGACCTTGCCGTTGCCCGAGGCGGAGGTGATCGTCGTGCGGACGGCGTGCGTGATCGCGGCGTTGGCGGTCTGCTCGGCCTCGTAGCGGCTCACGGTCTGATCGGTCAGCGCGGCGTACCACTTGACCGCCGCCCGGGAGGCCGCGCCGTAGTACGGATGCACGTTGTCCATCAGGTCGAACGGCGCCACGTAGGCCGTGCCGGTGTCGACGTAGCCGATTTGCTTGCCTGCGGCAACCTTCGCGGCGACGATGCCCGGAATCGCGGCGTTGAAGGCCTGGGTACGGCGCTGGTCGGCCTCGATCCGGGTCGGCGGAATGCTCGTCACGAACACCCGCGCGTTCGGCGCGGTCTGGGTGATCCGATCCAGCAGCGCGGACAGCCGGCCCGGCGCGAGGCCCGCGCCGGTGTCGTCGTACATGTCGTTGGTGCCGATCTGCAGGGTCACCACGTCGGGCTGGTAGGTCTGCAGCCAGCCGGCCACGCTGTCGTGGATGCCCTGAATGGTCCAGCCGCCGTGGCCTTCGTGATCGTGATCGCCGAGCGCGGCCGAACCGGCCCGGAGCGACCCGACGAAATCGACCGGGCGGCCGTCGGCCCGGAGCAACTGCCACAAGTCGGTGCGGTAACCACCCGCGGCGGCATCGGCGCCGCCCGTGTTCGAGTCGCCGATCGGCATCACCTTCGTCGGCGTGGCCCGGACCAGCGGTACGGCGGGCGCCGCGGCCGCGGCCTGCTGACCACTACTCGCGGCCGACTGGAGACTGGACTGCGGAGGGCTCACATTGAGAACGAGAGCGGCCGCCGCGACGGCGACGGGAACGGCTTTGACCAGGGCACGCATGAGGTGTTTCCCTTCGGCGGACTGACGGGATGACGCTCGCTGATCCTCCTGGCCGGACCGGCCGTGGCCAATCGTTTCCACCTCACTGGTAGAGCACTTGACACCGCGGCCGGGGGACCACCGCCGCCGCGCGGGCTAAGGTCGGGGCATGAGTGGTGAGGCGATGCTGGTCTTCGACGAGGGATTGACCGCCTACGACTTCGGTCATGGTCATCCGATGAGCCCGGTCCGGGTGGACCTGACCGTTCGGTTGGCCCGCGCCCTCGGCGTACTCGATCAGCTCAAGGTGGTGCCCGCCCCGATCGCGGACGACGCGCTGCTCACCACCGTGCACACCGCCGAGTACATCGCCGCGGTGAAACGGGCCGGTGAGAATCCGGACGTGCCCGATCTGGAGCACGGCCTCGGTACCGACGACACCTATTGCTTTCCCCGCATGCACGAGGCCTCGGCCCATGTGGTCGGCGCCTCGGTCGAGGCCGCGCGGGCCGTCTGGTCGGGCGAGGTGGTGCACGCCGCGAACGTGTCCGGCGGCCTGCACCACGCGATGCCGTCCCTCGCAAGTGGCTTCTGCGTCTACAACGATCCGGCCGTCGCGATCCAGTGGCTGCTCGACCAGGGCGCCGAGCGGGTGGCCTATGTGGACGTCGACGTTCATCACGGCGACGGCGTGCAGGCCGTCTTCTACGACGACCCGCGGGTGCTGACGGTCAGCCTGCACGAGTCGCCGACCACTCTTTTCCCGGGTACCGGCTCGGCGGGGGAGACCGGCGGCCCGAACGCCCCCGGTACGGCGGTGAACATCCCGCTGCCGCCGGGAACGGGTGACGCCGGTTGGCTGCGCGCGTTCCACGCGATCGTGCCGGACGTTTTGAAGGCCTTCCGCCCGTCCGTTCTGGTCACTCAGCACGGCTGCGACTCGCACGTCGAGGATCCGCTGGCGCATCTGACCAAAACGATCGACGGCCAGCGCGCGGCGTACGTCGCGCTGCACGATCTGGCGCACGAGATCTGCGACGGCAAGTGGGTCGCGACCGGTGGCGGCGGCTACGCCATCGTGGAGGTGGTCCCGCGCGCGTGGACGCACCTGCTCGCGATCGTGGCCGGGCATCCGATCGATCCCGCGACGCCCGTACCGGAGTCGTGGCGAGACGAGGTCCGGATGCGGCTCGGCCAGGTGGCGCCGTCGCGAATGACGGACGGCCGGGACGCGGCGTACACCGATTGGTCGTCCGGCTACAACCCGGACACCTGGCTGGACCGCTCGATCAAGGCAACCCGGGATGTCAGCTTCCCGCTGCTGGGTCTCGACCCGACGTACTGACCTGACCGAAAGGCCGGAACCGGCTCGATTCGATGTCGATCCGGGGCTTTTGTACGGATTCCGTCAGGTCACTGTGGCACCCCCTTTCCCATTCGCACCACGAGCCACTAGGCTCAAGGCACGCGCGAGCGGAGGTGCCGGAGGGGAAGCCGGCGCACGACTCGTGCTGGAAGTGCGGTGCGTTATGGCATCAAAGAAGTCCGGTGGTGAGCAGCCGCTTGCCGAGGTGAAGTTTCTGACCGTGGCCGAAGTGGCCACGGCCATGCGCGTGTCCAAGATGACCGTGTACCGGTTGGTGCATTCCGGCGAGTTGCCCGCGGTGCGGGTCGGCCGGTCCTTCCGGGTCTCCGAGGATGCCGTGCACGACTACCTCAAAGGCGCCTTCTTCCAAGCCGGATAACTACCAGAACGAAGTGGCCGGTTCTCTCCCTGAGGCCGGCCACTTCGCCATGCCCTCTTGCGCCTGGTTGGGCCGCCGTTCGCGCCGGCGAGGCAGACTGGCGGTATGACGATCGGCGAGCGCGAGGCGGTTCGGCTCGTAGGCGACGGGCTGATCCTGCGCGAGTGGCGCGACGCGGACGTGCCGCTCATGACCGCCTTGTTCGACGACCCCGCCATCGCTTTCCGTACGCCGCTGCCGTCGCCGTTCGACCTCGCGGCGGCACAGGCCTATCTCGAACGCGCCAGGCGCACGGCCGAGATCGGCGAGCGCGTCCAGCTCGCGATCACCCGCGATGGGGAGGAACCGCTCGGCGAGGTCCTGCTCAGCCGCTCGTACCGCAGCCTCGGGTACGCGATCGGCCCGGCTCATCGCGGCCAAGGCCTCGCTTCGCGGGCGCTGCGCCTACTGACCGAGTACGCGCATCGCGATGCCGGAATCAGCCGGGTCGTTCTCGAGATCGAGCCGGACAACGAAGCCAGTGCGGGCGTCGCGAAGGCCGCCGGCTACGTACTGACCGATATGCCGCCCTCACTCGTCTCGGACAAGGGTCGCAGCTACACCCTGCTCACCTGGGAACACCGCCGCTAGCAAGCTCAGAACCGGGCGTCAGCAGGGATCCAGCGGCCCGGCAGTACCAGGCAAGGGGTCTCGCTGGTGATGACACGGCCGTACTAGTATCAGGGCCGAACAGGCGCGACTTAGGTCTGGGGCGGGCCAGCAGGTAGGCTTTGCCGACGCTCTCTTAAGTTTGGAAGGTCCACAGTGGGTTCGGTCATCAAGAAGCGCCGCAAGCGCATGGCGAAGAAGAAGCACCGCAAGTTGCTGAAGAAGACGCGGGTTCAGCGCCGCAAGCTCGGTAAGTAGCCGCCGGAGCCGATGAGCCGGAGGTCTGCGTGGCGCGCGTAGTGATGGTGACGGGTGTCTCGAGAGACGCCGGTGCACGGTGCGCGCGCCGGCTCGCGGCTGATCCGGCGATCGGTGCGGTGATCGGTATCGATGTGGTTCCGCCGCGCGCGGAACTCGGTCGGGTCCGGTTCGTCCGGGCCGACATCCGCAATCCCGTGATCGCCAAGGTGATCGCGGGTGAGGACGTCGATACGGTCGTGCACACCGGCGTGGTGGCCACCCCCGGCAGCGCCGGTGGGCGGTCGTCGATGAAAGAGATCAACGTCATCGGCACCATGCAGCTGCTTGCCGCGTGCCAGAAGGCGCCCGGCGTGGCCAAGCTGGTGGTCAAGTCGTCCACCACGGTGTACGGCGCGGGTCCTCGCGACCCCGCCCTGTTCACCGAGGAGATGGCACCACGGGCGATTCCGCAGACGGGTCTGAGCAAGGACGCCGTCGAGGTCGAGGGTTACGTGCGGGGTTTCGCGCGGCGCCGGCCCGACGTCTGCGTCACCACGCTGCGCATGGCCAACTGGATCGGCCCGCAGACGGAGTCACCCATCACGCGGTACTTCGCCATGCCCGTTGTGCCGACCGTGCTGGGGTTCGACGCCCGGCTGCAGTTCCTGCACGAGTCCGACGGCGTCGAAGCGATCCACCACGCCGCGGTGCACGATCTGCCCGGCACCTTCAATCTCGCCGGTGACGGGATTCTCTCCCTCTCCCAGGCGATCCGCCGGCTCGGCAAACCGGCGCTGCCGCTGCCCTCCTTCACCGCCTCGAGTACGGCGATGCTGGTGCGGCGCGCGCGACTGGCCGACTTCTCGCCGGACCAGATCACCTATCTGACCTACGGCCGGGCGGTCGATACCACCCGGATGCGGGCGGAGTTCGGCTTCGAGCCGAAGTACACCACCGCCGAGGCGTTCGACGACTTCCGCGCCGCGATCGGCTCCGGCGCCCTCACCACCGCCTCGCGCCTGGTCTCGGCCGGCCTGGGGGCCATCCGTGGCTGACGCGGACATCATTCCGATCGGTTCCGGTGGCCGGCCTGGACGCGGCAGCGGCCGTCGTACGACGCCTTCGGCCGCGGCGCGATCGCTCGCGGGTCCGGCGAAAACCAAGACCGCGCGCAAGTCGTCCGCCAAGGCAGCGCAGAACGGCTCGGCCGATTCACCACCTGCGCAAGAGCCCCCCGCCTCGGCAGTTCCGGATGCTCCTGCCGGTCTGGAGGCCGACGACAGCAGTGCCGCAACGGAGGACTCGCGCCCCGGTGTACCGCCGGTCGAGGTCAGCGCCGAGCAGGTGGAGGCGTTTCTCGGCTTCGAGCGCATGGTGCGGGAGTGGCTCGGTCCGGACGGCGAGCGCAAAGTGGCCGAATTGCTGGCCTTTCTGCGACGCCGGCTCACCGGGCAGTACGAGGTCGACGAGTTCGGGTACGACGAGGAGCTCACCGACGAGGTGTTCCTCACCCTGCTGCGCCCGTTGGCCGAGAAGTGGTTCCGGGTCGAGGTGCGCGGTATCGAGAACATTCCCGATACCGGTGGCGCGCTGATCGTCGCGAACCACTCCGGCACGATGCCGGTGGACGGCCTGATCACCCAGTTGATCGTCAAGGACCACGCGCATCGCCCGTTGCGCACGCTCGCGGCGGACCTGGTGTTCCAGACTCCGTTCGTCGGGGAGATGGCCCGCAAGAGCGGCGCCACCCTCGCGGGCAACGACGACGCCGAACGCCTGCTCGGCCGGGGTGACCTGGTGGGCGTCTGGCCGGAAGGCTTCAAGGGCATCGGTAAGCCCTTCAGCGAGCGGTACAAGCTACAGCGGTTCGGCCGTGGCGGATTCGTCAGCGCCGCCATGCGCACCGGCGTACCGATCGTGCCCTGCTCGATCGTCGGCGCCGAGGAGATCTACCCGCTGGTCGGCAACATCTCGTCGCTGGCGCGGCTGCTCGGCGTTCCGTACATCCCGGTGACGCCGTTCTTCCCGCTGCTCGGTCCGCTCGGCTTGATCCCGCTGCCGTCGAAGTGGCTGATCGAATTCGGCGAGCCCATTCGCACGGACGAGTTCGCCGAAGGTGCCGCCGACGACCCGATGCTGGTCTTCAACGTCACCGACCAGGTCCGCGAAACCATTCAGCAGACCCTGTACGCCCTGCTCATGCAACGCCGCAGCGTCTTCTTCTGACCCGCCCGCAGCCGGTCGATTTGCAGCAACCTGCAACCGGATCGTCTTCCCCCGCCTGGTCGCGATCGGCTATGTTCGCGCCCGATGCCGGCGGGGGTTCAGAGATGCCGGCCTGGGGAACGGACCAATCTCAGCATGTCCAAATTCGGCATCTTGCCGTCTGCGCTTGCCCTGACGCTGCTGGCGTCGGTGGCGACCACGCCAGTGGTGACCAAACCCGCGGCCGCCGTCGCCGCCGATGGCCTGGCCGCCGCGATCGGGCTCTCCTGGAGTAACGGCGGTGTCCGGGTCAGCTGGCCCGCGGACGGCAAACCCAACCTGCTGCGCGCGACCGATGCCCAGGGCACCGTTTTCGAGCAGCCGGTACCAGCGGCGGCCGCGAACGAACTGGTGCTGCCCGTCAGCCGGTTCCCGTCGTACCGCGATCTGACCATCACGGTGTTCGATCGCGAATCCGACAGCGCGACCGCGGCCGGCGCGACGATCGGGCAGACCCCGGTCTTCGATACGGATCGGCCGGAGTTCCCGGTGGTCACTCGTCGCCAGCCCAACGGCAACGGCACGCTCAGCCTCGGCTGGAACCTCGTTCGCCGTACCGACAGCACGCCGGGCGATCCGCTCGACCGGCCGGTCGTCGCCGCCGCGACGCCGTACCTGAGCAACCGGGTCGGCTGCGGCTGGACGGCCCTGCCGACGGTGACCGGTTCAGCCGGTACGACGACCGTGGCCGCGCGCCCGCGTCCGTACCGCGTTTTCTTGCGCGCCTCGAACGAGTGGGGTCCGGCCGATACGAAGGCCTTCGAGGTGGCCGACTACGCGGTCAGCGCAAAGGTGACTCCGGCAACGAACTACGGCTCCTACCTGCGCTTCGCCGGCCGGCTCGAGGTCATTCGGCCCGGCCGATGCGCCGAGGGCGTGACGCAGCCGGTCTATCGGGTCGAGGCGGTCGGCCGACTCCAGTTGCAGGCGCGGAACGACGTGAATTCCGCGTGGTCGACGATCAACCCCTATCTGGACACCGAACCGGACGGCACCTTCTGGGCCACCCAGGCCAATCCAGGCCGCCGCCAGTACCGCGCGGTGATGGCGTCGTCGGCGCGAGCGGAGCTGCCCGGGTTCGGCGATGTGGCGGCGTTTGTGGCCGGTTCCACGCCGGTGACTTCCAGCGCCTTCCACGTGGTTCGCAGGGCTCGCATCGACTACCCGTCGGCGACGTACGGCAGCAAGGTGTCGGCGCTGCTGGGCGTTGCGCCCGGCACCAACGCGCGCGCGACCTTGCAGCGCTGGAACGGCACCTCCTGGGTCAGCGTGAAGTGGGTTCAGCTGACAAACGGCTCCGGCTCGTACTCCTTCACCGCGGCTCCTCGCGGCGTGAGCGCCTTCCGGTACATCGTGCCCGGTGCGTTCTTCGCGGGCCGGTACATCTCCGGCATCACCACTGAGACCTTCCGAATGACGGTGCGCTGATATGAAGATCCTGCTGGCCATCACCCTGCTCGGCGGCTTGCTGACCAGTCCCGCCTGGGCCACCGAGGCCGCGGCCCCGCCCGCTCCCACCGGAGTCCGGATCGAGTGGGCCGACGCTACCCGCGAGATGATCCGGGTCAGCTGGAGCGACTCCGGCTCGGCCAACCGCGTTCGCCTCGTGCCGACCGGCAGTGCCGTCGGACCTGACCGGGACGTGCCGAGCACCACAACGGGGAATTCGACGGCGTTCTGGCGTTCCGAGGTCCCGCTGGACGTGGCCAGCCTCGAGGTGCAGGTCACCTCGTACGACGGCAGCGCGGAAAGCGTGCCGGCGCGCTCGGTCCGCTTCGACAGCCTGCGACCGCCGGTGTCGCGGATCGTCTGGGCCGTACCGCGGACCGACGGCCAGGTCCCGATGAGCTGGGTCCAGGACGAGCAGACCGATCTCAACCCCGGTGACCCGCTCGACCTGCCGACCGATCTTGGCCCGGCCAGGCCGACGGTGCACCCGCTCAGCCCTTCGCAGAAGGTCTACCCGGTGCCCGCGGGCGCGAGGTCGTTCGTGCTGCCCAGGCAGAGTTCGACGACGTACGGCCTAGGCGTGGTGGCAACCAACGTGTGGGGCACTCGTTACAAGGCGTGGGACCACCAAGTCACGGTCAAGAGCCTGCGCACCAGGCTCGAGTCAGCGCCGAAGAGCCAGGGATTCGGTACGCGGGCGCAGATCAACTTCGCACTGCTGTCCGGACCGCCGATGTGGGGCCACCGCTCGGCTAACCTCGGCGTCACCCTGGAGGCGCGGGACAACGCCACCAAACCCTGGCAGCGCATCGAGACGAGCTACCAGGGGCAGTTCTTCCCAATGCTCTACGGCATGCGGCAATACCGCATCGTCGTGCCGACGTTCGCGCCCAAGTACCCCGAAGACGTCGCGCCGTGGAGCGCGGGCGCACCCTTCACGATCGCAACCACGTACGTCGGCTGGCCGCGGGCCTTCAACAACGGCCAGCCGATCTCGCTCGGGCAGAAGGTCAGCTCGCGCCTGGAGGTCAAACCCGCCGTGAACGTCAACGGCGCGCTGCAGAGGTACGACGGCACGAAGTGGATCCACGTGCAGACGGTGCCCGTGCGTGGCGGCGTCGGCGTGGGCACCGCGACCGCGATCAAGCGCGGTACCACCAACTACCGCATCGTGCTGCCCAGTACGACGTGGGCCAACCGCACCATCTCCCCCCGCACCTGGGGTCTCCCCCTGACAGCCCGCTAACGCGCGCGGCCTGACGTTCGGCCGTCCGGGGAGGCAGCCCGCGCCGCCGGTATCCACGCGGCCCGCGCCGCTGGTGTCCATGCGGCCCGCGCCGCTGGTGTCCACGCGGCCCGCGCCGCTGGTGTCCACGCGGCCATGCCCTTGGCGCTCGCAGCAACCGGACCCGCCAACTGCCGGCAGGCCGCCGGCCCTAGCAGTGGGAACAGGCTGCTAGCAGGGGAGATGGTGTCTCCTAGCAGGGGTAATTACCCGTGCTCGGACGCGGTTAAGGGTGCTCGGCTCCCACAAGGTGTCCGCAGTGGCAGGCCTAGGATCACTGGCACCTGGCCTTTGCGCGAAGGCACCTCAGTGGGTTACCCGTTTATTCGCCCGGTGCCGGTCGAACCAACCTGCGAGCGGTCGCGTTGTTAGGCGTCCAGATCTTCAGGGTGGCGTTACCCGGTGCGATCCCGGCCGCAGGGTGGGTTTCAGTGCGGGAGGCGCGGCGGCACGGGGTGGGACGTGGCTACACGGGACCGCAGGGGCGGATGCAGCTGACGCTGCGGTGGAAAGCAGAAGGGTCTGGCCGGGTGCGATGCACCGGGCCAGACCCTCCTTTACTCGGGCGCCTGCTTTGTTAGCGGCAGGGCGGCAGGAGTGGTAGGCAGAGCGGATTCGGCAGGCTCAACGTGGGAAACGGAAGAAACGTCCACGAGGTGGTCGGCAGACTCGGGGTCGGCAGCGTCGGCGTGGTGCCGGTGGGCGGCTTCGTCGAGTTCTCCGGCTTGGGGGTGGCCGGCCCGGTCAGGTCGACCGACGGCAACACCGGCGGAGGGCTGGGGGTCGTCGTGGTTGTGGTCGTCGTGACCACCTCGCCCGACTTCGTTGGTGCCGAGGTGACCAGGGACACGCTCGGGCTGGTCTGCAACGACGGGAACGTGGTCGGCATCGACGTCGGGCCCGAGGTGGCGTTGCCGCCGCCTGGTGCCGTGGTCGGATCCGAACCGCCGCCGATGACCTTGGTCGGGCCGCCGGACTTGACCGGCTTCGGCTTCTCGCAGTCGGTACAGACGCCGGCCGCCTGATCGGCGAGCTTGCCGATGGTGGCGAGGGCCTGGACCGCTTGTTTCGTCGATTCGGCTGGGAGTCGTGGCGCCAGGTCGGCCAGAGCCTGCCGGGCGTCGGTGATGAACGTGGTGACCGCCGTGATCGCGGACTTGTCCTCGTTCTGGTGATAGGCCGCGACCAGCCGGGACACGCCCCGGCGGGCCTGGACGGAGAAGTCGTCCAGGGTGCGGTTGATGGTTTCGACGTCGCCGCCGTCCTTCAGCAGCGTGTCGACCTCCGCCAGCCGGGTCATCGCGTGACCGAGCTCACGCCGGCCTCGGGAGTCATCCCCGACGCTGACGTTGGTGGAGACGTTCTCGATACTGCGTTTCATGCCGTACAGCGCGTCGCCGGGCATTGCCTGCTGGGCTGCCGCTGCGGAACCGATGCCACCACCGAGTAGCACCAGTGCCGCCGTGGAGGCGACCAAGCTGATCCGCCGACGCTGGCGGTGTCCGATATCTGTCACGGACGCGTCGTCCTCGCGGGGCGGCAAGTCATCCGATGCGTCAGGACCGCTGCGCACCACGGTCGGAGTCGTCGCGGCTCGTGCCGCGGCCTGCTCGAGGAGGCGGTGCCTCAGCTCGGCAGTGAACTCCGGTCGCGGTGCAACTGCGCCGGCGGTCCTCAGCCGTCCGACGAGTTCAACAGCGGTCGCAAGCTCGGGGTCATCGCTCAGTCGCGAAGAGTGACGGGGCCCGTGATCGACCGCATGCGCGAATGCCTCCGCGCGCGCTCGAGCCCTGTGCAAGTCACTCATGAGTCCTAGTTCTCCTCAATGGCCAGTCGGGGTCACCGACCGGTCCTCACCAGGGCAACGAGGAAACTCCCTGACGGGTTACGAAAGACGTGCGTAGTCATCCGCCTCACCGCAAGTCCTTGGGGATAACCTTCGCCAAATGGCGCACGGCCCTAAGTTGCAGTTGTTTCACAGCGCCTTCCGATTTCTCCAGCGCACGCGCCGTCTCCGCGATCGAAAGTCCCGCGAAGAATCTCATGGTCAGACAGTCCCGTTGTTCATCGGGTAGGGCGGCCACGGCGTCGCGCAGCACCTCGGCGGTCGCCGCGGCCAGCACGTCGACCTCCGGCCCGTCCGTCTGCCGGTCGTGGGTCTCGATCTCGTCGGTGACCACTTCCAGCCGGACCCGGCCGGACTTGTAGTGGTCGGTGATCAGGTTCCTGGCGATGGTGACCAGCCAGGCCCCGAAGTCACGGCCCTGCCAGCGGAACGAGTCCAGTGCGCGCAGCGCCCGCACGAACGTCTCGCTGGTGAGGTCCTCGGCCAGGGCGGACGAGGACACCCGGGCGTAGATGTAGCGGTACACCGTGAGTGAGTATTCGTCGTACAGCTCTCCGAACGCGCCGACGTCGCCCGCTTGCGCGCGGTCGACCAGTTCGGCGCGTCTCATCGTGTCCGGGCTTGGCTCCGGCGTCGTCACGATCTCTCCCCGTTCAACTGACACGTCTACGACTGGCACGCCGGTGTAAAGCCACGGCTGCTGAGACAGCACCGAGGGTTGCCCCTGATGCACCGGCTGTCAACAGCCCAAGGCGTGCCGCCTTTCGTCCAGTCCGGTAATCGCGGACTCGCCAGCCGGCCACCTCGGCGTACCGGCGCAGCTTTCCATCGGGATTGATCGCACAGGGATGCCCCACTAGTTCGAGCAACGGAAGATCGTTCACTGAGTCGGAGTACGCCGCGCACTGGGCCAGATCGAGCCCTTCGCGGGCGGCCAGGGCGCGAACCGCCTCCGCCTTGGCCGGGCCGTGCAGAATATCGCCGACCAGTTCGCCTGTATAGACCCCTTCGACCTCGGCGGCGACCGTGCCGAGAGCACCGGTCAGACCGAGCCGGCGGGCCAGCAGGTGCGCCACCTCGACCGGGGCGGCGGTGACCAGCCAGACCCGTTCGCCGGCGTCCAGGTGCATCTGGGCGAGCGCCTTGGTGCCCGGCCAGATCCGGTCGGCCATGCCCTCGTCGAAGATCTCCTCGACCAGCATGCGCAACTCGGTCACGCTGTGCCCGGCGATGAACGACAAGGCCGAGGCCCGGGCGTTCGCCACCGACTGCGGGGTCTCACCGGCCAGCCGGAACCGCAGCTGCTGCCAGGCCTTCGCCGCGATCTCGCCGCGGCTGAAGAACTTGCGCCGGTACAGGCCCTTGGCCAGGTAGAAGACCGATGCGCCCTGGAGCAGCGTGTTGTCGACGTCGAAGAAGGCGGCCGAGTGCACCACAGGCGGTGTCTCCAGGGCGGCTTCGAGTTCCGCGACGGCGGCCGAAGCCTCACCGGCGAGCACCGACCGGGCGCGCAGGTCACGCGTCGGTGGGCGGGTCATGGATGCGAGCCTAGGGCATCTCTGCGTGGTCGGCCGATCGCAGCGCGTCCTGCCCACACCGTGTTCACCACGTCACCTGGCCTCCCAACCAAAGCAACCGGCCACCGCGAGCCGGTGGCCGGGCGCGGTGGACCGGAGCGGTGATCCGCTCCGGTGCGAAGCATTTCAACTAGTTCGCCAGGTTGCAACGAACCGGCCCGAACTGCCCCGACGCGGCGAAACCCGGCACCGTCGCGACCGGGCCGGACCCGCGTGACAGACTCGCTTTGTGAATGTGAACTTCACCGACCTGCTCAGCGCCACCGCTCAGCGGCACGGGGATCGCCCCGCGCTCGTGGACGGCGACCGCCGGCTGACCTGGGCCGAGCTCGACGCGGCCGTCGACGCGGCCGCCCAGGGGTTCTCCGCGGCCGGGCTGGTGCCCGGATATCGCGTCGTACTGCTGATGGCCAACAGCGTGGGTTTTGTCACCAGCTATCTCGGCTGCCTGCGCGCCGGCCTGGTCGCCGTACCGCTGAACACCGGGCTGACCGCGCCCGAGGTGGCCGGAGTGATCGCGCATTCCGGTGCCCGGCTGGCGGTCACGGACGGTGATCTCGCGGAGAAGGTGCGCGGCACCGGCGTGCGCGTCGTCCGGGCCGGCGAGCTCAGCGGCGCGGCGCCCGTCGTTCCGCAGGCCGACCCGGAATCCCTTGCGGTGTTGCTTTACACGTCAGGTACCAGTGGTGACCCCCGGGCCGCGATGCTGACCCACCGGGCTTTGCTGGCCAACGTCGAGCACCTGGTCGCTCTCGGTGATCACCGCATGGGTCCGGACGACGTCGTACTCGGCGTCCTGCCGTTCTTCCACGCCTTCGGCCTGAACGCCGTGCTCGGCTGGGCCTGCGCCAGCGGGGCCGCGATCGTGCTGCAGCCCCGGTTCGACTCGACGCAAACTCTCGAGCTGGTACGGCGTGAGGGGGTGACCCGGTTGCCGCTGGCCCCACCGGCCCTGGTGGCGCTGCTGGCCCGGCCGGACCTGCGCGAGGCCCTCGCCAAGGTGAAGGTGGTGCTCACCGGCGCCTCGGCTCTGGACCGCTCGATCGCGGACCGCTTCGAACGCGAGACCGGCCTGTTCGTGCATCAGGGCTACGGCCTGACCGAGGCCGCGCCGGGTGTCACCACCACGCTGGGCGAGGGTGATCCCGCGCCGGGTTCGGTAGGCCGTCCGCTGCCCGGGGTGGAGGTGCGGATCGCGGACGAGGACGGCGAGGACGTCGAGGGGGACGACCCGGGCGAGGTGCTCATCCGGGGCGCGAACCTCTTCTCCGGCTACTGGCCGGACGGCGAGGGTGGCCCCGACGAGAACGGCTGGTACCGCACGGGTGACGTCGGTTACCTGGACAACTCCGGCGACCTGTTCCTCGTCGATCGGCTGCGCGAGCTGATCATCGTGTCCGGGTTCAACGTCTTCCCGGTCGAGGTCGAGGAGGTACTGGTCTCCGCGCCGGGCGTTCGTGAGGCGGCCGTCATCGGTGTGCCTTCGGACGAGACCGGCGAGGCGGTCAAGGCCTTCGTGGTGCCGGCGGTCGGCGCTGCCGTGACCAAGGACGAGGTGCTCGCGTTCGCCGCGACCAGGCTGGCGAAGTTCAAGTGCCCGGTCGAGCTGGAGATCGTGGACCACCTGCCGCACTCCGTCACCGGCAAGGTGGCCAAGGGACAGTTGAGGGGATCGGGCCGATGAGCGAGCGCGTCACGCTCTACGCCAAGCCGGGCTGTCATCTTTGCGATGACGCCCGGGCGATCATCGCGGCCGTCTGCGCGGAGACCGGCACGGGTTTCACCGAGATCGACATCACCAGCGATCCGGCCCTGTTCGAGCGGTACGGCGAGCAGATTCCGGTCACCCTGGTCGACGGCAAGCAGCACGATTTCTGGCGAGTGGACCCCGCGCGCCTGCGCAAGGCCCTCGGCGCCTGAACCAAGCCTGCCCCAAGCCCGAACCAAGCCCGAACCAAGCCTGCCCCACGCCTGAGCCACGCCTGACGCGTGCGCTGAGTCACGGCTCAACCCACTGCTGGCCGGCGCCGGTGGGCGACCTCGCGCTCACGCAGAGCCAACCGGGCCGCCAGCGCCGTGAGAGTGGTCACGCGGTGAGACCAGTGGGCCTTCTCGATTTTGTTCTCACGTTCACAAACTCCTAGAGTGGGGTAGTCGCCAGCCGTGAGGCGGCGGCTCAGAACCACCAGTCCAGGAGAACCGTGACGCCTGCCCGCAGCCGTCGCCCCGGAGCGCCGTCGAGAACAGAGCGCGGCATTCCCGAGGCCACTGTCGCTCGCTTGCCGGTGTACCTGCGGGCCCTGACCGCCTTGTCGGACAGCGGCACCGCCACCGCGTCGAGCGAGGACCTCGCGACCGCTGCGGGGGTCAACTCGGCCAAGCTTCGCAAGGACCTGTCCTACCTCGGGTCGTACGGCACCAGAGGTGTCGGCTACGACGTCGAGTATCTGCGCTACCAGATCGCGCGCGAGATCGGGGTCACCCAGGACTGGTCGGTCGTCATCGTCGGGATCGGAAATCTCGGTCACGCGCTGGCGAACTACTCCGGCTTCGGCACCCGCGGTTTCCGCATCGTGGCGCTGCTCGACGCGGATCCGGCCCTGATCGGTGCGCGTGTCGGCGAGATGGTCGTGCGCGACTTCGCCGAACTGGACGAGATCGTCGCCACCGAGGACGTCGCGATCGGTGTCATCACCACTCCCGCCGGTCCGGCCCAGGAGGTGTGCGACCGGCTGGTCGCCGCCGGGGTGACCAGCATTCTGAACTTCGCGCCCGTGGTGCTGTCCGTGCCCGCCGGTGTCGACATCCGCAAGGTGGACCTCTCGATCGAGTTGCAGATCCTGGCGTACCACGAACAACGAAAGTCCGGAGAGGCGGCGCTCACCGAGGTGCCCGAACTGCCAGTGATCAACGGTCTGCCCAAGGTCGACGACCTGCCCACCAAGCGTGGTGTGGGCGCATGAGTTACCTCGTCGTCGGGATCTCCCATCGCAGTGCGGACATCACCGTGCTCGAGCGGGTCGCGCTGGACTCGGACGCGGCCACCAAGCTGGCGATCGCCGTACAGAACAGCGCGGCCGTGACCGAGTCGGCCGTGCTCGCCACCTGTAACCGGACCGAGGTCTACGCCACCGTCGACCGGTTCCACGCGGGTATGGACGAGGTCACCGCGATCCTGGCCGAGATCACCGGGGTGCCGCTGATCGACCTGGCCGAGCACCTGTACGTGCACTTCGAGGAAGGCGCCGTCGCGCACCTGTTCCAGGTCGCGGTCGGGCTGGACTCGATGGTGGTCGGTGAGAGCCAGATCCTGGGCCAGGTGAAGGAGACCCTGCGCGTCGGGCAGGACCTCGAGACCATCGGTACCAGCCTGAACGCCCTGTTCCAGCACGCCTTGCGCGTCGGTAAGCGGGCCCGGGCCGAGACCGGTATCGACTCGGCCGGCCGCTCCGTGGTCAGCGCCGGGCTCGACGCCGTGGCCGGTCCGCTCGGTGGCCTGACCGGCCGCCGAGCACTGGTGGTCGGCGCCGGTTCGATGGCCTCACTGGCGGCTCAGACCCTCGCGGCCGACGGCGCAGCCCACGTCGTGGTGGCCAACCGCAACCTGGACCGCGCGATCATTCTGGCCGAGCGCGTCGGTGGTACGGCGATTCCGCTCGCGGGTGTGCCCGACGCGATGGCCGAGGCCGACGTGGTGGTGTCCTGCACGGGGGCGCGCGGCGTGGTGCTGACCGAGGAAATGGTCCGTACGGCGTCCAGCGGCCGGCCGTTCGGGCTGCTGGACGTCGCCCTGCCGCGGGATATCGCGCCCGAGGCGGCCCAGCTGCCCGGCGTCACGCTGATCACGCTGGCCGATCTGGTCGGCACCGCGGGTGGCGCCGAGGAGGACATCGAGGACGTTCGCCGGATCGTGCACGAGGAGACCGGCGCCTTCGCCGCGACCCGCCGCGCCGTTTCGGTGACGCCGACGGTGGTCGCCCTGCGCACGATGGCGGGCGAACTCGTCGACGCGGAACTGGCCCGGCTGGACCGGCGCCTGCCGGACTTGACCGAGGCGCAACGGCACGAGGTCGCCCGGACCATTCGCCGGGTGGTCGACAAGGTGCTGCACACGCCGACCGTGCGGGTGAAGGAACTGGCCGCCGATCCCGGTGGCCCGACCTACGCCGACGCGCTGCGCGAACTGTTCGCTCTGGACCCGGCCGCGGTCGACGCGGTCACGGCTCCGCTGGACAAGTCCGCCGAGACCACCGCCGGCCCGATCGCCGGCAAATCAGCCGGCAGGTCGGTCGGCCAGACCCGAGGGGAGTCCGCATGATCCGGCTCGGAACACGCCGATCGGCACTCGCCACCGCCCAGGCGACGATGGTGGCGGAGGCCCTGCGCGGCCACGGCCACGAGGTCGAACTGGTGCTGATCACCACCACCGGTGACGTGAATCGCGCGCCGCTGGAGCAGATCGGCGGCACCGGCGTTTTTGTCAGCGCGCTGCGCGATGCCCTGGTGGCCAACGAGATCGACATCGCAGTGCACTCGCTGAAGGACCTGCCGACGGCGCCGCTCGAGGCGCTCACCGTCGCGGGTATCCCGCCGCGGGAGGACCCGCGCGACGTACTGGTGGCCCGTGACGGCATGACGCTCGGCGAACTGCCGACCGGCGCCGTGATCGGAACCGGCGCACCGCGGCGGCAGGCACAGCTCGAGGCGCTCGGCCTCGGTTTGGAACTCACCGGCATCCGCGGCAACGTGGACAGCCGGATCGCGATGGTTGCCGACGGCAAGGTCGACGCCGTCGTACTGGCCCGGGCCGGACTGGCCCGGCTGGGCCGGCTGGACGAGGTCACCGAGACGATCGACCCGATCCAGGTGCTGCCGGCACCTGGCCAGGGCGCCTTGGCGATCGAGTGCCGCGCGGACGACGAGGCCGTGATCACCGCGGTCGCGGTACTGGATGATCCGGCCACCCGGGCCGCCGTTCAGGCCGAGCGGCAGTTGCTGGCCACGCTCGAGGCCGGCTGCACCGCACCGGTCGGCGCGCTCGCCGAGGTGGTCGAGGGGGACGACGGGCCGGAGCTGTGGCTGCGGGCCGCGCTGGGTGGCGACAACGGAGTACGCCGCCTGTCGGCGTACGGACCGGTGGACGATCCGGCGGGCCTCGGCCGCTCGCTGGCGAACGAACTGCTGGAGCGGCTATGAGCAAGGCCGGTTCCACGACTTCTCCGACGAGAACGACGAAGGCAAAGGCGACAGCAAACGTGAGCAGCGCGAAGACAGCAGCGGCCACCACGACACCTCAGCCGGTGCCGGCAAAGGTCGCGGCCAAGACGACAGCGGCGGCCAAGCCCGCCAAGCCGCTCGGCCACGTCACGTTCGTCGGTGTCGGCCCGGGCGATCCCGCCCTGCTGACGCTGGCCGGCCGCGACGTGCTCGCCGGTGCCGATGCGGTGGTGGTGGAGGGCAACCGGCACGACGCCTTCCTGACCTACTGCCGCCCCGGCGTCGAGATCGTGGACGCCTCCGGCGCGGAGGGCAGTCGCGCGCTGCGCACCGCGGCCCGGGCCCGCCTGGTGGTGAAGACGGCCAAGAACGCGGCGAACGTGGTCCGGCTGCTGACCGGCGACCCGTTCACCTTCTCCAGTGGTGCCGAGGAGGCGACCGCCTGCCGCAAGGCCGGTATCAACTTCAACGTGGTGCCCGGTGTCAGCGAGGTGACCGCCGTACCGACGTACGCCGGTATCCCGCTGACGGTGAAGAGCGATCGCGACGTCGCGGTGCTGGACCTGGCCGAGGCGAAGCTGGACTTCAGCCGGTACAACCCCAAGCACACGCTGGTGCTGCTGAACGCGATGGAGGTACTGCGCGAAACCGTTGCGGCGCTGACCGACGCCGGGTTCGACCCGCAGACCCCGGTCGCGCTGACCACCGATGGTACGACGACCGCCCAGCAGAGCGTGGTCGGCACCCTCAGCACGATCGTCGCGGATCTGCGCAGCGCGAAGATCACCGGCGAGGCCGTGATCGTGATCGGCTCGGTGGTCGAGCAGCGCGAGACGCTGTCGTGGTTCGAGACCAAGCCGCTGTTCGGCTGGCGCATCCTGGTGCCGCGCACCAAGGACCAGGCCGGCCCGCTGATGGACCGCCTCCGCCGGTACGGCGCGATGCCCGAGGAGGTGCCGACCATCTCGGTCGAGCCGCCGCGGAACCCGCAGCAGATGGACAAGGCCATTCGTGGCCTGGTCGAGGGCCGGTACGAGTGGGTCGCCTTCACCTCGGTGAACGCGGTGCGCGCCGTGCGGGAGAAGTTCGACGAGTACGGCCTGGACGCCCGGGCCTTCTCCGGCCTGAAGATCGCCGCCGTCGGTGACAAGACCGCCGAGGCGATCAGCGACTGGGGTATCAAGCCGGACCTGGTGCCGTCGGGTGAGCAGTCGGCCCGTGGCCTGGTCGAGGACTGGCCGCCGTTCGACGAGGTACTGGACCCGATCAACCGGGTCTTCCTGCCCCGGGCGGACATCGCCACCGAGACGCTGGTGGCCGGTCTGACCGAACTGGGCTGGGAGGTCGACGACGTCACGGCGTACCGGACCGTGCGGGCCGCCCCGCCGCCCGCGCCGACCCGCGAGGCGATCAAGACCGGCAAGTTCGACGCGGTCGTGTTCACCTCCTCCTCGACCGTGCGCAACCTGGTCGGCATCGCCGGCAAGCCGCACGCGTCGACGGTGATCGCGGTGATCGGCCCGGCCACCTTGAAGACCGCCGAGGAACACGGTCTGCGGGTGGACGCGATGGCCGAGAGCCCCTCGGCCGAGGAGCTCGCGGACGCGCTGGCCCGGTTCGGCGCCGACCGTCGCGAGACGATGATCGAGGCCGGCGATCCGGTCACCCGTCCGTCCGAGCGCCGCTCGGGATCACGCAGGAAGAGCTGAGGCAGATGAGCGGTTTCCCGGATGTGCGTCCGCGGCGGCTGAGGTCGTCCGCGGCGGTGCGAAGGCTGGTCGCCGAGACCACTCTGCAGCCGCGGCAGCTGATCCTGCCGCTGTTCGTCCGGGAGAACGCGACCGAGCCGATTCCGATCAGCTCGATGCCCGGTGTCTACCAGCACACCCGCGACACCGCTCGCAAGGCCGTCGCCGAAGCCGCCGCGCGCGGCCTCGGCGGCGTGATGCTGTTCGGCGTACCGGAGCACAAGGACGCCACCGGTTCCGGCGGACTCGACCCGAACGGCATTCTGAACGTCGCCATCCGGGATGCCGTCAGCGAGGCCGGTGACGAGCTGCTGGTGATGTCCGACCTGTGCCTGGACGAGTTCACCGATCATGGCCACTGCGGCGTGCTCGACGCCGCGGGCCGGGTCGACAACGACGCGACCTTGCAGCTGTACGCCGAGATGGGCGTGGCCCAGGCCGAGGCCGGCGCGCACGTCGTCGGCCCGTCGGGAATGATGGACGGCCAGGTCGGTGCCGTCCGTAAGGCGCTCGACGGGGCCGGCCACACCGACACGGTCATCCTGGCGTACTCGGTGAAGTACGCCTCGGCCTTCTTCGGCCCGTTCCGCGAGGCCGTCGGCTCTTCCCTGCAAGGCGATCGCAAGACCTATCAGCAGGACCCGGCCAACGCCCACGACGCCATCCGCGAGGTCGACCTCGACGTGGCCGAAGGCGCCGACATCGTGATGGTGAAGCCCGCGCTGGCCTATCTCGACATCATTCGCCAGGTCCGGGACCACGTCGACGTACCCGTCGCGGCGTACAACATCTCCGGTGAGTACGCGATGGTCGAGGCCGCCGCCGCCAACGGCTGGATCGACCGCGAGCGCGCGATTCTCGAGACGCTCACCGCGATCCGCCGCGCCGGCGCCGACATCATTCTCAGCTACTGGGCCGCCGAGGCCGTGCACCTACTGGACCGCGTCCGCTAACGAAGCGATGAGCTGGGGACAGTGCCCGCAGCAGGCCGCCGGGCACCCGGTTTCAGCCCCGCTACCGGCTTTCCGCAAGCCCGCTACCGGGTCTTGTACCGACTACCCGGCTGCAACCGGGTAACGGCGCCAAACCCCGGCAGCCGGTGCCGAAGGCTTCCCGGAACAGTCCGAGGCCGGCCGCGCCCGACGTATATCACCTCTCCCGCGAGTGGACGCGTCCACTCGCGGTCGTGGGGAGGTGGGCTAGCGAACTAAGGTCGGGGGATGGCGAAGGTATCCATCGACGAGCTCGGGGCCTGGGTGCTGAAGTGCAACCCGAAGGTCACCAACGTGCCGAGCCTGCTGGCCGACCGGGGCCGGTCGATCGAAACGTGGTGCGTCGCGGACAACTACCGTTCGGCCTTGTTCGAGGCGGGCCAGCCGGTCCTGTTCTGGGTGTCGGGACCAGCCCGCGGCAAACCGGAGCCCGGTATCTGGGGGCGTGGCCTGGTGACCGGTCCTGCCCGGCAGGTCCACGGCAAGTACGTCGTACCGGTGGAGCTGGAGTTGTTCGACCAGCCGGTGTCGCGAACCTTGATCGCCGGTCACGGCCCGCTGCGCGGCATCGAGCCGATCCGGCAGCCGGTGATGAGCAACCCCAGCTACGTCACGAAGGCGGAACTAGCGGCCCTGGAAGAACTGGCGTTCCTTCCCGAAACGCCTGCGGGGATACGCCGGTGAGCTTGCGGAACGTCCTGCTGAAGTAGGCCCGGTCGCGGAAGCCCACTCGCCGTGCAACCAACTGGACGCTGTCGTTGCTGTTGCGCAGGCGTTCTTTCGCTTGCTGAATGCGCAGCCGGTTCAAGTACAGCCAAGGCGACAGGCCGAGTTCCCGGTGGAAGACCCGGCTCAGGTAGTCCTCGCTCATTCCAGCGGCTTCCGCGACCTGACGTCGGCTGATCGGGTGATGGAACCGCTGATGCAGGTACGCCACCGCCTCCCGGACCCGGATCTTGCTGAGTTGGGCCGCGGTATGGCCCGGCGCGACAAGCCGTACGAGCAGATCGGTCAGTTCGGCCTCGGAGAGAATGCCCTCTCCGATCAGGACAACCCGTGGATGTGGCTCGGCCCGCAGTACGTCGCGGGCGGTGATCGGGCCGCCGCTGAGCACCAGCGCGGGTACGGGAGCGCCTTCCGTGGCGAGACGATCGAGTACGTCGAAGGCGTCCATGTCGGGCAAGGACTTAGCCAGTACTAGTAGCCCGGGCACATCCTGACCGAGCGAGGTGAGGGCCGTCGTACCGTCGGCGGCCGCCAGTACGGGATGGCCCGGCAGGATCTGCTGCAGGATTCGCCGATAGGTCTCGCGAGACCCGCAGGAGTCATCCGCGATCACTACGGGCGCGGTGGCTCCGGCCGGACGAGCCGACGCGAGCAACTCGGTCAAGCCCCGGCTAGTCGTCTCCGGACGTCCGTAGACCAGGAACGGCGTACGGCGCAGCGAGGGATGATCGTGCAGATGGCGGATCAACGGCCAGTCCTCGGTCCGCAGCTCCGCCAGATCCAACGCCACCCCGGCCGGCCGGGCGATATCGCCGGTGGCCTCACTCGAACGCAGCAGCCGCACGCTGACGCCAAGCCGCGACGCGATCTCACCCGACTCGGCAACCGTGCCAACACTCATCAAGCTGTACGCCGGTCCGGTCGGCGCGCGTCGACCACTGGGCGTCGGCAGCGGTATTTCGATCTGGAACGTGCCACCAACCGGCCCGGTGTCGAACCGCAGCGAGCCATCGTGCAACGCGATCAGGCGCTGGGCGATCGGTAGCGCGAACTCCGGGCCGGCGCCGAACGATCCGGACGGCAGCGAACGGCCACAGTCCACCCGCAACCGGATCCGCAGGCACGGCGGCAGTACGTCGGCCTCCAGGGTCACCCGGCCGCCGAGGCGATCGGTGGTGACGCGCAACGCGATCAACGCCTGCCTCAACCGGTCCCGATCGGCCTGGATCAACGGCAGCCGCGTCGGCAACCGGGCGCCGAAGACCTCGTGCAGCAGATCGCGCGGATCCAGCAGCGCGGGGGACAGGGCGACGGCGTCGATCTCGATCCGGGACAGGTCCAGCAGGTTGCCGATCACCCGGAGCTGGAGTTCGGCGTCGGCGCGCAGCCGGGCCAATCCGGCGACCAGCTCGTCGGGTGGTGCCTCCAACGCCGCGACCGACCGGCGCAGAGTGGCCAGCTGCCGCAGCATGCCGACGACCGGTTCGCGCAGCACCTCGCTCACACTGGCGAGCAGCCCGCTCTTGGCCTGGTTCGCCTGTTCGGCCGAGTCGCGCGCGTCGAGGACCTCCTGGAACAGCCGGATCTCCTTCAGCGTATGGCTGATCTGCTCACCGAGCGCCCGGTAGATCGTGCCATCGCGGGAGCCGACCTCGAACAACCCGAACCCGAGCAGTTCATCCCGCACATAGAGCGGCTCGGCAACCATGCTGAACCGGCGATCGGACGGCAGCATCTTCGCCACCGCGAGATTGGCCCGCCGTTCCAGCGAGAGGTGCCACGCGGGAATGCCGAGCTCGGGTAGTTGCCGGTCGAGCACGCTCTCCAAGGCGGCTTCGTCCACCACTGAGGACAAGGCGTTGCCCAGCTCTCGCAGACGGCGGGAGGCCTGTTCGGTCTGCCAGCGTTCCGCTTCCAGTTGGCGATGCGCGGCCTCGGCAACGATCAGGCGGGCCTGTCCGATCAGCCGCTCGGCTCGTACCTGCTGCGCGGTATCAAGGCCCGCTGCCGCGCGCTGGCGCAGTCCGGCGATCGCCGCCGCCCAGCTGTCGAGTTGATCCGGCGTGGTGGCCCAGGTCCGAACCAGGCGATCGATCTCGGTCAGGAAGCGGGCGTCGTCCGAGGCCGGGCGGAAGGCCTGGTTGAACGCCGAGAGCAGGAACTCCCGAGGTAGTGGTGGCAACCGTTCGAGACCGGCCTCCGGTTGGCTCGTGAGCGCGCCGGGGCAACCGCAGGACCGGCGGATCACCAGGTTCGAACGAGGTGGTGGCCGATCAACCACCGGTGCGTTGCCCATCCGCTCCAGCAGGGTTTCCACCGCCAGCTCGCCCAGGTCCGCGTACGGCATCGAGACCGAGGTGAGTGGCGGATCGGTCAGCCGCGCCTCGGGGGAGTCGTTGAACCCGGCCACGGACACGTCCCGCGGGACAGTAATGCCCCGTTGCGAAAGCACGCGCAGGGCCTCCGCCGCGAGCAGATCGCTGCACGCGACCACGGCGTCGAAGTCGCGCCCGGGCTGAAGGCCGCGCGCGTCCAGCAAGGCGTGCATGGCCGACGCGCCCGCGCCGGTGCGGGAGTCGCCCGGGGTCGAGATCAGCTTGGGGTCCAGCCGCAGTCTGCGCCGCGACAGGGTGTCGGAGTACGCGCGCAGTCGTTCCGCCGTGGCGGGATTCGCGGCCGTGCCGGGAATGAAGGCGATCCGGGTACGGGCGTGCACCTCGATCAGATGCTCGATCACCGCGCACATACCGTGATAGCTGTCGAGTACGAGCGGATCCGCCGCGCCGATCGCGCCGTTCAGGCTGACCAGCGGCAACCGGTTGAAGCGTTCGGTCAGCCGGCTGGTACGGCGATGGTCGGCGGGCAGTTCGAGGGCCGAGGTCCAGCAGATCAGCCCGTCGAGCAGTTCCGGATCGACCAGGTCGTACACCGAGTTGGGCGGCCGGTCGGTGGTACGGACCTCGCCGCCGGGAAAGCAGATCAGGTTGACGTCGTGGCGCTCGGCCGCGTCGAGCACGGCCGACCACAACGTCGCGCCGACGCCCACCGAGACGTTGGCCGTCACCAGGCCGATCGTCAACCGGCGAACGGGGTCGCGTTCGATCGCATTCGATTCCGTCATCTGTGCCTCACTTTGTCCCCGCGGACGGGCGGTATCCAGCTGCGGGACTTTGCGTAACATAGCCATCGCACCGAGTGAGGACAAGGCGTCGCGATGGGGAAAATCGCAAGGCCCCCGCACACCAGGTGCGGGAGCCATGGCCGAGCGATAGTTGAGCGTCAGGCGACCTTGCCCGTGCCCGCTCCGCTTTGCACCTTGGACTTCACGGTGCTGGCGGCATCCAGCGAGTACGAATACGGAATGGCCTTGACCGTGCCACCCTGCTGGCCACCACCCGAGTTCACGAAGTGGTTGTTGCGGGCAAGCAGTGCGCCGGCCGGGGAGTCACCCTCGCCACGGTGGAACGGATCGCGGGTGTTCTCGAAGTAGTTGCCCTCGACCAGAACACCCGCCTCCATCGTGGACGCGACGCCGTAACCGCTTACGCCACCGTAGTAGTTGTTGTAGACGTGCACCGGGTTACCGAAGCGGACCCGCGGGTGCCGCTGGGTGGTGCCGTCGAACCAGTTGTGGTGGTAGCTGACCCGCAGGTGGCCGCGGTCCTGGCTGCCGTTGCTGTCGCTGTGACCGAGCAGCATCGCCTTGTCGTGGTTGGCGAACTTGTTCCACGACACGGTGATGAAGTCCGAGCCGCGCTTGATGTCGACCGCGCCGTCATAGCCGTTGGAGAAGCTGTTGTGATCGATCCAGATCTTCGTGGAGCTGTCCTGGACGTTGATGGCATCGTCGGACCAGTTGCGGAAGTTGAGGTTCTGGATGATCACGTTGGTGGCGCCGTCGACGTCCAGGCCGCCGCCGGTGATACCCGAGCCGGAACCGACGCCGATCACGGTCTTGTTCGACGTCACGTCGTTCATGCCGCTGATCGCGATCATGCCGCTGACCCGAATGACCTTCGCGCCGCTGCTCGCCAGCGCCGAGGTCAGGGCCGAGGCGGTGGTCACGGTGACCGCCGAGGCGCTGCCGCCACCGGTGGTGCCGGCGCCATATCCGGTCGGCGTACCGACCGCTGCCGCCGTACCGGCCGATCCGACCAGCAGGGCCGCTGCCGACATCATCACCACTGTGATCGCCAGGCCTTGTCGCTTCATCGCTGTGCGCATGGTTCCGTCTCCCATTCTGCTGCGGATTCTCAATCCGGGATCGGCGCTAGAGGGCCGATACGGGCACGCTAGGCAAGCTCGGATGGACAATCGCGACGAAGCTGTGGACTTTGACGGAAAGCGATTGCCTGACGCGACGACGGAATCAGCCCTGGTCGGCGGTGTAACCGGTCAGCGTGCGGGTGGTGGCGGCCTGGACCACGACCGCGGTCAGGCAGGCGAGCCCGCCGGCGATGATGCTGACCACTGGATCGGTGACGCCCGCCACCGTACCGGCACGAGCGTCACCAACACGCGGACCACCCGCGCCGATCACGAAATCGAGGCTGTTCAGCCGGCCGCGCAGCTCGTCCGGGGTGTTCACCTGCAGGATCGTCGCCCGGAAGACCGTGGTGACGATATCGCTGGCGCCCGCCAGGATCAGCAGCGCCACCGCGAGCCACAGCCACGAGGTGAACCCGACCGCCGCGATCGAGCCGCCCCAGATCCCGACCGCCACGAGCATCGCCCGGCCTTGGTAGCGCAGCTGGCTCAGCGGGCCGGACAGCACCGCCGCGACGAGTCCGCCGATACCGATCGACGAGTAGAGCAGGCCGACAGTTTCCGGCCCGCCATGGAAATGGGTGGCGGCCAGCGCCGGGAAGAGCGCGCTCGGCATGGCCAGTCCGGTGGCGAACAGGTCGGTCAGGAAGATCGAGGCGATCAGCCGGTTCCGCCGGGCGTACGCGAGGCCGTCGGCGACCGCCCGGAAGCTGACCGTCGTCCCGCCACCGTGGGGCGGCATCGGCGCGAGCCGCCATACGCCGTACAGCACGGCCAGGAACGTCACCACGTCGGCGATATAGACCGCCTCGGGCCCGGCCGCCGCGGTCAGCACTCCAGCGAGTAGCGGCGCGAGGATGAGCGTCACCTGGAAGTTCAGTTGGTGCAACGCGGCGGCTGCCGCCAGGCGCTCGGGTGGCAGCAGCCGGGCCGTGATGGTTCGCCGCGCGGGCATGTCCACCGCGGTGAATCCCGCGCCGACCGCCGCGAGCACGTAGAGCAACCACAGCTGCCGAAGGTCGAGAAAGGCCTGCACGGTGAGGCCGATCGCGACCACCATCAGGCCAAGGCTGGTGATCAGGACCAGCTTGCGGCGGTCGACCGCGTCCACGATCGAGCCGCCGAGCAGACCGAGCACCACGGTCGGTACGACGGTGGCGAGGCCGACCGCGCCCACGGCGAAGGACGAGCCGGTCAGGTCGTACACCTGGATCGCCACCGCGACGCCGGTCATGAAGCTGCCGAGCGAGGAGAGTGACTGCCCGATCCACAATCGCCGGTAGGCCGGATACTCCCGGAGTGGCCGGATATCGGCTAACAGACGGCGAGGATCAGGCACAACCGGCGATTCTCGTCCGCCGGGCGCTCTGGGGCAAGCGATTACCCCTCGAGGCCGCTGCCGGGTTGTTGCGGCGCTACCCGGTTGCAGAGCCTGTTGCGTTTTGGGTGTGGCGCGGGTTGCTGGGTGGGTTCG
>NZ_JBHLTC010000026.1:0-57258 GCF_042434725.1 Kribbella deserti | reverse complement strand
GGCGGCGTCAAGACCTCCAACGCCACGGTCTACCTGATCGACTCCGTGCTGATGCCGGCGGCGTCCTGACGGTAGCGCCGGTGGCATCAACCGAGCCGGGGACCACCGGCCCGCGTTGACCAACGCCAACCGGCCCGGCTCGAGACGGGCGGTGTCCCCCCTCCGGAGGCACCGCCCGTTCTCCATGTCCCACCCCATCCCCCATTTGCGGTCATCGGGCCGGGTCCGTTCGTCGTACGACGTCACTCCGCTCAGGTCGACGGACCTGAGCGGAGTGATTTGCGTTCGTTCGGATCAGGAGGTGATGCCGTGGCGTTGGAGTTCGCGTTCGACCAGGTGCAGGCCGTTGAGGCCGGGCAGGGTGTCGATCTTGGTGTCGATGCGGCGGGCTTCGGCCAGACCGTCGGTACCGCCGTACAAGTAGGTGAGCAGGTGGTGGACCTCGTCGTCGGGCATGACGCCCGAACCGACGATTCCCCACTTGTGCTGCAACGCGAATCGGGTGATGCGCTGGGCGCGCGGGTTGCCGGTGAGCCGCGCCCGGGCTTGGCTGTTGTAGAAGGCGATGTGGCGCGTTTCCTGCTTGGCGATCCGGCGCAGGATCTCGGTCAGCAACGGGTTCTGCTCCACCGCGATGAACCGGGAGTAGCCCGAGTGGGTGCACCACTCGTTGATGGCGCCCCACGTCATGTGCGTGGCGATGAAGTCCGGGCCGAGCAGGTTCGCGATCACCGATTGCACGAGCGGCGCGAGCCGGTCCTGCCAGCCGAGGCGTTTGCGCAGGGCCATGGTGTGTTCCGGCCCGGTTGCTACGCCGTGCCGTTCGAGGACCTTGTCGAGAACTTCCCCGTGCCAGTATTCCTCCCAATTCCACAACGTCAGGAACGTCGTGATCTCCGGATCGAGGTGGGACGGCGTCACCAGCAGGTCGCGCAAATAGCAAACGGTATGGGTCTCGACGTCGCTCATGTAACGCAAACACCGCAACGCGCCCTCGGACAGCGGGGCCGCATCGAAATCGCGCAAGTCAAGGTCATTCCAGCGCAACGGCTGGGCGGTGGCCGCGTAGGCGGCGACATCGAAGCTCATGCCAGTACTTCGTTGCCTGAGGCCCGCCGGATCGGCCGATCACTGGCGTTTGAGCCGAACGAGCCTAGAGTGGGAACCGACAGCCACCGGGGAAAGCAGGGATGTGCCGCATGGCCGAAACTTCCGCTTCAACCAGTCGTCCAACAGCAGCGCAACCGGTCTTGTCCTGCGCCGCGCGATTGCTCCCGGTCGGGTTCGGAACCGGGTTGCTCGCCGGTGCCGTGGTGGGCGGCCTGTTGTCGTACGAGGCAGGTGATACGAACCAGTGGTGGTTGACCGGGGCCACCTTTGGCGCGATGCTCGGCGCCGTACTCGGTGCGCTGGTGCAGGTGCTCAACTTGGCTGTGCTCGCAGTGGGCACGCGTACGGCCGGCCGGATGACCTGGTGGTGGGTCGTCCCGCTGCCGATGGTGGCGTCAGTCCTCGCCGTTCTCGCCGCGGCTAGCCGGTTCAGCGACGCGGACGATCGGGCCGTGCCCGCAACGATCGCGTCGATGGTGATCGTGGGCGTTGCCGTCGCTTTGTTGGCCAAATGGTGTACGGCGCCGCTTGGCCGCGCTTAGGTCCCTTCCTTCTGGAAGAGGTAGTCCTCCGCGCGCATGGAGGCGGCCGGCTTGATGTCCTCGGGCAGTAGCTCGCGCAGGTCGCGCTCGGTCAGGCTGTCCGAGTCGCGCTTGGCGAGGCGGATCGCCTGGTTGGAGATGGCCTCCTCTAGCACGTTCCGGATGAAGCGGCCGTTACCGAAGTTGTGCGCCCGCGGGGTGGCCGGAATGATCCGGCGTACGACGGCCAGCACGTCGTCGGTGTACGTCATGCCCTTCTGCCGGGCCTGGAGCTCGAAGATGGCGACCAGCTGCTCCGCGTCGTACTCGCTGAACGAGAGCAGCTTCGGGAATCGCGAGGCCAGTCCGGTGTTCGACTCGAGGAACCGCTGCATCTCGCGGTGATACCCGGCGACGATGACAACACATTCGTCGCGATGGTCCTCCATCATCTTCAGCAGGGTCGCGACGGCCTCGATACCGAAGTCGCCCGGCGTGTTCTCCGGCGACAGCGTGTAGGCCTCGTCGACGAACAGCACGCCGCCGAGCGCCTCGCGGAACTTGGCCGCGGTCAACGGCGCGGTGGTACCGACGCTCGGGCCGACCAGGTCCGAGCGGTCCACCTCGACGACGTGGCCCTTGTTGAGTACGCCGAGCTGCCTGTAGATCCGGGCGAGCAGCCGGGCGATCGTGGTCTTGGCGGTACCGGGCTTACCGACGAACACCATGTGCCGGACCCGGTCCTGCGTCGGCAGACCGAGATCCTTGCGGCGCTCGTTGGTCTTGATCTCGGCCACCATCCGCCGGACGGCCTCCTTGACCGACTCCAGCCCGACCAGCGCCTCCAACTCGGCCAGCGGATCGTCATCGGTAACAACCGCCCGAGCAGCCACCGGCGCCGGCTGGGACACGACTGGCTGCGGTACGACGGGCCGGGGTTCGACGGGTTGCGACACGACAGGCTCGACCGGCACCGGCTGAGCAACAACCGGCTCTTCGGCCACCGGCTGAGGCGCGACTGGCTCCTCGACCACCGGCGTCTGGTTCACCGGTTCCTCGATCGCCGGTTCGTGGACAACCGGCTCCGCGACGACTGGTTCAACTACCGCCGGGTCGTCGACGACCGGCTCCACCACAACCGGTTCTTCGAGATGAACCGGGGCTTCACTGACCGGCTCTTCCACCACCGGCTCGTCGATCACAACCGGAGGTGGCGCCTGGAACGTCGTCACGACCCGCACCGACGTCTCACCATCGAGCACCTGGAAGAAGGTGGTCAGATCCGGAACCTCCGGCTCCGGCCACGGCCCCTGATCCGGTACGCCGGTCAGATACACCGACACCCGGGTGGCTGCAGCCGCCCAGGCCCTCGCAAGTGCCCGCTGATCCTGGGCCACCGCAAGAGCCAACCAGTCCGTGTTCCGGGCTAGCCAGACTTCGGGGTCAAACCCCTTCTTGAGATCGGCAAGGGCCTTCTCGACGTCCCAACCGGCTATACCAAGCACCTGCCCAACCGAGAGGGGTTGAGCGCTCAGACCGACTGCGCGGATCAGACGGGCCAGTAGCTGCGTGAAGTCCACCGCGTCGCCGTACGGCACAACAGCCGTTAGATCGTCGTGGACGCGCCGCAACGCGTCGAGCGAGTACCGCAAGGCTGCAGCGGGACCAGCGATCTCCGGCAGTACTGCGCGCTCCGGCTCGGTGAACACGGCGGTCCGCCAGAAGTGGGCGATCGTCTCGTAGTCGGCGAACACGTGCATGCGGGTGATCTCGCGATCGCCCAGCACCCGATCGAACGCCGCGGTGAGCGCCCGGGCCCGAGCACGCATCGGCGGCGCGTCGACGAACAGGCTCACCACCTCGCGCGACAGCTCCAACGCCTGCCGACGGCCCTCCTCGTGGAAGCCCTGCGCGCCGGCCACAACCTGCAGTGGCCAGTCGGTGGGCGCGACGCGGATCAGATGGCCCGCGCCGCCGAACCGCTCAGACGGCCGGTAGAAGTCCCGGGCCACTTCGGCCCCGATGTCGGCGAATTCCCCGTGCAACACGGGGATCCAGCCGGTGAGCAACGGCGCGACCTGATGGGTCAGCCAGACCGCCGCCGGAGTGCCGTCGACGAAGTCCGGAAAGGCACCCGGTGGTCGCAGCGTGCCGGGGTCATCACCCCACGCGCGAAGCCGGCCGCGGATCTCGGTCAGCCACTCGTCCGGCACTTCCCAGGGTTCGCCAGCGGCAAGAACATCGAGCACGCGCGGTCTCCGGGTGTGGTCGGCCACAGGGATCCTTTCCGCCCGTCGGGCACCTGACTAACTGCGCGGTGGACCTGCCGGCACCCGGTACGGCGGTGTCGCGGCGGACTCGACCACGGCGAATCCCACAGGTGGCATCGCGCCCGCCCACTTTAGTCGGCCACAGGGCGAGCCCACCCTCCGGTGCCCACTTCGGCCGACCCATTTCGCCCGGCCCGCGAAGAGTGCCGGCTAGAGGGTGATCCAGTAGCGCCGGGTCTGCCCGAGTTCGGTCTCGCGAACGTCCTCCAGCACACCGCCGCTGCGCTCGATCGTGCGCGCCGACGCGGCGTTGGAGTCGTCACAGGTCACCAGCACCCGCGTCAGCCCGAGCTTCCGGGCTTCGCCGAGTACGGCCGATACCGCCCAGGTGGCCAGGCCCCGGCGCCGCGCGGACGGGCGCACGCTGTACCCGATGTGCCCGCCGGCGTTGAACAGGAAGTCGTTCAGCTCGTGCCGCAGGCTGATCGCGCCAAGGTAGTTGCCGTCCTCAACGATCCACCAGTAGTCCGCGTGCACGAGCCCCGGCGCGACCGGAATCGAGTGGTCCGACTGCTGCCGCAACATCTCGACCCAGGCAGCGAAGCCTTCCTTGCTGTCGACATCACCCGCCCAGCGGATGCCCGTGCCGTCCTGATGCGCGCCGCGCCCCCACTCGTCGCGCGACTCCAGCCAGGAGTCGTGCAGCTCAACGGTCGGCACAGCAAGTTCAGGCATCAGCATCTCCAGTCGATCGCGGTCACCGCCAACCCTAGGTATTCCCCCTCGCCCCCGCCCGCGAATTAGCCGAAGGGAAGGCGCCTCGGGGCGACCCCCTCCTTGTCCACGAGTGAACTAACGGAGGTGGCATCAGCCCGGCAGGACCGGCTCGGGCTGGGAGTACGGCGATTCGGGCAGGCCGAGGTCGCGCCAGACAAATCGTGGGACCCGGGCCAGGAAACCGCGCAGGAACTCGGAGTTGCGGGCGATCACCGGGTGGCTGTGTGCCGACGGCGCGAACCACACCCAGTCGCCGGTGATCCGGAACGGGTCGGGCGGATTCGCCATCAGGTATTCCATCTGCCGCGGATGGATCACGTCGTACGCGAACTTGGTGTGCTGCGCCTTGACCGCGAACTGGTCGTTGAACGCCTCGCTCTCGAAGCTGATGCCGCGACCGAACACCCGGCGGCCGACCTCGAGTTGCGGCATCGCGACCGGCAACTGGAAGCCGAGCATCGCCTCGCTGTGGTTCTCGACCACGGTCCGGGTCTGCGTCCGGCCTTCGCTGTCGGTGCTGGTCTCGGTTCGCGTGGTCTTCCAGTGATGGGTGAACGCAACAAACGGCGGGCCGTCGCCGTCCCGGCCACGGACCACCTCGTCGGTGCGGTGATCGTGGCCCGACCCGTTCACCGGGGTCACCGCCAGCAGGCTGTCGTCCACCCCGATCCAGTGCCAGTCCGGATGGCCGTAGAACGCGAACCGTGGTGGCCGCTCAGGCTCGATCCAGCGATCCAGCGGCGCGGCGTCGAACGCGTCCGCCACAGTGCCGAGTTCCTCCAGCCAGCCTCCGAGCAGGTCGACGTCTTTGCGCGGTGGATCCAGTACGACGAGCTGGTCGGCGTCGATGCTCAGATTCAGGCCGGGCCGGGAGGCGGCCATCGCGTTCAACCGGTCGCACGCCTGCCCGGTCAGCGCCGTCGCGGCGTACTCCGGATCCTGCGTGCCGATCCGCCAGCCCGGGCCGAGTTGCGCCGGGGCCGGTACGCCCGTCGCCTCCACGCCGTACCGCGGGTGGGTTGCGCCGCCGGTCATCCACAGCTCCGGGAGCCGGCGCGACAGGGTGACCATGCCGACCCAACCGGACCAGTGTTCGGAGCTGTACTCGATCACCTGGAACGCCCGGCCGGCCGTGGTTCGCCCGGTGATCTGGTCATCGGTTCGGCGGTTGAAGCCGAGGCCGAACGGCGGCCGTTCCAGCCGGGCCACGGCGTCGTACGTCGGGCTGTTCACGAAGTTCCAGCCGCGTTCCCGCAAGGACTTGATGTACCGCTGGCGCCGCACGATCGCGACCACGCCCCAGGTCAGACCGGCTCCGGCGAGCAGTACGACGACCAGCCCGAGGAACATCGTTCCGTCCACGTGCACCTCCGGTTCGCGGCCTTTGCCAGGTCGGACGATAGCGGTGCTGAGGACCACGAGACGGCGACCAACGCGCTCATGAGGACCAACGCATCGGCGGCTGGGGACAGGTCAGCTTTGCCGCGCGCCCGCCCCGGCGCATTCGGCAAAGCTGACCCCCGGAGAGCCAGGCGCGCCCTCCGTTGCTGTTCAGCCCTCCGCCCCGGTTGGCTGAACAGCGTCACCCGGACCCGGCGCTCGATGCGGTCCCCGCCAGCCCCCTGACAGGTCCCGGGCCGGGCGAAGCCAGTGGCTCCGCACTTCCTGGTGACGTGGCTACTGTAGGTGACGCGAAGGCCGGATGGCAGCCCCATCCAAGGGATGAACCGGCGTGGCGACGTGCGATAACTCACCTCAGAATCTCTGGCGGATCGCGGCTTTCACTTAAGAAATCCATTGCCCAGCAGGCGCTTTACATCTGAACTACTCACTGGTCACCTGCAATCGCGGCAAAAGTAGCGAAAGTTTCACCTAACCTCCGGCCGACTGGTTTAGTACCAGTGAGTGACGAGGACTGGACATCCCCGGATCAGCCGGCGCCGCCGATCGCGGTCATTCCGCGCCCATCACCAGGCCTTCGATGTCGTGCTTTTGGGTGATCGGGACCAACTCGTCGACAACCCGGCACGCCAGGTGGCGCCGAACCGACTCGGGCAGCGCGTCGTAGTAGTCCTGCGTCACCATCGGATCGTGCAGCGCCGCATGGCCCGCACCCGGAGCGTCCACACCGAGTACGAGAACCGGCCGGGCGATCGGCGACCGGTGCTCGGTACCGCGGTGAATGGTCAGCGCCGACCGCGCGGAGACGTCACCGGCCTGCGGGAACTTGCGCACGCCACATTCGGCGTACCGCGGCCAAGCGTCCTTCGGCGGGAACATCTCGTGGTCCCACTCGCGTCCGTCGTCCCAGTGCGCGCCGGGCGCGATCTCGAACGGCCCCATGTCGGGCGTGACGTCCACCCCGGTCAGGTTGAACGCCAGCGAGGTGATCCGCCGGTCGCGATAGGTCTCCGGCGGCGACGGGAAATCGCGATGCCAAGGCTGGTTCTTCGCGCCCTGGAACGGTACGTCGAACCCGAGCTCGACGATCTCGTACGCCGGCCCGAGCACCGCCTCGCAGATCCCGGTGATCCACGGGTGGCTCGCCAGGTCGGCGAAACCGGAGATGTCCTGCGGGTGCACCTCGACGTACCACCGGCGCGGCCCACGCCCGACCGCGCCGCCAGGCCGCTGAATCGCCGCCCAGAACGCCTCCATCATGTCCTCGCGCAGCCGCTCAACCCACTCGCGCGGAAACGCCCCTTTCAACGCGGTGATGCCGTCGCGGTACAACACCTCAACATCCGTCGCCACGTCATACAACGCCTGCCCCTGCGGCCCCGCACTACTCACGACCCCTCCTCACCTTAGCCGGCTCACCCGCCAGGCTAGGCGCCACCACCAATTTCTGCAACGTTGTAAATCGAAGTACACAAAGAGAATCTTGATTGGTCAGCCGGAGTTCTGAGCCACCCGGCGAGAAGGCGGATTGGCCGCTGGATGCAGGAGCGGAGGCGGTGCCACCTCCAGAGGTCCGCTCCGATCACGGAGCGGACCTCATGCGATGGCTTCAGCGGGCGATCTTGCTGGTCGTCCTGACCACCTTGAGGTTCCCGCCATCGCTATCGGAGGTCCAAAGTTCGACCACGACACTGCTGGGTCCACCGGGCAGGTCGATCGTGGCACCGATGGTCGCCGTGCCGGAGTCCCCGTTGCACCTCGGGGCGTAGAGGAATCCGCCTTCGTACTTCGTGGTCCCCGCGTATGGAACCACCGAAACCCATCGGCAGCCGCTCCCGGCGACTGAGTGGAGCAGGCCCGTGGCCGTGACCGACCGGCTGGAGAAAGTGACATTGCCCGTGTAGTAGCTGGCGCCATACGTCAGGCTGAAGGGTTTCGTTGACGTTTCGGCCGCGTGGGCGGGCGCGGCAACGCCAATCGTGCCAAGCGTAGCTACCAGGCAGGCACCAGTCGCAACAAGTCGTCGCACACGTACTCCTTGGAGTTGTCTATGGGTCAAAAGGAGTCTGCGACTGTCGGACATGACAGCGGAAGCATTCTGCAGTTTGTTGCAACGCCGATGACCAAGAGGCGGTAGCTGCCTGGCGAGGATGGCCGAATCGGATCCAAGCGGGGGCAGTGGGTGGGACCTCGGGTTATGACCGGCGGTTCAGGCCGTGGATGGCGATGGTGGCGGAGATGAGGGTGATGACCGTGACGCCGGCGAGGGCGGCCAGGACCTGGTTGGTGGCGGCGTGGCCGAGGATGAGTTGGCGGGCGGCGGAGATGCTGTGCGAGACGGGATTGACCTCCGCGACTTGGCGCAACCAGCCCGGTAGACCGGACTCCGGTACGAAGGCGTTCGAGGCCATGATCAACGGGAAGGTGAGCGTTCCGGAGATGGCCTGGACCAGTTCGGTGTGCCGGAGTTGGCAGGCCAGCGCGAAGAACATCCAGCCCAGACCGGTACTGACCGCGGCCGCGACCAGTGCCGCCGCGACCGTACCGAGCACCCCGCCCGGCGGATCGAAGCCCAGCACCAGTACGGCAAAGACGCACAGCACCGCCAACTGCAGCAACATCCGGACCAGCCCCGCCAGGCTGTGCGCCACCAGGATCGACCCCGGCCAGATCGGCATCGTGCGCAAGCGGTTGATCAGTCCGTTGCGCATGTCCTGCAGCAGGCTGATCGTCAATCCCAGCGCGGATTGCAGGGCGGTCGTGATCATGATCGCGGGCACCACGAAGTCGACGTACCCGACGCCGGCCGGAAACGCGACCGTGGTCGCCAGGCTGCCCAGTAACTGGCTCAGCACGCTCACCAGCAGGATCGGTCCGAGCAACGTCACGATCAGCGTGCGTGGTTCCAGCACGACCCCCCGCAGCGAACGCCCAAGCAGCGCAAGGATCTGAGCCGGTATGGCGGCCGGCTCCCACCGCTGCGGCGGCCGCCGCGCCGGTCGAAGTATCCGGCCGGCGCCGGTCCGATCCGCCTGGTCAGCGGCAGATCGCGCGCTGGTGCCCGTAGGTGGCGCGGTAGTAGTCATCGACCTGCCCCCAAAGTGGCGAAAACGTCGTCCAGGCTGGGCTCTGCGACTTCCAGGTGCTCCGGCTCCACCCCGAGTTCGTCGAGTACGCGGACCACCTGCGCGAGCGTGCGCGTTGACGGCGCCGCTACCGTGAGCGTGTCGCCACCGGTACTGGATTGGCACTTCACGGCGACGTCCAATCCACTACCCGCAAACCGCTCGACCACTCGCCCCGCGGGAGCCTCCGCAGGAAGCCGAACCGCGATCGTGCGACGGCCCACCTGCTCCTTGAGGTCGGCCGGCGTTCCGCCCGCGACAACCCGCCCACCGGCCAGTACGACGACCCGGTCCGACAGTTGGTCGGCCTCTTCCAAGTACTGGGTGGTGAGCAGGATCGTCGTACCGAGCTCGGTGAGTTGCGCGACCTGCTCCCACACGGCTCGGCGGCTGCCCGGATCCAGCCCGGTGGTCGGTTCGTCCAGGAAGAGCACTTGGGGCGCGGTGACGAGACTGGCCGCGAGGTCGAGCCGTCGGCGCATACCACCGGAGTACGTACGGACGCGGCGACTCGCGGCCTGGCTCAATCCGAACTGCTCGATGAGTTCCGCCGCGCGGCGACGGGCGTCCCGGCGGCCGGCGCCGCTGAGGCGTGCGAGCAGAACCAGGTTGGCGGTTCCCGACAGGGTGTCGTCCACTGTCGCGTACTGACCGGTCAGGCCGATCGCCCGGCGGACCTGCCTTGCGGACCGGACCACGTCGGCACCGGCCACCCGGGCCCTTCCCGCGCTGGGCTTGATCAAGGTCGACAGGATCTCCACCAGCGTGGTCTTACCGGCGCCGTTGTGACCGATCAGGCCCAGTATCTGCCCGGTGTCAACCGACAGATCCACCTCGGACAAGGCGAGCGTGTCACCGTAGCGTTTGCTCAGTCCCTCGGCCTCGATCACGGCCGATCACTCGCCGTGGGCCGCGGTCGCGGTGGCGTGGCGCCGCAGCAGCAGTCGTACGAAGTCGTCGTAGTAGCGGATCACCAGCACCGCCAAAGCGATACCGACGACCACGGCGGGCAGGCTCACCAGCGGCTGCTCCAGCAACGACGCGGCCGGCAGGGCGGCGCCGGTGATCGCGACGGCGAGCAGCACGAGGTTCCGGCCGACCATGGCCGCACTCATGATCGCGCCGCGCCCACCGAAGCAGCGGCACTCCGCGAAGATGCCGGCCCGGACCGAACGCACCACGACCCCAGTGAAAACGAGCAGCATCAGCCCGCCGATCACGAACCCCAGGCGCGGAGCCAACGGCGATACCAGCAGCGCGGCGGCGAGCCCTTCCCCCGCGACGACGATCGTGGCCAGGATCCAGGCGACCCGATCGCTGGGCAACTTGGCCAGCCCCTGCACCGACCTGGCGAAACCGCGAAAGCTCTCCCGGGTCTTGGCTTTGCCCAGGAACGCGGCGAGAAACACCGCGGCGAGCATGGCCCGGGCGACGACGGAGACGAACTCGGTCATGGTGACACCGCCTTCTTCGCAGGCACCTCGATCAGCTTGCGGAAGTGCCGTACGTCGTCCAGCTCCCCCACGGGCTTGCCGTCCACCTCCACCCACGCGTGCGCGCGGAACGGTTCGGTGAGGGCGCCGGTGCACCAGGCGGGCCAGACCCCGGAGAGCCGGCAGCGCAGCGCGGTGGCGACCGAACGCGGCAGACAGCCTTGCCCGGCGCACGTCACGCTCACCACGACAACTGCGGAACGAGCCGCCAGCGCCTCCGCCTCGGTAGCCGGCCGGGCTCCGGTCCGGACCAGCTCCATCGCCCGCCGCAGCCGGGCCGGGCGCAGCTTGATCAACGCGAACGCCGCCAGCACGCAGATCCGGCCGAGCAGCCGGTTCCACGCGTTGACCTCGGCGCCGTACTCCAACGTCACCGGCATCGTCATCGCCGCAGCACCCCCGCCTGCTCGAACGACGCCATCAGCCGGCCCACGTCGTCGGCCACCCGGTCCGACGCCTCGGGATACGAAGTACGCAACGAGTCGATCAACTCGTCGACGGTTTTGCCGTCCAGAATGCCCTGCAGCACCGTGGCGCCGGTGCGGTTCAGCGTCAGATACTGGCCGGACTTCTCGTTCAGCAAGACCATGCCGTCGCCGGTGTCGGTCCAGCTCATGCCAGGCGCGAGGGTGTAGCTCATGACAGACCTCCTTGGGGTGTCAGCTGCTGGTGGGAATCGGCCGGACGGGTTTCGCGCCGGCTGACCGTTCGCAGCCAGGCCTCGACGGCCAGCGTGCTGATCAGCGGCATGAACGCGAACGACGACTGTGGTGGCCGGACGACCAGGTCCCGCAATCGATCGGCGTCCACCAGGCCGCGCCGCGCGAGTTGCAGGTCGTCACACACCTCGAGCAGGCGCCCGCGCATCCGGCGTACGCCGTCGTAGACCTCGGCGCTGTACTCGGACTTGGTCCGGCGCCCCCGGAACTCGTCCGGTACGGCGCCGCGCATCGCCTCGGTCAGCAGGGGCTTGTAGCGGTCCGGCATCGCCACGTCGTACGCGCGCACCGAGCACGCGGCCTCGATCACGGCGTCGTCGGTCATCGGCGCGTGCCAGGCCACGCCGCTGCGCTCGGTCCACCGCGATACCCGGCGGATGGTGTCGCCGCACAGCCGGACGTCCTGCAGCAACGCATGCACCCAGCGGTACGGCGACATCGGCTGCGGGTCCGTCTCGGCCGCGCGGACAAGTTGTCGCCGGGCCGCGTCGATCCCGGCCGCGGTGGCCCAGTCCGGCATGCGATAGCCGATCCCCCAGCCGAAGTCGGGTTTGCGCAGATACTCCTGGATCGGCCGGTCGATGGTGGTCGCCGCCCGGCGCAGCCACTCGGCAAAGGTCTCGGAACGGCGCAACGCGGCGAAGGTCTCGAGCGCGGGCCAGCGATGCACCGCGCGATAGGCCTTGATGTACGGCAGGGCCCGGACCGGGTGGCTCATCAGCTCGGGGAGAAAGAGCTGGGTCGCGGTGAACAACTCGTCACCGCCGTGCCCGGTGAGATGAAGCTTGGAGCCCTGAGCCGCCAGGAGTTCGGCCTGGTACTGGAGCTTGCCGCGCGTTCGGATCCACGCGAAAGGACCTTCAAGTTCGTCGTGCCCGTCCAGGTCCGAGAACCACCCGGGCGCGTCCTGCCGGCTCATCACGTGGTGTTTGCCGTTCAGCCGCTGCGCCGCTCGTGAGGCCCAGACCTGGTCCTCGTCGGCCGGGTTCGCCGCCTCCCAGCTGGTCGTGGTCAGGCCGGTTCGATGGCTCGCGGCGAGGAAGCTCAGCGACGTCGAGTCCAGCCCGCCGGACAGATCGGCGCTCACCTCGCTATGCAGCACCCGCACCCGAACCGCGTCCTTGAGCGCGTCCGCCGTGGCACTAGCGGCCTCGGCCAGCGATCGTTCGGGCGGCGGCGGGGACCACCAGCGGCTGGCGCTGGCTTGTCCGGAGTCGTTCCAGCCCAGCCAGTGACCGAGCGGCACGGTCTGGATTCCCTGCCACAGGCTCTGCTCAGCGAAAGGCCAAGGCGCCCAAGGTGCCAGTAGCCGGGCGGCGATCGCGTCGTCGTGCACGCCGATACCGGTCAGTTCGATCAAGGGATCGGCCCGATCGGCGGCGATGTCCACGCCCCGGTGCCGGATCCAGAACAGCTGCCGCGACGACGAGAGCGTGCCCTGCGCCCGCACCCGGCCGCCGTACGACAGCAGCAGGTGCCGGTCCCCCGCGAACCGGCGTGTCAGCGCATCGGCCGCCGCTGGGGTCCGCAGCCGGTCCAGCTCGCTCTCGATGTCCCGCGGCACTTCGGTCACGCCGAGCACCACCAAGCAGCGATCCCGGCCGCGAACCGTGGTCAGTTCGCCCGGCCGCCACTGCCCGATCAGCCAGGGCCGGCCGCTGCCGGGATGCGGTATGACCTGCGTACCGGCGGGCCACTCGAAAGATTCGGCCACCTGCGACGCGGTCGCATGGTCGGGAAAGATCAGGAAAGTCATCGCGCCACCTCTGCTCTGCCGTCGTCGTCGCCATCGAAGGCACCTCGGGAAGAACCGGTAAGAGGTCTAGAAGTGCCGGCGCTAAGGGAGGTGCCGGCGCCGAACAGCCGGCGCCGGCACCTCACAAGTACGTGGGTCGGGAACGACCCGTCAGTCCAGCTCGCGCTCGGCTGAGATCAGCAGAGCATCACGCAGGACCAGTCGGCTTCGAAGCCCCAGCTCGGACGGCCGAGCGTGACGTCAGCGAAGCTCCCGACCTCGGTCAGCATGGGCGGCTCGTAAGCGTGCATCGCTACCTCCTAGATGGTTCCTTTTAGACCACTTGACCGAATTGCCAAGTAGCGCCTTCGGAATCAACCTAGGCGACGCCTCTTTCATGACACCGATCGTGTAACTTTCGCGGCACTTTCATCCTGGTTTCACCTGAATAGAACACGCTTTTGTTCGGGCACGGAGCGTGTTTAAGTGGGAGCAATAAAGGATCTCCCGGACCCCACGGGACCCGGGAATCGCCGTCGAGCAGTGAGGAGACGTGATGCCCGGCACCACCACCGTTCCGCCACGACTTCAGCCGGGCGATCCCACCGGCGCCGACCGCCCCGGGGCCGGGCAGGTGCTGCTCTCGGTGCTGGACACCGCGCCGATCTGGCAGGGGCAGACCCCGGCGGACGCGTTGCGCGACTCGGTCGCGCTTGCGATCGAGGCCGACGCCCTCGGTCTGCACCGGTACTGGGTTGCCGAGCATCACAACGCGCCGTTCATCGCCAGTTGCGCCCCGCCCGTCCTGGTCGCGGCCATCGCGGCCCGGACGACGCGCATCCGAGTCGGCTCCGGCGGGGTGATGCTGCCCAACCACGCACCCCTGGTGGTCGCGGAGCAGTTCGGCACGCTGGAGGCGCTGCATCCCGGGCGGATCGACCTCGGCGTCGGCCGGGCGCCCGGCACCGACCTGAAGACGGCGAAGGCCTTGCACCGGCGGCCCGGCGCCGAGTTCGAGCCGCTGGTCGAGGAACTGTCCGACCTGCTGCTGCGCGGCGAGCGATCCGAGGTGATGGGCGACATCACCGGTGAGACCGTTCAGGCCGTGCCCGCGACGAAGTCCCGCCCGACGCTGTGGGTGCTGGGCGCGAGCCCGGGTAGCGGCGCGCTGGCCGGCCGGCTGGGTGTTCCGTTCGCCTACGCGTACCACGTCCGCCCGGACGCCGCGGCCGAGTCGATCGCCGCCTACCGGCAGGCCTTCCAGCCGTCCGCCTGGTCCACCGAACCATGGGCCGCGGTCTCCGCCTCCGCGACGGTCGCCGAAACCGCGGCCGAGGCGGACCACCTGGCCGGACCGCTGCGAGTCGTCGTCGCCGAACTCCTCCGGGGTAAGCGCAACGGCCCGAACCTCACCGCCGACGAGGCCGCGTCGTACCGGTTCGATCCGCGCGAGAAGCTGGCCGTCGACCAGCAGCTGCGCAGCCACCTGATCGGCGATGTCGCCACCGTGCGGGACAAGGTCCACGCCCTGGTCGCTACGACCGGCTGCCAGGAGATTCTGGCGCTCACCCTGATCCAGGACGTGCGCGCCCGCGCCGCGTCGTACCGATTGCTCAACGAAGCCGTCCGAGCGGTGACCGCCCAGGCCCAGCAGTGATCGTCTTCCGCCCCGACGCGCGCCGAGGAGCCCTCGCCCTGGCCGATCGCGCGCTGCCGGCGGCGTTCTCCAGCCGGAATCGTGGGGGCGAAGTTCGGAGGCCCACCACGGATTGACCGGTCCGCGCGGAATTTCCGGCTGGATCGCCCGGCCTGGCGTGATCACCGTGCGCGACCAGAACGGCACCTGTCGTCACATGCACTTTGGCGGCCGCGACCGCTAAAACTCTGGGGAGAGTGTATTCGTGTCCATTGCGTACGAAGTCGACGAGCTGGACTGTCGAGTGCTGGGACCACTACAGATCCTGGCCGGTGGCCAGCAGGTCCATATTCCGGCCGGCAAGCACCGCGTGCTGCTGGCCTTGTTGCTGGTAAGGGTCGGGGAGCTGGTCTCGACCGACGAGTTGATCGACCGCCTCTGGCGCGAGGACATGCCGCATCAGCCGCGCGCCGCCCTGCAGACCCGGATCACCCGGATCCGCAAACTGCTGGAACGCGGCCGGCCCGGCCTCGGCACGGTGGTGCGCAGTGAGCCGGGCGGCTACCGGCTCGAGGTCGATCCGATGCAGGTCGATCTGGTGCGTTTTCGCCGTCTCACGCAGAACATCCCGGCCTGCGACATGACCCGGGCGGCCGACCAGCTCACCGAAGCGCTCGGCCTGGTGCACGGCCGGATCCTGTGCGACGTACAGAGCCCGTCGCTGGAGGCCGACATCATTCCCGGCCTGGAAGAAGAGCTGCTGCTCGCGCGGGAGCGCCGGTTCGAACTGGAGATCGCGCTGGGCCGGCACCGGGAGCTGGTATCGGAGCTGCGGGGACTGGTCGGCCAGCACACGTTCCGCGAACGTTTCTGGATGCAGTTGATGACCTGTCTATACCGCTCGGGCCGGCAAACGGAGGCACTGGAAGCCTATTGCGAAATCGACGGCCGATTACGCGCGGAGGTCGGCGTCGATCCTTGTGACGAATTACGTTCATTACATGCGCGAATTCTGCAGAACAATACGGATCGGGTGGCCTGATGTTACCGGCCACGGCGACAAATCCAGCGCGTTCCCAGCACGGTTTACGAACCGTGCTGGGCCGGTTCGCGACCGGTGTCACGATCGTGACCGCCGCCGGGGAACACGGGCCCGTCGGCCTGACCGCCAACTCCTTCACGAGCGTCTCGCTGGAGCCTGCCCTGGTGCTGGTTTGCATCGACGCCAACTCCCGTAGTGGCCGGGCGATCACTGCGGCCGGATCGTTCGTGGTGAACTTCCTGAGCCGGCGTCAGCGGAGTTTGGGTGAGACGTTCGCCCGGTCCGGCGCCGACCGGTTCGCGAACCTGCCCACCCGCAAGGGCCGTACGGGCGCGCCGGTGATTCAGGGCAGCCTCGGCCACGTCGACTGCACCGTCAACGAACTGCTGATGCGCGGCGACCACCTCGTGCTCTTCGGCGAGGTGGTCGCCGCGGTCGCCAACGACTCCACCGAGGAGCCCTTGATCTTCTACGGCGGACGCTACCTCTGAGGCCCTGGCACTGGGGTTCTTCTGTCACGGATGGTGGGCCTGAGGTCTTCTGTTACCGCTGGCAGCTCTGGGAAGCTTCCTCAAGCGATTGCATGGCGGGGGCAGTCTGGAGAGGTACGGTCTAAGCATGGCAGACGCGGGATTGGTGGCGGCGGCAAGCCGGCTGGCGAAAGCGCTCACTCCGGGCGACCTGGACCATACGCTGGCCCGGATCACCGCGGCGGCGACCGAGGTACTACCCCAGGTGGCGTGCGCCAGCATCACGGTGCTGCACGCCGATGGCCGGCTGGAAACCGTCGCGCCCACGGATGAGGTGCTGTGGGGCGTCGACAAGGCGCAGTACGAGCTTCACGAAGGCCCCTGCTACGAGGCCGCCACCGAGACGGCCCACGTGATCTCCCCGGACCTGGCCACCGACCCGCGCTTCCCGCGCTACGCGGCCCATGCGCTGGAAGCGGGCTTCCGCGCTCAGGCGGGTCTGCGGCTGTTCGAGGCGCCGCGATCCCAGGGCGCCCTCAATCTGTACTCGCGCGAACTTGGCGCCTTCGAGGACCTCGGCTCGATCGGGGAACTGTTCAAGCACCAGTCGGCGATGGCCATCGAGTACGCCCAGGAGATCCACGACCTCACCGAGGCCTTGCGAACCCGCCGCGCGATCGGTCAGGCCATCGGCATCGTGATGGAGCGCTACAAGCTCACCGACCAGCGGGCCTTCGCCTTCCTGACCCGGCTCTCCCAGCAGCGCAACGTCAAGCTGCGACGGATCGCACAAGAACTCGTCGCGGACGTCGAGCAGCAAAACGGGCAGCAGTAGGCCGGCAACAGCCGCCACACATCCCTACGGCGTACGTTCTGACCGGTCTGAACGTTGATTCGTCGCTGAGACCTAATTCACTTGTTGCCCACGGCAAGCGGTTGCCACGGCGTGGTGAAACTCCCCGTGGCGCGTGACATACGTGCGATCGGTTGCACGCGGTACGACGCGAGCCCACCCGCACAGCGCGGTCGAGCCCGAGTGTTCCGCGTGGTTTCTAACGATAGAAGGTAAGTTCGCGCGGCACTGCGGCCCAACAGCAAAGTTCACCGACCCTTGACGTGCAATCGGTTGCACGCTTGACTCTGCTCAGTGCACGAGCCCCACGTCACACCACCTCGCACCGGCCGTCAGCGTTCGCCGTCCGGGGTGCTGATCCGAGAGGAACCGCCCATGCCATCAGCCTTCTCGTCCTTCAAGCGCGTTCGAACCCGTTTGGCCGGTCTGGCCATTGCCGCGGCGACGGTCGCCGCCACCCTCACGGCCACCACCGCACCAGCCGGCGCCACCTACTTGCCGAACGGGTTCCGCAGCGTCGCGTACCTGACCTCCGGCGCCGGCAGCGTGGACACCATCCAGTACGCGAAGATCACTCACATCAACTACTCGTTCGCACGGCCGAACGCGAACGGCACTTTGCAGCCGCTCGCGAACCCCGCCAAGCTCACCGCACTGGTTTCCAAGGGTCACCAGTGGGGCGTGAAGATCTCGCTGGCCGTCGGCGGCTGGATGAACGGTGACGACTCGGCCTTCGAGACACTCGCCGCCAATCCGAGCACCCGGACGACCTTCGTCAACACCCTGATCGGTGAGGTCGAGAAGTACAATCTCGACGGCATCGACATGGACTGGGAGTAGCCCGACCCGGGCACGTCCGCCCAGAACTTCAGCGCGCTGATGAAGCAGCTGAGCGGCGAACTGCGCAAGCGGGGCAAGTTGCTGACCGCCGCCGTGAGCGCTCGCGCCACCACGGCGAACGGCGTCGAGCCGGTCGTCTTCGGCTACGTCGACTTCATCAACATCATGACGTACGACTCCGGCACCCCGCACGCCAACTACCAGTGGGCCATCGACTCCGCCAACATGTGGAAAGCCCGGGGACTACCGGCCAGCAAGACGGTCCTGGGTGTGCCGTTCTACAGCCGCCCGAGCGGAATCGCCTACTCGGAGTTCGTCGCCATGGATCCCGCCAACGCGTACAAGGATTGCGTGACGGTCAACGGCGTCCAGGAGTGCTATAACGGCATCCCCACGATCAAGGCCAAAACCAAGTGGGCGATGGCCAACGCCGGCGGCATCATGTACTGGCAGCTGGCCCAGGACACCACGGGCCCGACCTCACTGGTGAACGCGATCTACCGCACGGTCCTCGCCGGCAAGCTCTGTTACGGCCGCACACCGAGCAACTAAGACCCACAGGCTGTTCAAACCGCGGGCCCCGGGTACGTCACCGGGACCCGCGGTTTGGCGGTGCGGGTACGGCGCCGCGCCAGGCCCTCGGCGGTGAGCACAAGCAGCGCGATCCACACCAACACGAACCGGCCATTGGGCCTCCCACCGGAAATAGGCACCGGCGCCGTATAACCGTCCGCCCAACGCGGACGCCATTCACCTACATTTTTCGCGCCAACGCCTATTCCCGTACTCTCCGGGCAGCCTCATTCCGGTCGTTCCAGGTGCCATCTGGAATGCGTCGGCCCACGCGTGGCGCACCACAATGCGAGCGAGACTTATCGCGCGGCGCCGGCACCATTTTCGCCACCGCCGAGTGACCTTTCCCGCCAACTGCGGGGAGGCGCGGAAGGTCGCCCGTTCCCGCTGGCTGCCCGCTACGAATGGGCGCGGCCTCAGGCGTCGATCTTGACCCAGTCGACGGTCTGGGTGAACTTCTTCTGCAGCGGCGCGCTACCGGTCACCAGCCGCGGTCCGATCACGAGTTCCAGCGGGTCGCTCGGGATGAAGCTCTCGTCGTTGATGACCTTCAGGAGCTTGTCGTCGAGGTAGAACGCGGCATAGTCCGGGCCGTACTCCAGAGTGCCGGTGTGGTACCTGCCGTCATAGAGATCCACGCCCGTATCGACCTTCAGGGACACGTCGTGACCGCGATGAGCGCTCTCGAAACGCAACTGGGTGTTGGTGAAACTTTGATTCGTCGTGTAGCCGAAACAGATCTCACTGAACTGGCTGCCGTCGGCGGCCGGGCCGTCGTTCCACAGCGCCAGGCCCCACCACACGGCTTGGTCCTTGGGCCGCTCGGTGAGCTTGAACCTGATCGTGAACCTGCCCTTTGTGTACCGCGCCGGCTTGTAGCCCACCTTCGACCAGGAGCCGGCCTGGTTCGGCTGGATGCCCGGCTGCAGGTTGAACTGCGCGGTGCCGCCGGCGATCGTCGGGCAGGTGAACTCACACTTCCAGACGCCGTGATTCAGGGTGTCGAAATGATCCCTGGTCACGGTATTCGCAGCTTGCGGACCGACTACATCCGGAGCCGATCGCGCGCTGGCCGGGACTGTTGCGTGAGTGCTAATCAAGATGATTACCGAGATTACGGCGGCGGTGAATCGCCGATGCTGGGATAGCTGCATTGCGTCTCCTCGATCGGAAAGACGCCGGCAGAAGCCGCCGGCATGCTGGAGCTGGGACTCTAAAGTCATTTTGGGGCCGCTGTCACGTCTTGATCCAAATCGATCGCCCCGGCACTTCTCCGCATTCAGCAAAGCAATTCCGGATTCGTTGGCGGCACCTTGATCCATACCGCCGCGCGACCGCCGGTCCGCCCAGCGAGCGCCCGGTGCGCCCGCCGGGTGGGCTCGGCTCAGGGGCGGCCGAAGAAGGTGAGCAGCTCCTTCGTCACGAAGGCCGGGTTCTCCTCGGGGAGCCAGTGACCGGCCCGGGGCACCTCCACGGCCCGTTCGATGTTCGTGATCAGCGGATCGATTGTCGGCCGGGTGGACGCGAGCCCGCCCTGCGCCGTCAGCAGCAACGTCGGGACCTTGGTACGAGCCACCAGGTTGTCCCGCTCATCCCGATCCAGGCTCCGGTACAACTCGAACCCTCCACGCAGTACCTCCGGCCGTCGATACGTACGCGCGAACTCGTTCACCTGGCGCTCCGTGAACGGCGACCGCGCGCCCTTGCCACCGAAGGCCACACCGCCGTACGCCACCTGCGGGTAGAACGCCGCGAGGTAGTCCCGCACCTCGTCGTCCACCAAAAGCTCGGGCACCTTCGGCTGGGTGTGGAAGGCCATGTGCCAGCTGAACGTCCGGTACTTCGCCGCGCTCAACGCGGGCCCGGGCAACGGATAGTCCAGATGGGCATACCGGACCACGTGCTCCGGGTATTGAGCGGCGTACTGGAATCCCACACCCGCGCCGAGATCATGCGCTACGAGCCGGATCGCCTTCAGGCCAAGGCGATCGACGAGTAGGCCGTGGACGTACCGGGCGAGCGTCGCCTTGTCGAAGCTCGTCGGCGATCCGGCGCTGTCGCCGAGACCAGGCAGATCGAGCGCGTAGACCCGATAGCGCTTGGCCAGCTCCGGCATCAGGCCGCGCCATTCGTACCAGGACTGCGGCCAACCGTGCAGCAGCACCAGCGGCTCGCCGGTGCCACCCGTGACGTAGTGCATCCGTACGCCGTTGACGTCGGCGAACTCGTGCTCGAATTGCCGGTTGAACTCGTCGTCGTCGCGCGTTGCGGCATCGAAGGACACCCGTTCGGCCTCGGCCGTGCTGGTCTGCATCTCTCCCGTGGGTACGGCGCCGCAGCCCAACAACAGCAGGCTCATCACCACGCCGGCCGTCCACACTTTCAGGTACCTGAGCATCAGGTCTCACCTCCCAGAGCACCCTCGCCATCGGCGTTCGGTCCTGGCAATGTTCTTTGCCAATTGGCAAGGTGGAGGTCATGACCGACGACGCGGACTCTGTGCTGGCGGGTGTGGGACCACGATTGCGGGCGCTACGCCAGGCACGCGGGACCACCCTGACCGATCTGGCCAACGAAACCGGGCTCACCATCAGCACGTTGTCCCGGTTGGAGAACGGCAAGCGCCGGCCGACGCTCGAGCAGCTCTTGCCGTTGGCCCGGGCGTACCGGGTGCCGCTTGACGAGTTGGTCGGGTCCACGGAGACGGGTGATCCGCGGATCCACCTGCGGCCGGTCACGCACCAGGGCATGACGTTTGTGCCGCTGAACCGGCGGGCCGGTGGTATCCAGGCGTTCAAGGTGATCTACCCGCCGGCGTCGCGATGGGGAGCGCCGACGCCGAAGACGCACGAGGGTTATGAATGGTTCTACGTGATGAACGGGACGATTCGGCTTGTGCTCGGTTCGCAGGAGTTCGTCTTGCGCGCGGGCGAGGCCGCGGAGTTCGACACCCGGGTGCCGCATTGGCTTGGTAGTGCCGACGAGCGGTCCGCCGAACTGCTCACGCTGATCGGCGTACAGGGCGAGAAGGTCCACCTGACGGTCTCCGACGACTGATCGCGCCCGGCCACAAGCGTCCAATGAACCGCGACACGCCTGGTCACAAGGGTCCGATGAACGGCGACACGCCGAGTAACTAGGGTCCGATGACACGCCGGGCGGGCAGTGCCGATGCGGCGGCGGGGCGGGCAGGCCGATGAACGCGACCGCCTGCTGATCATGCCGCTCGTGCTGGTGCTCGTTGGACTCGTACTGGTCGTACTGCTTCGTGCCCTGGTGGCCCCGGTGCTGCTGGTTATCACCGTGGTGGCGTCGTTCTTCGCGAGCCTGGTCACCGGATCACCCGCCACCTTGGGGACACGAGGAGGGTACCGGGGTTTTGCGCGACTACCCGGTTGTGGTGGAGCCACTGCCGGGTTGTTGCACCACTACCCGGTTGCAACCAGGTACCCGCGTTAAAAGTCGGCAGTGGGCCCGGACCCATCCACCACCCGGACTAAGCGGCGGGCTACTGACGCACAGCGCATGGGCGGACGGGCGGACTGACCGGAGCCAGCTCACCTGTCGCGTGAGAGCGCGTTGTACTCGGTCGCCGGCGACGCCTCGCGGTCGACTCGTGTGAGAGGCGCGCGAACTTCGTCGTACCGCCCCCTCCCGACATGACCGACCATGGTCGGCCTCCGCGAGCGCATCGGCTCGGGCGGACGGGGTGGTTGAGGGTTATGCAGAACTTAGGCGGGGATTCACCGGTGGCGGGGGATTCGTGTCATCGTGGTGGGTATGACGGAGGCTTTGCGGTCGCGGGGGGAGCCGGCGCCGGTGGTGTGGCCGGTTGGCCGGGTGGCGGCGATGCTGGGGATTCCGGCCGTCACGTTGCGCAGTTGGGAGGTGCGGTACGGGATCGCGCCGACGTTGCGTTCGCCGGGCAACCACCGGCGCTACAGCGACGAGGACGTGGCTCGTTTGCGTCGCATGCAGCGCCTGATCGCGGGTGGTACGCCGCCTGCCGAGGCCGCTCGCCTCAGTGTCGAATCACCCCCGCCGACCCAATCCCAGCAAGCGTCCGCTGCCGAGCGGGTTGAGTCGCTACTTGCCGCCACCGAGGCCTTCCGGGTCGAAGACCTCGCGAACGACCTGAATCAGTGCCTGCGGGAGTTGGGCGTCCAGACCGGCTGGGACGAGGTACTCGCTCCGGCCCTGCGGCGGCTCGGCGAGCGGTTCCTGCGAGATGGCGATTGCACCGACCTCGAAACCCTGCTGGCCGATGAGACTGCGCGGGCCGTTGATCGATACACCGGTCATCGGGGATCCACTGGCGGTGACCGGCCGATCTTGTTGGCATGCTCGCCAGGCGAACGGCATTGGCTGCCCATGAAGGTGCTGCAGGCCGCGCTGCTGGAGCGCAGGCTTCCGGCCGTTCTCCTGGCGTCCGGCATACCGGCCGAGGCGGTGGTGCGAGCGGTTGCCCGGAGCAGGCCGCGGGCCGTTGTGCTGTGGTCGTTGACGTCCTGCGCCAATCAGGCGTCGCTTCGCCGGCGATTGACCGCCCATGCGCCACAGGTCCTTGCGGCCGGGCCCGGCTGGTCGTCGCGCGTGCGCCCGCTCTCAGCGCTGACGGAAGCAGTCGACGAGCTATCAAGAGCATGATCGTGGGTACCGCAAGGGGACTCGTGCAAGGAGGTTCACCACCATGGCAACCGACAGGCTGACGGACCGCTGGCCGTCGCGATGGCCCGTGCAACTGGTCCCGAAAACTCGTTGGGCGCGGCAACAACCGACGTACCGCGAGGCCTCCCCCGCGGTCATCGAGGGTGCGGTCAAACGAGCCTCGACACGTGCCAGCGGCAACTGGTTCGTCTTCGCCGCGAGCCGTTCGGTAACCAGCTCAACGCCCCTCGGTGCCGACGTGGGCGGTATCGAACTCGTGGCCTGGCGCCGCGAGGACGGCAGCCTGGTGGTCGGTCCCGGCGCGTGCCCGCATCTGGGCGCACCGCTGGCACTGGCGAAGGTGGATTGCGGCACGCTGGTCTGCCGTTGGCATGGCCTGCGGGTGGGCAGCGGCACCGGGCGTACCGGCTGGGACGAACTACCCAGCTATGACGACGGCGTTCTTTGCTGGGTGCGGCTGGACCAGCTCGGCGGCGAAACCCCCACCGACGTACCGCCCGTGCCGGAGCGTCCGGCCGGTCCGGCACTGGACGCGGTCGCCGTACTCACGGGTGCGTGCGAGCCCGTGGACATCGTCGCGAACCGCCTCGACCCTTGGCACGGCGCCTGGTTCCACCCGTACTCGTTCTCCGACCTCGAGGTCGTCAGCGCGCCTACCGAGATACACGTCGCTGAGGCCGACGACAAGTTCTTGGTGAAGGTGACGTTCCGCCTCGGTGGGCCGTTCGGCGTACCGGTCCTGGCCGAATTCACCTGCCCCGGGCCGCGCACGGTGGTCATGCGCATCGTCGAAGGCGAAGGCCTCGGCAGCGTGGTCGAGACTCACGCCACTCCCCTGTCCCCCGCGGCGGACGGTACTCCCCGCACAGCGGTGATCGAGGCCACGGTGGCCGCGTCCGAGCGACCGGGGTTCCAGCTGGCCCGTTCGGCCGGCAGGCTCTTGCGCCCGGCGATGAAGTGGACCGCGGGACGGCTCTGGCGCGACGACCTCGCCTACGCCGAACGCCGCTACCAGCTCCGCTCCCGCGGTCTGTAGGCGCTACTTGCGGCGGAGCGCCTCCGGCTTGTGTACGGCGGTACCGCCGCTTTTTGTACTGCGGACCAGGTACTGCGGTTCCTCCGGCGAGGCGTCTACCGTACGACCGGCCGCCTCGGTGCGCTCGGTGATGCGCTTTTCCACCACGCCTTCGGCCGTACCGCCGTGACTGCTCCACTCGACCTTGTCGCCTTTGCGGAACTCCTTGCTCATCGCTCGTACTCCTTGTCTCTAGAGGGTTTGAGCAGGCGGAGGGCTCTGATTCGGGCGGTCGTGGGCACGGTGCACAGGTCGTGCCCGCGCCGGCCGAACCGCGACAGCAAGAGGTTCGCCGCATGCCAACCGGTAGTCGCGGCACGTTCCATCAGGGCTACGGGCAGGTCGATGCGGATGCCGTCCCCGGCAAGCACCAGCTGCGGATCGGGCGTTTGCACCGTCGGCCGATCGCGGAAGCTGCCCGGCGAGAAGAGTGGGCAGTCGTCACGCCACTGCGACAACGTGCCCACCACCGTCGCAGTCTGGGTCTCCGGATACACCTTGTGCAGAAGGCCTTCCAGCTCCTTGGCCAAAGCGTCGCTGTCCGCCGCCGAGCCCATTTCGGCAGCGTAAGCGTGCAACTCGACCACCGCGCCACCGTGGCGATCCGCCCAGGCGCGAGCCTCGCGCTCATAGCGATTGAGCACGCTGACGTTGTCCAACGCACCCCAACCGCCGGTTCCCAAAAACGCGGGTCGATCGGTGGCCACCGGCTGATCCAGCCACAGCCGGTGCACCAGGAACGGCGGCGCCGAACGTAGGGCGGCAATCCGATCGCGCCAATCCGGCGTACCGAGGCCGGGCGACCACGCGACCAACTTCTGCAACCCTCGCAAATCGGTCGCGAGCACGACCGCATCGACATCGCGATAGGCGCCGGACGATTCGTGCAGCCGGTAGCGCCGGTCACCACCCGGCTCGATCGCGGCGATCGAGGTACCGAGACTCAACCGCGCTCCGGCGTCAGTCAGGTACGTCGCAAGTGGTCCCCAAAGCGCGGCCTCGAACGTGTCATTCGGTACGTCGAACAGCAGGCCCTCCGACGAACCGAGGAAGTACAGGTGGAACATGACGGCAAGCTCCGCGGCTGACAGGTCCTCCGGCCGGGCGAAGAAGCTGCGCGAGAACACCTCGAACGCGAGGTGCCGAGCCGCGGGCGGGAAGTTGATCGACGCCAGGAACGACGCGGCGTCGACGTCATCCAGCAAGTCGTACGTGCCCGGCACCTCGACCCGGGCCAGCGGCAGCGCGGCCTTCGCGTTCAGCCGGAGCAGGTCCCGCCAGTCGAAAGTCGGGCTGCGCAGCGCAAAGGCGATCGCGTTCCAGGGTGGCCGTTGCGGCAGGCCCTCGAACGTGTCGCGACGCCCGAACGCGTCGATCAGCGGGTAGTCGTCCACGCCGACCAGGCGATCCAGGTGCGGGTCCGTCCGGCGCAACAGGCCGCGCAGGTTGTAGTACTGCCGGAAGAACGCGTGGAAACCCCGGCTCATCGTCACCGGTGTCCCATCGGGCAGTTGTTCGGGCCAGGCGCCAACCCGGCCGCCCAGGTAGTGCTCGCGTTCGATCAGCTCGACGTCGATCCCGCGTTCAACCAAGCCCGTCGCGGCGGTGAGCCCGGCGATACCGCCGCCGACGACGGCCACCCGGCGCGGTACCTCCGGATCGGCGGAGGCCGACGGTGGTGGCGGCGCGTGCCGCTCCATCCGGCGATCAACCATCGGCCGGCACCGGGCGAGCCGCGAGGAAGGTGTGCGCGATACCGCGTTGCCAGCCGGTCATGCCAGCGGTTCGTACTTCCGTGAAGCCCGCATCAGCCAGACGTCGTTCGAAGGCGGTTACCCCATCGAACGACCGCACGCTTTGCCACAGATGCCGGTAGAGCTCGCTGGTCCCCGTGACGATGCGCCCGGTCGGAATGATGACCGACCACGCCACCGCGTCCCAGACCAGTCGGGCGCGCGCCGATTCGCTCACCGAGTACTCGTGGACGGCAAGGCGTCCGCCCGGCCGCAGCAGCTCGAACAACCGCCGCAGCTCCACGTCCGGCGTAGCCAGATTCCGGATCAGGTACGCCGCCAGGATCGCGTCGAACGGACCGTCCACCCCAGCGGCTTCAAGGTCTTCCACCCGCGCGTGTACGAACCGCACCGACGGTGGGAACGCCTTGCGCCGCGCCTGTTCGAGCATCTCCCCCGACGCATCCACGGCGGTGATCTCGGCCTCAGGTGCGGCCCGTAGCAGCGCCTTCGTCGACGCGCCAGTGCCGCAACCGACGTCCAGCAAACGCATCCCCGCGCCACGGTTGGGCAGCTGGAGCCGGCTCGCCGACTTCCGTAGCTGCCGGTGGTAGCCGGGGTTGATGCCGACGAGCCGGTCATACCCGGCCGCGGCGGTGTCGAAGGCCGCAGGCACCTCGTGCCGGGGCAGGCCGTCGGTACTGTGTTTACTCATTCAGAACGCCTTTCGCGGTTCGGGTCGTCGTTCGGCCGGCGCTGCTTTTCCCAAGCCAGCAAGGCGGCGGTCACCATCGCGTAGCCGAACGCGAAGTCCTCGATCGGGATGTCCCAGGGGAACCGCACGCCGGTGATGTGGTCCGGCGCGTACAGCACGATCGGCGCGTCGAGTTTGGTGAGCCAGCCGTCCACCGGAACCTGGAAGCCGAGCACGATGGCCATCGAGATCCAGTAGGAGGCCTTACGGAAAAGGCCTGTCCGGAGTACGTAGCGCTCCAGCAGAACCACCAGCACGACGGCGGCGATCGCGGGCACGGTGTAGCCGATCCCCCTCACGAGCGGTCCCCGCTGGCCCGGGCGGCGCGGAAACGCCGTACCCGCTCGAGCATCACTTGCACGGCCTCGTACGTCAGCAGGCCACAGGTCGGAACGACCAGGAAGAACAGCAGCTCCTCCAGCGGCACTTGGAACGGCAAGGTGATGCCGAGCAGGTAACGCGGGTTGTAGCTCCAAATACCCGCCGCGATCGCCACGATGTCCCACACCAGCAGAACCGCCACCGCGGGCGCGAGCGCGAGTAGCCAGCGGCGCGGGCGCCGGTAGACCCGCGCTCCGGCGAGTTCGAGCGGCAGCGTGATCAGTACGCACGCCGCCAGCACCAGCAGGTAGTGCCAGCGATCCATCAGACCGCCTCCCGCTGCCGGGACGCCCCACGGCGAGCCCAGAGCGCCCGGGCGAACGCGGCCGCCGCCACAGTCGCCTTCCGCCTGGTGCCAACGCTGGCCCGGCGCGAGAACACGTCGTACTCCGCGGCCTCGATCCGCTCCAGGATCTCGGAGTACAGGACATAGGCCGTACGAACGCAGGGCCGCGAAACCGGCGCCAGCATGGCGATTCCCGGTTCGGCTCGTCGGTAGATCGCGCGCGTGGTCGCGATCTGGTCGGCGAGCGCCGCCGCGACGCGGGAGTCGGTACGGCGTTGGGCGACGCACCAACCGAGGCGCTCCTGGTCCACGCCGAATGCGGCCAACTCGTCGGAGGGCAGGTAGATCCGGCCACGTTCGTAGTCCTCCGCCACGTCGCGCAGGAAGTTCGTCAGCTGGAAGGCGAGCCCGAGCGCCGCGGCCGCGGGAGCCGCTTCCTCGCGGGTCGTGACGGTGCCGAGCACGGGTAGAACCTGAAGGCCGATCACCTCGGCCGAGCCGCGGGTGTACTTCTCCAGCGCGGCCCGATCGGCATAATCACTGGTCGTCAGGTCCATCCGCATCGAGGTCAGGAAGTCGTCGAAAAGGTCTTCGGTGATCTCGTAGCGATGCGCCGTATCGATCACCGCTGCCAGCAGCGGATCATCGCTGCGGCCATCGCGTAGACCGTCGAACAGGGCCGCCTCGACCGCTCGCAGCGCTGCCTCGATATCGGCCGGCGTGGCACCCTGCGCAGGCTCGTCCACGATGTCGTCCGCGAAGCGCGCGAATCCGTAGAGTGCGTGGATCGCCGGGCGCTGGACGGCCGTCAGCATCCGGGTGGCGAGAAAGTAGGTGCGGCCATGCTCGGCGTTCAGCTCACGGCAACGGGTGTACGCGTGGCGTAACCGTGGTTCGGTGATGCCGGCGGCGTCGAGTTCGGCGGTGCTCATGGCTGACCTCCAGCGATCGTCCCCGAACGGGCAGAGGGTGGTCCGGTAATGCGGTCGGCCGCGAGCCGGCCGGAGATCAATGCCGTTGGTACGCCGACGCCCGGCACGGTTCCACCACCGGCCAGTACGACGTTGCTGGTCCGGCGCGGAAAGTTCCCCGGCCGGAACGGGCCGGTCTGGGCGAAGGTGTGCGACCAGGCGAACGGCGTACCCGCGGACATGTCCTGGCGAGCCCAGTCGGCCGGCGTGATCAGCTTTTGCGCAGTCAGGGTGGCGCCGAGCCCGGGCGCGAGCCGCTGCTCGACCAGCTTCACCAGTTGCTCGGCATAGTCCGCGCCGTCGCGATCCCAGTCCCGCGGGCCGCGCAGCAGGTTCGGTACCGGCGCGAGGATCGAGATCAGGTCGTGCCCCGGTGGCGCCAGCAGTGGATCGGTCGCGGTCGGCCGGGTGATCAGCAACGACGGATCGGCCATCAATTCGCCCTCGTCGATCAGCTCGGAGAACGTCGACCGCCAGGCCGCGCCGAACGAGATGGTGTGATGCGCGAGCTGCGGCCACTTCCCGGTGGTTCCGGCGTGGAGGACGACCGCGGATGGCGCTGCCCGCAGTGGAACGGGCCGACGTGGTTCCGCGCCGAGCAGCCTGTAGCTCACGGGAAGTTCTGTAGTGAGGACAACCGCGTCACACGCGAATCGATCGCCCTCGGCGGTACGAACCGCTCGAACCCTTCGGCCGGTCCGTTCGAGCTCACTAGCCGTACTGCCGTAGTGGAATTTCACCCCGGCATCGACCGCTGCGGCGGCCAAAGCATCCGGCACGGCGCTGATCCCGCCGCGAGGGAAGTAGACCCCTGCGACGGTGTCCATGTAAGTGATGACCGAATACAGCGCGAGGGCCTGTTGCGGCGCCTGGCCGACGTACAGGGATTGGAAGGTGAAGACCCGCCGCAACCGCTCGTCGGTAATGAACCGCGCGATCATCGGGTCGAGCCTGCGGAAGCCGCCCAACGCCACCAGCCGGGCGAGCTTCGGCGACAGCATCGAGAGCGGTGAATCGAAGTTCGACGCGACAAACCGGTCGAACTCGACCTTGTACATCGTCTCCAGCCACTTCCGCAGCCGCCGATAGCCCGCCGCCTGGGCGGGACCAGCGAACTCCGTGATGGCCTGGGCCATCTGCTCCGGATCGCGATGTACGGCGAGGGTGCTGCCATCCGCGAACTGGGCGAGATAAGCCGGGTCCAGCTCGATCAGGTCGAGCGGAGCGGCTCCGACGGCCGCAAGGGTGTCGTCGATGATGCCTGGCATGGTGAGCACGCTCGGACCGGTGTCGAGGTGGTACCCGTCGATCGTGTCGCGGCCCGCACGGCCACCGGGGACCGCTGCGCGTTCGAGGACCGTCACCTTGCGGCCTCTACCCGCCAGGTGCAACGCGGCGGCCAGGCCGGAGAAACCCGCGCCGACCACCACCACCCGATCGGTTCGGCCGGACACCGTGCGCAGGGCCATGTCAGTGATCCCGGTTCGTGCAGCGCCCGGCCAGTAGTACCAGCGCGTCGTACGGCCGGGTCGGTAGTTCCGCCCGGCTCAGCAGCTCGATCGCGGCGTCGACCCGTTCGGCGATGAGCTGCTCGATCCGCGCGTCAGCGCCGGTCGCGACGATCAGCTCCTGCCATCGCCGTACCCACTCGTCGGTTGCGGGGTCCTCCGGTGCGGGCGTACGGCGAGCCAGGTCGGCCATTTCGGCACGCTGGCCTGGACTGGCGAGATCGCGGGCCACCACGAGCAGGGTGGTCGCCTTGCCTTCGCGCAGGTCGTCGCCCAGCGGCTTACCGGTCATTCGCGGCTCACCAAAAACGCCGAGATGGTCGTCGCGAAGCTGGTAGGCCTCCCCCACCATCGAGCCGTACCGCTGCAACGCCCGGGTGGTTCGCCTATCGCAGCCGGCGAGCGCCGCGCCGAGTTCCAACGGCCGCCGGACTGTGTAGTTGCCGGATTTGCGCCGGGCGATATCGAGCACGGTCGCCAGTTCCGGCTCCTGGGTCAGGTCGTTCAGCAGATCGCTGAACTGCCCGACGGCGAGTTCGCTGCGCATCAGGTCGTACACCGGCCAGGCGCGGTCCAAACTCGCCGCGGGGAGATCCGCCTCCCGCAGCATCCGCTCGGCCCATATCAGGCAAAGATCTCCAAGCAGTACGGCGGCCGACCGCCCGAACCGGTCCGAAACCCGACGGTCGCTGGTTGCGGCGCGGGCGGTGTGCCAGTTGGCCAGGCGGACGTGCACGGTTGGACGGCCTCGCCGGGTGGCGGAGTCGTCCATGACGTCGTCCTGAATCAGCGCGAAGGCGTGCAGCAACTCCAGGCCCGCCACCGCCTCGGCGGCCGCGGCCGACTCGGCCTGCCCGCACAACCAGCCGAGATAGGCGAAGGTGGACCGCACATACTTGCCCTCGGCCACGAATTCCGGCAGCACCTCGCGCAGTACGGCGGTCTCCGGCGCGGTGAAGTACTCCGTGCAGCGCTGTCCGGCGTACGCCGACACCGTCGCCTTGGCCGCCGCCACCCGCACGCCGAGCCAATCGATCACGTCGTCGGTCTGGCGCGATCCCACCACCGCGATCGAGCGCGCCGGGCCCTGCCGTGTCACCACCAAGCCATCCGTCAACTTCGCCACCTCCGGGTCCGCCGCACGCTTCGTCCTGCAGTACCCGGCTGTGAACTACCGGACACCTCTGCGATCTTTACACCTCAGTAGACGCCGTGCCTAACTTATGCCTAAGTTTGCGGTAGATCGTCCGGGGTACCCGCGACCAAACGGGACCGGCCCCGGGCAATTCCATGAACGCCGATCGAGGGTGGTGGACCACCGATGGCAGACCAGGACCTCGCGCCCGGACTACGCTGGGCCGACGATCGGCTGGGCCTGGCCAAGCTGGGCCGGAAGAACCTGCGCAAGGTGTTTCCCGACCACTGGTCGTTCATGCTGGGCGAAATCGCGCTGTACAGCTTTCTGATTCTGATCCTGACCGGGATCTTCCTGACCTTGTGGTTCGAGCCGTCCATGGCCGAGACGGAATACCAGGGTTCGTACAGTCTGCTCAAAGGTCTGCACATGTCCGAGGCCTATGAATCGACCCTGCGGATCTCGTTCGACATTCGCGGCGGATTGCTGATGCGGCAGATCCACCACTGGGCGGCGATTTTGTTCACCGCGGCGATGAGCGTGCATTTGCTTCGGGTCTTCTTCACCGGCGCCTTTCGCAAACCCCGCGAGCTGAACTGGCTGATCGGTATCGCGATGCTGTTCCTCGGCATCATCGAGGGCTTCATCGGCTACGGCCTGCCCGACGACCTGCTGTCCGGGACCGGACTACGCATCACCGAGGGCCTGGTGCTCGCCGCACCCGTGGTCGGCACGTACCTCTCGTTCTTCATTTTCGGCGGCGAGTTCCCCGGCGACGACTTCGTCTCTCGCTTCTACACCGTGCACGTGCTGCTGATTCCGGGGATTCTGCTCGCGCTGATCACCGTGCATTTGATCCTGGTCGTCTATCACAAACACACCCAGTTCCCGGGTCCGGGCCGGACTGAGAAGAACGTGGTCGGCTATCCGTTGATGCCGGTCTACCTGGCAAAGGCGGGCGGGTTCTTCTTTGTTGTGTTCGGCGTGCTGGCGATCATGGGCGCACTACTGCAGATCAACCCGGTGTGGCTGTACGGGCCGTACAACCCGGCGGAGGTGACCGCGGGATCGCAGCCCGACTGGTACATGGCCTGGCTCGATGGCGCCGTCCGGCTCATGCCTGGGCTGGAGTCGGAGTTCTGGGGCGTCACGATCAGCTGGAACATCCTCGTCCCGGCCTTGCTGATGCCGCCGCTGTTCATCGGGTTCGTCGCGCTGTACCCGTTCATCGAGCAATGGGTCACCGGCGACAAGCACGAACACCACCTGCTGGACCGGCCCCGGAACCAGCCGACGCGGACCGGTATCGGCGCCGCGATCATCACCTTCTACGGCGTGTTGTGGCTCAACAGCGGCAACGACCTGATCGCGACCCACTTCAACTCGTCCATCAACGCGATCACCTGGGTCTGCCGGATCGGCGTCTTCCTCGGTCCCGCGCTCGCGTTCTGGATCACCCGGCGAATCGCGATCTCGCTGCAACGGGCGGACCGCGAGCGCGTACTGCACGGCCTGGAAACCGGCGTGATCCAGCGCCTGCCGGACGGCCGGTACGTCGAGAAACACGCGCCCATCTCGACGTACGAGGCCTATCAACTCACCGCGCACGACCGGCAAATCCCGATCGAGGCCGGCCCCGAAACCGACCCCAACGGCGTTGACTCGCCACACCGCCGCCGCGACCGGATCCGCGCGCGTATCTCGTCGTTCTACTTCGCCGACGTCGTGCAAAAGCCCACCGCGGCCGAACTCCACCACCCGCACGGACATGACGCCCCCGCGCTCGACTCCCCCATCGGCACACCCCGACTGGAAGAACCGTCCGGCCACCCCGAGGGCGGCCTTCCGGCTAGCGAAGCCAGAAGGCGATAGCCCCCTCAGCCCGCCGCAGCTGGGCAGCGGCGGGCTGAGGGCCGCGTTCTAGCGGCGTCGGCGGAGGGTGAGGGTGGTGGCGACTAGGAGACAGGCGAAGGCGGCGATTGTGGCTGCCAGGAAGGCGGACCGGACGCCTTCGATGAGGTTGGTCGACGGTTCGGCCGCCGGGTTGTGCCGCATCAGGGCGACTGTGGTGCTTATGGCGATGCCGAGGGCTGCGCCGATCTGGAAGACCGAGTTGTTGATGCCGGACGCGAGGCCCGCTTCCTGGCCGTTCACGTTCGACAACGCCGCCACCGCGCCTGCCACCACGGTGGTGCCGATTCCGGAGCCGATCACGACGAGCCCGGGGAACAGGTCCGTCCAATAGTTGCCGTCGGCACTGACCCGGCTGAGCAGGAACGCACCCACTGTCAGCAATCCCGCGCCCACCACACCGACTCGCGCGTAACCGACCTTCGCGATGAGGGCGCCGGCCACGTTGGAGCCGATGATCGACAGGGCGGCGTACACGGCCGTGCTCAGACCGAACCGGGTTGGCGAATAGCCCAGCACCTGCTGCGCGTACACCGACATGTTGTACGCCGCGCCGTACAACGCGATGCACACCAGCAGCGTCATCAGGTTGCCGGCCACGAGAGTGCCGTTGCGGAAGATGCGCGGGGGCACCAGCGGAGCCGCCACCTTGCGCTCGACGGCGACGAAGAGCGCAAGGGCGGCAAGCGCCGCCAGCAGCAGAGCAACCGTGCGGGCGGAGGCCCAGCCGGCATCGGGCCCCGTCACCACGGCGAATACCAGCAGTACGAGCGCGCCCGTGATGGTGACCGCGCCGATCGGGTCCAGCGTCCAGGCCCCTTGGCCGTACGGCGTCTCCCGTAGCAGGCGTGGTCCGGACACGAGCACGAGCAGCGCGATCGGGACGTTGATGAAGAAGATCCACTGCCAGCCGAGACCGTCGGTGATCGAGCCGCCGACCAGCAGGGCGGCGGTGGCACCGAACGCCCCGATGCCACTCCAGATCCCGACCGCGCGGTTACGTTCGGGCCCCTGCTCGAAGGTGGTCATCAGAACCGCCATCGCGGTCGGCGCCATCACCGCCGCGGCGACACCCTGAATCACCCGCGCCACGATCAGCACGCCGCTGGACGTGGCCAGGCCGCAGCCCATCGAGGCGACCAGGAACAGCGCCGTACCGATCAGGAACATCCGGCGGCCGCCGAACAGGTCGGCGGTCCGGCCGCCGAGCAGGAGCAGGCTGCCGAAGGCGAGCAGGTAGCTGCTCATGACCCACTGCGCACCGCCGGCGCCGAGCCCGAGGTCGGCGTCGATCGTGGGCAGTGCGAGCACCACGATCTGGGAGTCGATGATGATCATGAAGTAGGCGGCGCAGAGAATCGCCAGCGCTCGCCAGCGTCGCGGATCGGGCCCGGCCGCCACAGCGACCGGCGCGGAAGTCGTTTTGTCAGACATGGGAATGCAGACCAGCCGCGGCCAGTTGATCTTTCGCATCGGCCGCGGGTTCCGGATGTGGGGCTCGTCACACTGCGGGGAGCGAGATGACCAAGCCCGAACCGGACCACCCGCAGATCGACGCGGCCGAGTTCACGCGGCTCGTCGAGCCGTATCACCGCGAGCTGCTGGCCCACTGCCGTCGCCTGCTCGGTTCGTCGCACGACGCGGAGGACCAGGTCCAGGAAACCTACCTGCGGGCCTGGCGGTCGTACGGCGCCTTCGAGGGCCGATCCACGCTGCGCACCTGGCTCTACCGGATCGCCACCAACACCTGCCGTACGGCGCTGGAGCGGCAGCGGCGCCTACCCGTGCCGTCCGGCTTGAGCGAGGCGGAACCGGCCGACGGACAGCCCGAGCTCTGGCCGTCGCAGGCCGACATCGTCGACCTCGAGGCGCCACCACTGACCGACCCGGCCGAGATCGTCGCCGCCCGGGAACACCGTCGGGAAGCGCTGAATCACGCGTGGCAAGAGCTGTCCCCGCGGCAGCGCCGGGCGCTGATCCTGCGCGACGTGCTGGACGTGCCCGCGACCGAGGTCGCCGACCTCATCGGCACCTCCGGCACCGCGGTGCACACGCTCGTGCACCGCAGCCGGAACCGCCTGGAGCAGAACCGCCCGGCCGACGGCGACACGCCCCGACCGCCTTCTACGCGGACGGCTTCTTTGCGGGCCACGAGCGTGCCGCGGGACAAGTCCGTGGCCGATGACGCGGCACTCGACGAATACGCGACCGCGTTCGAGACCGGGGATGTCGCCGCGCTCTCGTTCGCCCTCACCGAGGACGCCACCTTCAACCGGGCCGCGATGCAGGTTTCCGGGCGCGAGGCCCTGCTCGAACTCGTGGCCCACTGCCCGCTCTTCGGCGAATCCCGCAAGGTCCCCGTCAAGATCCGCGGCAACCACGGCTTCGGCGTGTACCGGCCGGAGGGCGATGACCTCTACCGCGCTTACGCCATCGACGTACTGACCGTCACTCCGGCCGGAATCCGGCGGATCGAGGTCTTCGAGGACCGGACCTTGTTCGCCACCTTCGGCCTGCCGCTCACCGTCGGCCGCGCCAACTCACTCGCCGCACATCCCTAGTCCTACCGCGAGCCGCGCGATCCCGGCAGCGCGACACCCATCATCGAAACGCCGGTCGGCCCGGCACGGGCAGTACAACGGGACTGAACGGGATGTCCCGGAAGACGAGGTCGCAGCTGCGCCGGCGCGAGGCAAACGAGTCGACGTGATCCGCAATCAGGAAAAGCTGCTGGCTGCCGCCGCCGCGGTATTCGTCACCGCCGGGGTGGACGCGCCGAGCCGAACAGCTACGCGCTTGTGATCGCGTAGCTACACAGAGTTCCGAATGTAACGCTCGGCGACCTGCGCCGATTAGCAGGCGAGCGCCAGAGTGGGCGCAGGTCTTCTCTGGGGGTTTTCGTGCGTCCGTTGTTCCGCTTCATGCTGCCCGCTGCGCTCGCGGGCGCGCTGCTGTCTGCCGTACCAGCCGCCGCCACGCCGCTGTCCACCACGACGCCGGCCAGCGCCGCGGCGGCTGAGCGGTCGGTGGCCGAGCGGTCGATGACTGAGCCGTCGGTGACCGTGCTGAGTCCGGTTGCCGACAGCACCATTCCGCTCGGCGAGGTATCGGTGCGGATGGCCGTCGACCTCGCCGGCGAACCCAGCGGCCGGATCGATGTCACGCTTGGGCACTACGTCTCCGGCGCCGCAATCATCGAGGCCGGGACCTGCGATGCCGGCTGCGAGGTGACCGTAGCGCTGACGGTCGGCGAGTGGGACCGCACCGGGCCGGCGCACGGCACGATGATGCTGTCGGCCAAGCTGACCACCGCGTCGGGTCTCCAGACCTTCGGCGGCGGTTCGCTGTACATCACCGGCCCGACCACGATCTCGGATCTGCAGTTCGTCCGCGACGGTCAGCTTTTCCCAGACGGTGTCGCCGATGCCGTGGGCAACTTCCGGGTCAGCGTCGAGGGGGCTCCGGGCGAAGCCGTCGCCGAGCTGAGGCTCATCGACAGCGTCGGCGTCGCCCGGCTCACCGCTTCGGCGCCGTTCTCGGTGAGCCGCGGGCTGAGCAAAGACGCATTGTTCGCGCTCGACCTTTCCGGGCTGCCCGACGGGCTCTACCGAGCCGAGACCCGCGCGCGCAACACCGACGGCTACTACGGCTACGGCCGCTACACCTTCGTCCGTGTCACGCACGCCAATCAGGCCGGCTTCGACCTCGGCGAGGACAAGCCGAAGGTTGTCGGCTGGGCCGGCGTCGGCGGCAGCCTGCAGATTCAGGGTCCGCTGCTCAGCGGCAGCAAGCCGTCGACCGTGACCCTGACCGTGGACGGCGCCACGCGCGAGGTCGCGGTGACTCCGGCGGCCTGGATTCCGCAGAACTGGCAGCAGCCGACCGCCAAGCAAGGAGTCGGCTTCTCCATGCAAGGCCCGGAGCTGACCCTCGGCACGCACCAGGTCGAACTGCGGCTGCTCGACGCCGCCGGGCGCCTGATCGGCAAGCCGACCACCCGAACCGTGCTGGTCTCGGACTTCAAGGCCAAGGCCACCGCGCCCACACTGGTCGTCGGCCGACGGTCCACCGTCACGCTCAGCGCGGACGGCCCGACCGGGCATCCGTTGCAGCGGTGCGACATCGAACTCGCGGCACCGCAGGCGATCGACAACGCGCCGATCGGCCGCTTCTGCACCACGGGCCTCCAGGCCCTCCGGACCACCGCGCCGGTGACGCCGAGGGCCTCGGGCGCCCACAACTTCGGGTTCTCGCTGGACACCGGCGTATACCAGCGGCTCATCGTCCAGCCGGCCACGGTGTACGCCGCCCGCCGCGCCACCGTCACCGCGCCCGCCGTTCGTTACGGGCAGCGCGGTACGGCGAAGGTGGTTGTGCAGGACAACCACAAGCTCGGCGTCTGGTCGGCGGCACCGGCCGGGGTGAACGTCACGCTGCAGCGCCAGGTCGCCGGCAGTACCACGTGGGCGACCGTCGGCTCGGTCAAGACTGTTGCCGGAGGCATCGCTTCGATCCCGTTCACCAGCGTGACCAATGGCAGTTTCCGCGCCGTACTCGCCTCATCCGTTCCGGCGGAAACCGTCGTTACCCCCGCGATCCCCGCCGTGTCCGTGGCCAACGTCGCCTGGCGCAGCGCGCCCACCGCCGCAACGCGCGGCCGGTCGGTCACCTACTCGGTGGTGGCGACGCCGTACGACGCGGGCGCGGTCGCGTATCTGCAGGTTCGTAAGCCCGGGTCGACCGTGTGGACGTCGGTTCGCAGTGTCGTGATTCCCACCAGCACGGTGGCGAACCTGGCCTACGCCTTCCCGGCGACCGGTACCTGGGGCGTGCGGGTGCTGCGCGGAACCACCAAGCAGCACGCGGGTGGTTACTCGAGCGTGGCCGCCGTGGTGGTGAGGTAGGGCAGGCCGGTGCCTGCCCTACCGGTGGTCAGCAGCGGCTTTGGGATAGGCGGATGTATTCGACGGGCGTCCAGTCGTACGAGCCCGAGCCGCCGCCGGCGTTCCAGCACGCCAGTTGGCCGCCACCGGCGTTCAGCGTCCTGGTGGAGGCCGTGCCCGTCTGCCGGTCGGAGATGAGGCCGTAGCCGGTCCAGTTGTACAGGCGGTAGGTGCCGTAGGCGTAGAACTTAAAGTTGAAGTAGCCCTCGTGGTACGGCACAGCCGCGCAGACGTAGCCGCTCGAGCACGACGCGACGTATGTCTCGTAGGTGCGAGACACGGCCGCGGGCGAGGTGTCCGGCACCCCAACCGCGAGCTGCGCCTGCCCGGCGGTCGCGGGTCCAGCCGACGCGGGAACGGCGCCGGCCGGCGCGGGAATGGGCGCGGCGCCGGCCGGCGCGGGAACGGCGCCGGCCGACGTGGGCACGGCCAGGAGGGCGGCCGTTGCGATCGACGCGGCCAGGACGGTGGTGCGCAGTCTCTTGGTCATATCCCCCGGTGCTCCTCATCTTTTTGCGGCCCGAACCGGCCGAACTGCTGCCGATCAGACCACGCGGGTTGGTCCCCCACCAGGCTTTCGACCTCGCTTGAAAGGTTCCTACCGACGGTCGGACGCGACAAACTGCGTCCGACCGTCACCTTTGTTTGGCGACTGGTGCCGTGATCCGGGTCCGGCGGCGAAACCTCCGCAGGACGGTGTCACTGGTTCTGCGGCTCCAAGCGCAGGTCGATCCAGGGCGTGGTTTCGCCTGGCAGGACGTACCGCTCAAGCTCCACGAAGCCTTGCCGCCGAGCGAAACGTAGGCCCTCCGGGTTCGACGAAAGCACCACGGTTTCGATGATTTCGGCGCCCAGTTCCCGGGCCCGGGCGAGCCCACGGGTGTAGAGCGTCGTTCCGATCCCGTGCCCGCGGTAGTCGGCAAGTACGCGCGCGATCACCGTGGCGGCGGGTGATTCGTCCGTCGGCGGCCGCACCGTGCTGCAACCAACAAGGGCTTCGCCGAGATAGGCGACCTCCAGGTGGTGCCGCCTGGATCGATCTCGTACGTCGTCCAGGGACAACAGATGCGTCGGGATGATCGTGTTGTGCACGTGGCGCCACTGTTCGAGCATGGATTCGTTGCCAGGCGCCACTATCCGAAGGACATTCACGGCAGCAGCACAGCCGACAACACCCCCACCGTCAACCACTTTCCCTTTCCCGGCTCGGCCGATCAGTCCAGTTGGGATTGCCAAGCCCGGCCGCTGAGTCAGGCGGGTTGGCGGGCGGCTCGCCAGGTGTCTTCGCGGATGGCGTAGACGAACTGGTTGACCCACTCGCCTTTGTGAAAGGCACTGTGGATCAAGTGGCCTTCGCGGGACATGCCGAGGCGTGCCAGCAGTTGGGCCGAGGCGATGTTGGCGTCGATGCAGACCCCGATGATGCGGTGCAGCCCGAGGTCCTCGAACCCCAGCCGCAGCATCGCGTCCGCGGCCTCGGCCGCCAGCCCGCGACCCTGGTACGCCGGATGCAGGGCGAATCCGACCTCACCCTGGCGATCCGCCGCACTGGCCCACTTGAGCAGTACCTCACCGATCACGGTTCCGGTCTCGCGGTACTCGATGGCCAGCACCAGCCATTGTCCGGGCTCGGTCAGCGCGCCCTGTCCCAGCTTGACCTCCAGCGCGGCGCGGGTCTGCTCCCGATCGCGCAGCGGCCACGGCACATACCGCACGACCTCCGGCAGCGAGTGGAACGCGTAGATGTCATCGAGATCGTCCCGGCGATGCGGCCGAAGATCCAGCCGCTGCGTACGCACCGGGTAGTCCGGCAAAAACCCTTCGCCTGGGTGAGCCTGCGCGGTCATCGGCGTACTCCTGCTCTATTGTCTAACGTTGTTAGACAGCAACGTAGCCGGACCGCCCGGCGACGGACAAGCGAATTCGGAGCAGCCGGACATGGGCCCACGCGATCGGTCCTCCCACGCGGCGGCCGGTATCTCGGTCGCCACCATCGTCGAGGCCGCGCTGGCGGTCATCCGGCAACGCGGTGTCAACGGTCTGACCATGCGCTCAGTGGCCGAGCAACTGAAGGTCCGGGCGCCGTCGCTCTACCACCACGTGCGCAACAAGGACGAGCTACTCGACCTGGTCGCCCGGAACGCTTTCGCCGCGTTCGCGCCCGCCCGGCAGGCGTACGACGAGGTGGCGAGCCTCGACGACTGGATCGCGGTGACGACGGCTGGATCGCTAAGACTGCGCGCGTTCTACGCCGACCACGCGGGGTTGGCTCAGCTCATCCTGGCCAAGGCGATTCCCGGTCGCGACCGCGGCGACGACAACCGGGCGGAACTCGTCCGCGCCCAGCTCCAGGCACTCGTCCGCCTCGGCGTTCCGGAATCCACCGCTCGCGACATCTTCGAAACCGCAGCCCGCTGGAGCATGGCCGCCATCGCCGCCGAGCCCACTCCCGCCTCCGCGGAGGAGGCCGCGCGCAACGACACCCTCTTCCGTCACGGCCTGGACCTCATGATGCTCGGCATCCGTACCAACCTGTCGCACGAAGGCTAGTTCGCCGAAGCAGGCGAATCCGCCGGCAAGGGAGCCTGGAAGGCGCGGCGGTAGGCGACCGGCGACATGTGCACCCGACGGGTGAAGTGCTGGCGGAGATTGATGGCGGTGCCGAAACCGCAGTGGCCGGCTATCTCTTCGACCGACAGACTGGTTGTCTCCAGCAGCGCTTGGGCGTGACGGACTCGCTGGGTGAGCAGCCATTGCAGCGGCGTCAACCCGGTCTGTTCGTGGAAGCGCCGGTTGAGCGTGCGTGGGCTGATGGCCGCCTGCCGGGCGATGTCGGCCAGCGTCAGCGGGTCGCCGAGGTGGTCCCGCAACCACCGCATGGTCGGTTCCAGCGAACCACTGTCGGCGACGGGCTCCGGATGAACGATGAACTGCGCCTGCCCACCTTCGCGTTGAGGCGGAACGACGATATGACGAGCGACTTCGGCGGCCACCGCCGAGCCGAAATCGTTGCGGACCATCTGGATGCACAGGTCGAACCCACTCGCGGCTCCGGCAGAGGTGAGCACGTCACCGTCGTCCACGAACAACACGTTCGGATCGACCTCCAGCTTCGGATACCGCCGGGCCAAGGCCGGAGCGGACGTCCAGTGCGTGGTCACCCGCCGCCCGTCGAGCAGTCCGGCCGCCGCGAGCAGAAAGGCGCCAGTGCAGATCGACGCGATCCGCGCGCCCCGGGCGTGGGCCTGCCGCAGCACCGCGAGCACCTCTGCGGCCGGCTCGGTATCGGTTCCCGCGCCCGGCACGATCACCGTCTCGGCGGTCAGCGCCGCGGACAAGTCGTACGGCGCGGTGACGCGGAAGACCTCGACTCCGCCTCGACCAGTGACCACCAGGTCCGGTCGCTCGCCACACATGACCACTTCGTACAGCGGAGCTCCGAACAGCACGCCGGCCGGTTTGTCCTGAGAGTGCGCGGTGCCGAAGACCTGCCCGGGAATCGCCAGGTTGAGGTTGTTCACCCGCTGGGCGATGAGAACGGCAACACGATGCATGTCACTAATCTATCGAAGAGGGGCATTCTTGCCACTGTCGAGTAGCGACAGGCCTGGCGACGATGGCTGCTGTGCTCACCTTCACTCAACTCGCCGCTTACGTCATCGCGATTCTCTTGCTCGCCCTGCTGGGCTGGCTCGCCGACAACCTGCTCCGCCCACGCCCGCGGCTCACTCGTAGGTCAAGAGAGGTTGCGGCGCATGAGGATGCGGGGGTGACCGGCGAGCACGGAGGTGGTGTCGGCGACCTTGGTGAAGCCCGCGCGTTCGAAGTTCTTCCGGATGCCGACGTACGCCATCGTGAGATCGACCCGGGCGTCCCCGTTGTCGAGCGGATAGGCCTCGACCGCCGGTGCTCCGTTGGCGCGGGCGAAGTCGACGGCCCCGGCGATCAGGGCGTGCGAGATGCCTGACTTGCGATGACCCGGGCGGACGCGGATACACCACAGCGACCAGACCGGAAGTTCGTCCACGTGCGGAATCTTCCGGTTGCGCGCGAACGTGGTCTCCGAACGCGGGCCGACCGCGGCCCAGCCGACCGGCTCGTCACCGTCGTACGCGAGCACTCCGGGAGCCGGTTCGCCCTGGCACAACTCGGCGACGTACTCGGCTCTGGCCGGACCGCGCAGCTCGTTGTTCAGCTTGGACGGGATCCGATAGCTCAAACACCAGCAAACGTTGGCATCCGGGGACTTCGGGCCGAGCACGGCGCGAACGTCGGCAAAGACCGAAGCCGGCCGAACCTCGATACTCATGCCCACACGATGCCACGCCCGAGCCGCTGAACCCTCACCCGCCGGCATTCCGCCGTACGGTGACGGCCATCGCGGTGGCGACGGCGGTCGCGAGGATCGCCAGGGCGAAGCCGGAGTGCGGCCCGTGCTGGTCGATCACCCGGCCGGCGATCGCGGCACCACCAGCGATTCCGGCCGCGCTGCCCGAGTTCAACCAGGTGAAGGCCTGGGTGAGTACGACGGGTTCCACCATGGATTCGGCCATCACCGCCGACAACACCATGTACGGCGCCAGCGCGGCCCCCGGCAGCGCGAGCGCGATAGCGAGCGTGCCAGCGCTGTCGGCAAGCAGCAGCGGAACGCTGAGTAGGCCCAGTGCACCAAGTGCGAGCACCAACTGCGTAGGCGCAGGCATTCGCCAAGTTCGTGCGCCATAAACAAGGCCGACCACGATGCTGACCAAGCTGGTCACGCTGTAGAGAGGGCCGGCCAGCGAAGCCATTCCCCCGCCCACCGCGAAGGCCGTGACGGATACCTGCATGGCGCCGAAGTACAGCCCGACGCCGATGCTCGTGCCCACGAGCGCGCCGAACCCCGGACGCATCAGCCGCGCCGGTTGCTCCGCCGCCGCCGCCGTACGCGCTACGCGCGCGGGAGGCGCCGTACGGCGTTGCAGCGCGAGCGCGAATCCACCAGCCAGCAGCAGGCTCGTGGCAAGCGCGGACCCCGCGACCGGATCGACCAGGGAGCTCACCGTGCCCACCAAGGCCGGGCCGACCAGGAAGGCGAGGCCGTTCAGCAACGACTCCAGGGCGAAAGCCGAGGCGAGCGCCGGACTACCGGCCAGGGCGTGGGACCAGCGGGCCGAGGTCTGGGCGCCGATCTGCGGGATCGACCCGCCTGCCAGGACTCCCGCCACCATGAGCAGCCAGAGCTCCGCCGACGAGACGGTCAGGCCGATCAGCATGGCCACGGCCGCCGCATGCGCCACCAACGTGACCGGCAACATTCGGGTCTGCCCGTACCGGTCTATGAGGCGCGCCACCTGCGGCCCGCCTATCGCCTCGGCGATGGCGAATCCGCCTGTCACGGTTCCGGCCGCGGCGTACGAGCCGGTCGAGCCGTGGACCAGCCAGACGATGCCGAGACCAGTCATCGCGATACCGATCCGGGCTGGTGCTCCGGCCAAAAAGAACTTCCACGCGCCAGGTGTGCGCAAAGCGTTGGCGTAACCGCTCTGCTGGGTTTCGGGCGTGCGAATCCGTCCGGTGAGTGCCGGCACGGTGATACCTTCCGCTGCCCGTCGGGGTGGTGATCTGACCGTGGGCGTTCGACTTCATCGGTCCGTCATGCCACCAACAACCGTCCATGTTTGGCAGGAAGCGGGAACGCACGCCGCCTGCCGGCTCTGTCAACGGGCAGTACTCGAGTTACAGGTTGAAGCTTCATCCTACCCCGACGAGCGGTCGGGTCAGAGCCAGCCGTTGGTCTCCGCGAGCCGATAGGCATCGGCTCGGCTGTTCACCCCGAGCTTGCTCATCACCGCCGAAAGGTGGTTGCGCACCGTTCCCGCGGACAGGCCGGTACGACGCGCGATGGCCGTCGCGGGGGTGTCGAACTGCGCCAGGCGGAGGACTTCCAGTTCGCGCGGCGTCAACGGGCAAGGCGGCGCGGTCAGCGCATCGGCGGCGAGGGCCGGGTCGACGTACCGGCCGCCGGCGTGCACGCGGCGAATCACCTCCGCCAGGGCACCACCGGGTGAGCCCTTGGGCAGAAAGCCCTTCGCTCCGGCGTGCAAGGCCTGCGCGAGATGCGGCGGGCGGCCGCGGCCCGTGAGGATGACGACCTTGCAGGACGGCACAGCGCGGGTCAGTTCCGCGGTCACCTCCAGGCCGTCGAGACCAGGCATCTGCAGGTCGATCACCGCGACGTCGGGACGATGGGCCCGCGCGGCCTCGACCGCGGCCCGCCCGTCCGCGGCCTGGGCGACAACGTCGAGATCGGCTTCCAGCCCGAGCAGCGCCGCGACGGCCTGCCGGATCAGCTCCTCGTCATCGGCGAGCAGCACGCGGATCATCGCCGCCGGTTCAGCCAACGGGGATCTCGACTCCGAGCTCGAACCGGCCGTTCCGCGAGTCCACGCGCAGCTTGCCACCCGCGGCGGCCAATCGCTCGGCAGCGCCGCGAAGGCCGTAACCAGGATCGGCCGAACCCCGGCGAGCACCGTCGTTCGTGATCGTCATCCGCACCTCCGTCGCGTTCCGGCTGACGCCGATCTTGCACCATGTCGCCGAACTGTGCCGCAGCACGTTCGTACACGCCTCGCGCAGCACCAGCGCCAACTGGGTCGACACCTCCCCCGGCAGCCCGTCGAGTGCGGCGCCATCCACCTCGGGCCGGATACCGGCCTCGCGCAACACGCTGGCGAAGGCGTCCACCTGATCGCCGAGGTCGACCGCGCGATAGCCCTCGACGGCCTTGCGTACCTCCGAAAGCGCCGCGGCAGCGAGGTGCTGAGCGTCGTACGCCTCGCGCGTGGCCCGTTCGGGGTCCACGCCCGCGAGGCGTGCGGCGAGTTCCGCCTTCAGGGCGATGACGGTCAACTGGTGGCCGAGCACATCATGTACGTCGCGTGCGAACCGCAGGCGTTCCTCGCTCACGGCCAGCCGGGCCCGGGCCTCGCGACCGGCGCGAGCTTGCTCCAGCAATGTCCAAAGCCATAGCGGCAGTACGGCGGTCGCGAGTACGGTCAGTCCGATCGACACCGCGATGACGCCGTGCACCAACAGGGAACCGCCCGTCCAGGCACCGACCGCAAGCGTGCCGAGAATTACCAGCCCGAACTCGATCGGCCATCGGGCCACGCCCCAGCTCCGGCCGATGACGAGCGGCAGGTAACCGGCGGTCGCACCTCCGATCCAGGCCCAGGTGTGCCGGTCGGGCGGTCCGAGCGGCGCGACCAACGGGATCGACAGCAACGCGACGGCGAGGAAAACCGCTACCAGGCGACCACTCGTTGCCTGGCTGGTTGCGGCCGCCCGGTACAGGCAGTACGTGTAGCCGACGGCCAGCACAACGATGCCGAAGGCACCTAGCCAGCGACGCGACGGGTCCGGCTCGTCCCACCATGCCAGCGCCGGCCCGATCAGGCACGGCAACCACAGCAGGCCGGTCAGGCCGAGGATCACGCGGCGCATCAGCCCCGGATCCTCGGCCGACGGCAGGTCGAGCGAGGTCATGCCGACCATGACAACACGATCGTCGCGGCAACGACCAGGTCCAGCACGCCGCACCACTCCGCGTACGCCCGCGGTACCACCGCGTCGTACCGATGGTGCACCGCATCCCACAGCGCGTGCAGGGCGAACCCGGCCGCCACGATCCAGCCCGCCGTCCGAGGATCAGTGCCTGCGGCAACAACCGCCAGGCCGACGTACACGCCCAGGCCGACCAGCTGGATCGCGAGCATGCGGGGATCGCGCAACCGGCCGCGGATCGCGCCGATCAAGGTGAAGGCCACCGGCAGGCCGAGCATCACCCAAGGCCCGGGCACCAACGGATCGACCCAGTTGTCGGCGGTCATCGCCAGCGCGATCCAGGTCGGCCAGCGACGGCCGATCGCGGCGATCAACGGCCGCGCAGATCCGTGCTGATCCACTCCGTGCTGATGCGAGCCGTGCTGGTGCGAGCCGTGCTGGTGCGCGGAGTAGTGCCGCCGCCGGAACAGCATCACCGCGACCATCGCCACGATCATCGCGGTATGCCCGCCCATCTCCAGGTCCCCGGCCGAGATCCAGCCGAGCCGGAAGGGCACCAGCAGAACGAGGTACGGCACGATCATGGCCGCGGACATCTCGATCAAGTCACGCCGGCCGTGACCGCGGTAGACCATCCACACGCCCATGCCGATGGCCATGTCCACCGCCATCGTCAGCGTGGTGATCTCGATGCGATCCCCCAGAATGGCCTGCCACAAGGGATCCAGCAGGGCCATTCCTACCACCATGGCCACGAGCATCTCGAAGAAGTGCCGCAGCCAGTGCCGCCAACTGACACCGGCGGGCGCCGCCGCGATCGGTGCGATTCGAGTCATCTCTGTCATACCCGAAAGTCTTCCGGCGGCCGGGCGCGACCGGCACCCACGCTCTGTCACGCCCGGCCCATGCAGTTGTCACGGTCCACCCATGACACCCGCTTACGGATGCCAGCGCACTTCAAGCCCGGGCGGTTACCGGAGCGGTTGCCAATCGGTGAAGGTGGGGCTGCCGGGCGCGGTCTGCAGGCGGTGGAAGACGCGGCCGTCGGGTTGGCGGATCACGATGTCGAGGCGCTGGTCCGATCGCAACGACGCCACCGGGTCGCTGCCGGCGGAACCGCCCAGACTGGACCAACCACCGAAGCCGCCGTTCGCACTGAGCTGGTGGGACCACCAGACACTGCCATCGGCAGCGCGGGACACCAAGGCGAGTCGCCCTTCGGCCTGGCTGATGAGTACCGGATCGTTGGCCGGACTCGCCCCAAGGCTCGTCCAGGTCGCGGAGAACCCGGCGGCGTTCGCAGCCGTCTGGGTGTTGACGTACACGATCGAGGCCGTGCCCTCCCAGCGCCGGGCGGCGACCACCAGACGGCCGTCGGCCTGCCGGGCGATGGTCGGATCGCCATCAAATGTGGGCCCAGTGATCACGCGCCAGCCGCCCCAGGCCGAACCGTTCGGCGCCACCTGCGGGTTGAACCAGATTGACCCGTCAGCCGCGCGGGCGAACAACACCAGCGAGCCGTCCGCGTTCGTGCCGAAGACCGGTTGACCGGCCGGGCTCGCGCCCAGGTCCTGCCAGGTGCTGGCGAAGCTGCCGTTCGCGGCCTGCTGGACGTTCAGGTAGACCCGGGAACCGGGTGCTTCGTTCCGCCGGATCGCGACCGCGAGGCGGCCATCCTGCGTGCGAGTTACTACCGGATCGCCAGCAGCCGCTGATGAGCCTGGCAGCTGCGTCCATCCGGGGAAGGCGCCGTTCGGTTCAGCCTGCCGGTTGAACCAGATCGTGCTGTCGGCCGCCCGCGAGAACAGCACCACCCGTCCGTCCGGTTGACGCGACGCCACTGGCCTACCGGCCGGGCTCGCGCCGAATCGCTGCCAGCCGCCGTACTCGGTGGTGGTCTGGGTGGAGCTCCAGACGTTCGCCTCGCAGCGGTTCGCGGTGTGCCCGAAAACGGACAGCTTGCCGTCTTGCTGGGCGATGACCTCAGGCTTGCTCCCGCTCACAAAGCTCAACGGAGATCGGGCCTGCCAGAGCCGGTAGGACCAGAACCCGCCTCCGGTCGGCTCGGTGGCGAAGTACACGTCGAGCTCGTCGGCGAGCATGCCGTAAGCGTTGCGCACGATGCCGGAGTTGTGGTTGTACGGATAGCCGCTGAGGCAGCTCGTCACCTGCCCGACCACCGACCAGGTGCCGGTACCGCTCCAGATGGCCGCACCCGGGATCCGGGCGATCTCCGTGTGCTGCTGGACCCGGTCGTTACCAGGGCCGGTGTCACGCGATACGAAGAACTCGTCCCGCGCCGGGTCGTACACAAACGACGCGTTATGCAGCCAGACTCCACCTCCGGGCTCCGGGGTGAGCCCGTCCGAAGGCACCCAGACGCGCGAGCCGAGCTGCGGGCTGTCGGCGTTGCTGAGGTCCACCTCACGCCGTGCGAGGGTGTTCAAACCGCTGTAGAACAAGAGGACCTTGCCACCACCGTCGACCGAGGTAGCGCTGGGCTGACCGATACCCCACTCACTCACCGGCCCCTCGGTACCGCGATCGAGCAATGCGCGCGGGGCGATGCGCCACGGTCCCTCGGGCGAGTCGGCGTACGCGACGCCGATCACGTTGATCGCGTCCTCGGTCGGATAGCGGTCCGTGTCGGGATAACCGAGGAAGAACATCGCCCAGCCGTAGGTGTGGCCTCCAAGCCGGAACGAGCCGCGGACGACCTCGGGATCGCAGATGTGCCTCGACGCCCAGCTAGGCGTACCAGCCCGCTGTGGGTCCAGTGGGAAGGAGATCTGGCTCCACGCGTAGCTACCGTCTGCCTGCTTGGTGCCCTTGTTGGCGCCGATGTGATCCCACACCTGCCCGGGAACCCGGTTCGCGCAGTAGTAGGCCATCCGCTCGGTCGGCGAGAGCTGTACGACGGATGGCGCGTACTGGTAGTACGGACCGGCCCCGGCGGGCGTCGGAATGCCTGCGTGCGTTGCGGTCGACGGGTTCCACGTCTCGTCGCCCGCGGTGACGCCGGCATGAGTGGGAAGGAGCAGCTGGCAGGTCAGAATCGTTGCACACAGCAGGATCCGGTGCAGGCGCGCACGCATCGGTGCTCCTCGCGGTAGGGCCGATCAAGACGCGTGACATCCTCATCCGCGCCGATCCCCCACACCATCCTTTCCACCCAGCTCAAACGCCAACTACTCCCCGTCACCAGGCCGTCCGGCTGGTGAATCGGTGGCCCACTGCCGCGACAGCCGAATCGGGCCTCTTCAGAGCGCCTGTACGCCGGGCCGCCGGTCCTCCACGACGTACGACGCCCGGGTGCTGATCGGAGCGCCGGGCGTGGTCACGTACGGCACGACCCGGAAGTCACTGCGCCACCGCTGCCGGTCGACCGTCACCCGGACATAACCGCGCTGGGCGTTGAAGAACTTCAGATGCGGATTGGCCGCGAGGAAGTTCTCGCCTTGCGGGGTGGTGTCCGCGCCGTCGCCACCGCTCGTGATCGACGTACCGACGAACTCGGTACCGACCACCCGCGACGCCGGATCCGCGAAGTCCCGCTTGAGGTCGAGCGCGTAGTTCTGGTGCCGGTCCCCCGTGATCACCACCAGGTTCCGTACGCCGCTGTCCTGCGCCGCCGCGAGCACCTGGTTCCGCTCGGCGACATAGCCGTCCCACGGGTCGAGCCATACATGCGTGGTCGGGCCCGGTTCCCAGTCGGTCTGGCCCATCGGCGCCTGGTTGCCGAGCACCTGCCAGCGGGCGCGCGACTGGCGGAAGCCGTCGAGCAGCCACTTGCGCTGCTTACCGCCGAGCATCGTGTTGTCCGGGTCGAACCGGTCGTCACAAACCGCGGAGGCGCCGTCGCCGCAGGGCTGGTCGGAACGGTACTGCCGGGTGTCGAGCATGGTGATGTCGGCGAGCCGGCCGTACGGAAGGCGCCGGTGCAACTTGACGTCCGGGCCGGACGGCATCTGGTCGTGCCGCAGCGGCATGTTCTCGTACATCGCCTGGAACGCCTGGGCACGTCGTACCCGGAACACGGCCGGGTCTTGGTCCGGCTCGGTGTCGGCCTGGGACAGGTCGCCCGCCCAGTTGTTCTCCACCTCGTGGTCGTCGATCGTCTGGATCCACGGGAACCGGGCGTGCGCCTGCTGCAGCGGCAGCTCGGACTTGTACAGCGAATACTGCAGCCGGTACCGCGCGAGGTCGAACGTCTCGGTGTGGAACCGCGGATCGGTGACCACCCCACGCCGGTTGGTCTTCACGCCCGATTCGTACAGGTAGTCGCCGAGGTGGACGACCAGGTCCAGGTCCTCGTTCGCGAGGTGCTCGTACGCCGTGAAGTAGCCGTCCTGCCAGGCGTTGCACGAGGCGAAGGCGAACCGCAGCTCGCGCGGATTGGCCAGCGGCTGCGGCGTCGTTTTCGTACGCCCGATCGGCGAGATCTCCCCGGCCGTACGGAAGCGGAAGTAGTACTCGCGATCCGGCGCCAGCCCGTGCACCTCGGGGTGGACCGAGTGCCCGAGTTCAGGAGTCGCGACCACGCTCGAGCGCCGTACAACATGCCGGAACAGCGGATCCCGCGACACCTCGTACTCGACCCGCACGGGCCTGGCCGGCATACCCGCACGACCGTCGACGGCGAACGGGTCGGGCGCGAGCCGGGTCCACAACACCACCCCGTCGTGCCGCGGATCACCCGAGGCAACGCCAAGCGTGAACGGGTTCCCGGCCTTCGGCGCGGCGAACGTGGTCGAGGCGTCCCAGCTACCGGTGCCAAGCAGTACGGCGGCAGTACCGGCGCCTCCCAGACCGAGAAAGCGACGACGAGAGACAGACATAGAGCTCCTCCTGCGACAGGGCGGGTCCGTGGAAAGCGGTCGCCAGCCTGTCCCCGCCACGTAACCCACCCCCAGCCACCACCCAAACCCCAGATGAACCGCAGGTGCCGGTCAGAATCAGCCGGTTTCAGCCTCGGTCAGGCGGTTTTGCAGGAGTTCGGCCAGAGGGAGGGATTCGCCGTCGCGGGCGCCGCGGCCGACCACCAAGGGCGGGTCGGAAGGCAGGACCTTTACGCCGAGGAGCCGGGCCTTGAGGCTGGCCGGGGTGCCGAGCACGTAGAAGTTGCACTCGGCATCTACTCCGAGTGACCGGTTGCGACGCAGGTACCAGCCGGTGAGACCGGTTCGGTAGCTCGCGCCGGACCCGACCACCGGGGCCCGCAACGGCACGGGCTCGATGCCGAGGGCCGTCATCGTCTCGACGAAATCGGCCAGTAGCGCCCGGGCCTGCGCGGTTTCGGCGGCTCGCTGGTTCTCCAGGGCGGCACCGTGCGCGATGGCGGCTTCGCGCCGCTTCTCACGCCAACTCGGCTCCTGCTCCATACCCGCAACCCTACGACGGTCGGTGACCATCGCCACTCCCGGTCGGGCGCGGCCGCCCGGCCCATTAGGGTGGGCATGCCTGGCGGGGTGACCCGCGGGCGACATAGACGGAGCAGAGGAAGCGGAGTACGCGGTGACTGAGTCGACCATCATCTACACGCACACGGACGAGGCCCCGGCCCTGGCCACCTACTCGTTCCTGCCGGTGATCCAGGCGTACGCCGCGCAGGCCGGGGTGGGTGTGGAGACCCGGGACATCTCGCTGGCCGGACGGATCATCGCCGTCTTCGGCGACCACCTGACCGAGGACCAGCGCATTCCGGACGCGCTCGCCGAGCTCGGCGACCTGGCCAAGACGCCGGGCGCGAACATCATCAAGCTGCCGAACGTGTCCGCCTCGCTGCCGCAGCTCAAGGCCGCCATCGCCGAGCTGCAGGCCCAGGGCTACGCGCTGCCGGACTACCCGGACGAGCCGAAGACCGACGCCGAGCGCGACGTCCAGGCGCGGTACGACAAGATCAAGGGCTCGGCCGTGAACCCGGTGCTGCGCGAGGGCAACTCCGACCGCCGCGCGCCCGCCTCGGTCAAGCAGTACGCGCAGAACCACCCGCACCGAATGGGCGAGTGGACCGCGGACTCCAAGACCAACGTCGCCACCATGGGCGAGAACGACTTCCGCTCGACCGAGAAGTCGTACGTGGTCCAGGCCGACGACACCCTGCGCATCGAACTGGCCGGCGCCGACGGCAGCACCAGCGTGCTGCGCGAGTCGATCCCGGTGCTCGCCGGTGAGGTCGTCGACTCCTCCGTCATGCACGCCGCCGCGCTGCGCGAGTTCCTCACCGCGCAGGTGGCCCGCGCGAAGGCCGACGGCGTGCTGTTCTCGGTGCACCTGAAGGCCACCATGATGAAGGTGTCCGACCCGATCGTGTTCGGGCACGTGGTGCGCGCGTTCTTCCCGAAGACCTTCGCCCAGTACGGCGAGACGCTGGCCGCCGCCGGCCTCAGCCCGAACGACGGCCTCGCCGGGATCTACACCGGCCTGGCCGGACTGCCGGACGGCGACGCGATCAAGGCGTCGTTCGAGGCCGAGCTGGCCGACGGCCCGGCGCTGGCGATGGTGGACTCCGACAAGGGCATCACCAACCTGCACGTGCCGTCCGACGTGATCGTCGACGCCTCGATGCCGGCCATGATCCGTACCTCCGGTCACATGTGGGGCCCGGACGGCCAGGAGCACGACACTCTCGCCGTACTGCCGGACAGCAGCTACGCCGGGATCTACCAGGTCGTGCTCGACGACTGCCGCGAGAACGGCGCGTTCGACCCGGCCACGATGGGCTCGGTGCCGAACGTCGGCCTGATGGCGCAGAAGGCCGAGGAGTACGGCAGCCACGACAAGACGTTCGAGATCGCCCAGGCCGGTACGGTCCGCCTGGTCGATGCCGCCGGCAACGTCGTACTGGAGCAGGAGGTCGCCGCCGGTGACATCTTCCGCGCCTGCCAGACCAAGGACGCCCCGATCCGCGACTGGGTCAAGCTCGCCGTCACCCGCGCCCGCGCCACCGGCGACCCGGCCGTGTTCTGGCTGGACGAGACCCGCGCCCACGACGCGCTGCTGATCTCGAAGGTCACGCAGTACCTGACCGAGCACGACACCGAAGGTCTCGAGCTCAAGATCCTGGCCCCGGTCGAGGCGATCAAGTTCTCGCTGGACCGGATCCGCCGCGGTGAGAACACCATCTCCGTCACCGGCAACGTGCTGCGCGACTACCTGACCGACCTGTTCCCGATCCTCGAGCTGGGTACCAGCGCGAAGATGCTGTCGGTCGTACCGCTGATGGCCGGCGGTGGCCTGTTCGAGACCGGCGCGGGCGGCTCGGCGCCGAAGCACGTGCAGCAACTGGTGAAGGAGAACTACCTGCGCTGGGACAGCCTCGGCGAGTTCTTCGCGCTGGCGGCCAGCTTCGAGCACCTCGCCCAGACGACCGGCAACGCCCGGGCCCAGGTCCTCGCGGACACCCTGGATCGCGCCACCGCGACATTCCTCAACGAGGACAAGTCCCCCACCCGTCGCGTCGGCGGCATCGACAACCGCGGTAGCCACTTCTACCTGTCGCTGTACTGGGCGCAGGAGCTGGCCGCGCAGACCGACGACGCCGAGCTGGCGAAGGCCTTCACCACGGTGGCCGAAACCCTCGCCACGAACGAGCAGACCATCGTCGACGAGCTGCTCGCCGTACAGGGCAACGCGGTCGACCTCGGCGGCTACTACCACCCGGACCCGGCCAAGGCCGCGGCCGTGATGCGCCCGTCGAAGACCTGGAACGACGCCCTGGCCACGCTGGCCTGAACCAACGCGGCCTGAGGCCATCACGGCTGAAGGTTCGAAGTGTTGAAGAAGTCCGCGAAGGCGCCCGGCGATTTCCGTCGGGCGCCTTCGCGCTTCTCTGTTGGCCTCAGCCGGGGCCCTAGCTGGGGAGCAGGCTTTCGACCACGGCGGCGAAGCCGGCGGCCGTCGGATTGCTGGAGTCGATCGGGCGGCACATCGCGATCCGTAGCGGCGCAATGTCGACGATCGGCACCCACACCAGATCGGGCCGGCCGTAGTGCAGCCGCAGTGACTCCGGCGCGATGCAGATCGCCGATCCCGCCGCGACGTGCTCCAGCATTTCCTCTACGTTGTCGTTCTCCGGTCCCCAGATCGGCTCGCGGCCGTCCGGGCGCGGATTGACCGCCCACCAGTCGACCCAACCGCGCGGCGCCTTCCGGGTCCACACGATCGGCTCCTCCGCGAGGTCCGCGATCGAGAGCTCCGTCCGGCCCGCCAGCGGATGATCGCTCGCTAGCCCGGCCAGGCGCGGTTCGACGGCGACGATCCGCGTGTGCAGTCCGGTGGTGTCCGCGGGCATCCAGACGAAGGCGAGATCCACCAGGCCGTCGTGCAGCGCAGCGACCTCCCCACCCCACTCGAACCCCTTCGGCTCCACCGCGCAGTCGGGATACTTGCGTTTGAACTCGGTGTAGGCCCGCGTCGCCAGTGATCCCGCACCCGAGGCGGTGAACCCCACCCGCAGGATGCGCGATCTCGCCGCCGCCGCAACGCGCGTACTGCGCTGGGCCGATTGCCAGTCGGCGAGCAGTTGCCGCGCCAACGGCAGCAACGCCTCACCGGCGGCCGTCAGTTTCACCTCGCGGGCCGTTCGCTCGAACAGCGGCGTACGCAAATCCTCCTCCAGCCGGCGGATGCTCCGGCTCAACGCCGGCTGGGACACGAACTGCCGCTCAGCGGCACGACTGAAGTTCAGCTGCTCCGCCACCTCGACGAAGTACCGCAACGACCGCGTATCCACATCCATGCGCGCCCTCATCCTCCCCGGTCCCTACCACCAGCCTATGCACGCCCATGCACGCCCATGCACGCCCATGCACGCCTATGCACGCCTATGCACGCACTGCATAGCCAAAGGTCTTGGACGCCACCCCTACCCCCGCGATCTCCTGACATACAGCAGCCCAGCCACGGTCACCCCGAAACACGACCCACCACCACTACCACCCCACCCACGGTCGGACCCGGAATACGACCCGCCACCGCAGCTGACCTACCCACGGTCGGACGCGGAATACGACCCGCCACCGCAGCTGACCTACCCACGGTCGGACGCGGAATGCGGTTACGCGCCGGTGGATCGCATTCCGCGTCCGACCGTGGGCAGGGAGGAGCGTGGCAACCCGCATTTCGGGTCCGACCGTCGGAAGGAATCTGCCCAATCACCCTCTGAACCAAGGAGTTCTGCCATGTCGGACATTTCCCGGGCCACGCTGTTGCGCGGGGCCGCTTTGACGACCGCTGCTGCGTTGGCGGTGCCTGGTACGGCGTACGCGAAACGTGGGGAACACCCGAACGTCAAGCTGATCCGCGGCTACTACGAGGCCTACGCCGCGAACGACCTCAACGCGATGCGCACCAGGTACTTCGCGCCGGACATCCGCTGGACCATCCCGGGCCATCACCCACTGGCCGGGACCAAGCACGGCGCAGACGAGGTGCTGGCCTTCTTCGCGCAGTTGGCGAAGGCGGGGTTCCGCGCCGACCCGATCTTCCTCGCGGCCGACGGCGACTGGGTGGTCGACCTGCATCGCGGCTGGAGCACCCGGCCGGAGGGACTCGACATCACCTGGGCACTGGCGTTCCGCATCAAGGCCGGGCGCATCGCCGAGGCGGTCAACTACCCGAGCGATCAGCACGCCGCCGACGCGTACTTCTGGCGGAACTACCCGCTGGCGCCGCTGCCGACCCGCCTCGCGCCCTGACTTCCCGCCCCGCCTTTCCCGCCCCGCATTTCCCGCCCGCCTTTCCCGCTCTGACCTTCCCGCCGATCGAAAGGTTCTCCCAGTGACAGACAAACCAGCAGTACGTCGTACCCGGCGGCAGGCCCTCACCATCGGCGCGCTCGGCGCCGTCGGCAGCGCGGCGGCCCTGGCCAATCCCGCCCACGCCGCGTCCGCCTCCTCCGCCTCAGCCCCGTCCACCTCCGGGCAGGTCGCGCGGGCTGGGCGGTTCGCCGGCAAGGTCGTGCTCATCACCGGTGCCACTTCGGGTATCGGTGCGGCGACCGCGCGGGCCATGGCGGCCGAAGGCGCGCGCGTCTTGTTCTGCGGCCGCCGGGCCCACCTGGGCCGGAAGATCGAGCAGGAGATCCGAACCACCGGCGGCGAGGCGACGTACCGGCGAGCCGACGTGCGCAACGAGTCCGAGGTGAAGGACCTCGTCAACGCCTGCCTGAGGCGGTACGGGCGGCTCGACGTCGCCGTTAACAACGCCGGGATCGAGAGCCCACGGGTGGCTCGGATGCACGAGCAGACGCTCACCGACCTGGAGACCGTCTGGCGTACCAACGTCGCCGGGGTGTTCCTCGGGATGAAGTACGAGATCCCGCCGATGCTGAAGCAGGGTGGCGGCGTCATCATCAACACGGCCTCGATCTCCGCCGAGGTGGGCTTCTCGACGATCGCGCCGTACAACGCGAGCAAACATGCGGTGGCCTCGCTGACCAAGGTCGCCGCCCTGGAGTACGCCGCCGACAACATCCGGGTCAACGCCTTCGCGCCCGGCGCTGTCGACACGCCCATGCTGCGCCGGGCCGCCGAGGCGTTCGGGGTGACCTACGAACAGATCGCCCAGGACTATCCGATCAAGCGGATCGTCCGGCCGGAGGAGATGGCGTCGGTGGTGATGTGGCTCAGCTCCGACGAGTCCAGCGCCGTCATCGGCACCGACCTCGACGCCTCCGGCGGCTACCTAACCGCCTGAATCGCCACGCCGATCTCGCTGGCCGGCCGCGTCGATCCGAGGGGCCGCCGCGTCGGTGGCCCGCGCGGCCGGCCTGGCCGATCCGGGAGAGCTTTGGTGACGAACACTTGGCATGACGATCACCCGGCGCGTCGTACTGTCCATGGCGCTCAGTACGGCGGCGCTCGCGACGGGCTGTAGCCAGAAGAAGTCCGCGGGCGCCGTCCAGCGCGTGACGTACGGGCCGGACCCGTCGCAAGTGGCGGACCTCCACCTGCCGCCGGGCGATGCCGTCGTACCGGTGGCGGTCGTGATCCACGGCGGCTTCTGGATGAGCGGGTACGGCGTCGAGCTGGCCACGCCGCTCGCCGAGGATCTCGCGGCGCACGGTATTGCCGGCTACGCGATCGAGTATCGCCGGGTCGGCGATGGCGGCGGCTGGCCCGCGACCTTCGAGGATGTCGCCGCCGCGATCGATGCGCTCGAAGGTCAACCGAGGCTCGACCTTCGTCGCGTTGTCGCGGTAGGCCATTCAGCCGGAGGCCATCTCGCCGTCTGGGCCGCGGGCCGTCACCGCCTGCCGCCTACTGCTCCCGGCGCCGCGCCGAAGGTGGTTCTCAAAGGTGCGGTGTCCCAGGCCGGCGTACTCGATCTCGTCGACGGCGTCCGCGCGAACCTCGGCGGGCAGGCGGTTCGGTCGTTGATGGGCGCGAGCCCATCCGAAGACCCGGCGCGGTACGAGCTCGCGTCGCCGTACGAGCAGGTGCCGCTCGACGTACCCATCTCCCTGGTGCACGGCGCCGCTGACCGCATCGTGCCGATCGAGCAGAGCCGCCGCTACCGCGACGCGGCGACCCGCGCCGGCGCTACCGTGACCCTGACGGAACTCCCTGACGTCGGCCACTTCGAGTTCATCGACAGCGGCCACAGTGCCTGGCGTAGTTGCCGCGAAGAGCTCCAGCGCCTCCAGCAGGCATAGCCTCGATCTACCGCCCACTGGCCTTCGGATGGCCAGTGGGCGGTAGATCTGCTGTCAGTAGGTTGCCGGGCGGTAGCCGGTCCAGCCGTGGCCGACGGGTTGGCCGCTGTTGAAGGTGCCGTCGCCC
>NZ_JBHLTC010000025.1:0-1103 GCF_042434725.1 Kribbella deserti | reverse complement strand
CGCGCCGGCGAACTCGGGATACGTCGCCCAGCCCTCGCCGATCTTGATGCGCTCGCCGAATGCCCCCGCGCCCTTGCCCGGGTACCAGTACAGGATGCCGCCGTCGCGCGCGACGATGTCGGCCCGGTTGTCGCGGTTGATGTCGACCATCGCGAACCACTCGATCGACGTCCAGCCCACACCGGAGTTGGCCAGCTTGGAGAACGTTCCGCTGCCGGAGTTGTGCCAGTAGTGCAACTTGCCGTCTGTCGAGGTGGCCAGGATGTCGGCGGCCCCGTCCGCGTTCGTATCCCCTACCGCGATTCGGTTGTACGCCGAGCTCCACCCGCCGCCGAGCGGAGACGCCCCGCCGAACGTGCCGGTCGAATTGCCTGGGTACACCTGCATGACGTTGTTCGGATCGACCGCCAGCAGATCGTCGTACTGGTCGCCGTTCACGCTCTCCGCCGCGCGAACACCGCCGGGACAGGTATTGAAGCTCACGAACTCCGGCCCGTTGTATACATAGCTGTAGGTGACCCGTTGGCCGTGCAGTTCGATGTGCACCGGGGTGCCGTTGTACTCCTGCGCATAGTGCAGGTGTGGTCCGCTGGCGTTGCCGACATCACCGACGTCGCCGATGTACTGGCCCTGGGCGACTTGGGTGCCACTCGCCACCGCCCGGTGCTCGAGATGCCGGTAAGTCGTGGACCAACCGCCGCCGTGGTCGATGTCGATCACGCCCGCCACGCCATGCCGCGCGATGCCGGCCGCACTGGCGACCACCTTTCTCCCGCGGTCGGCAGCGCCCGAGCCCCAGTTGAAGTCGAGCGGGTAGTCGTTGCCCGCGCCGCCATGCCCCGAGTAGGTGGCACCGTTCCACACCTCCTTACACGGGAACGGCATTTCGAAGGCGGGTCTGGCGGTGACCTGGGCCGACGTCACGGGAGCAGCGGCGATGGTGCCGGCGGCCGTCAGCAAGGCGACGGCCAACCCGGTCACGGATCTCTTGAAGCGAACTCTCATCAGGACTCCTTTGGGTGCTGCCGGGTCAGTAGGTCGCGGGGCGGTAGCCGGTCCAGCCGTGGCCGACGGGTTGGCCGCTGTTGAAGGTGCCGTCGCCC
>NZ_JBHLTC010000024.1:0-103022 GCF_042434725.1 Kribbella deserti | reverse complement strand
TCACACTGTTAAGGGCCACCCGGCAACGGGTGGCCCTTAACATTTGTGCCCCCCCTTTTTTCCGCATTCTCCCGGTTGGCCGGCGGAGGCCAGCCGGCGATGGTGCACCCTCGGTGCGCCGCGGGTATGAGGCGTATTGCGACGGCTTGAGGGCGATCGCTTGTGGAGGCTGTACCAGCCACCTGGCCGGCATGCCTTTGGCTCCAGGAGCTCTTCGCGTCCGCCTGCGGCCCCGCTAGGTGCCTGGCCGACGCGTCCACTGCGCGCTCGGCACCCGGCTTCTGCGTCGGCGTTCTGCGCTGCCGCTGACGAATCGTCGCAGGGGCGCGTGCCGGCCGTGGCATGTGAAGGCTGCAGGATGACCGCCGCGTGCCGAGGGCTGCGCGTGCGGAGGACCCGCGCCGGCGAAGGACCCGCGCCCGGCCAAAGACCGCGCGTGCCAAGCGCCTGCGACTGCCAAGGGACCTGCGCGTGCGATTGCTCCATGGCCGGGACTGTGTGGAGCCGCTCGGAGCAGGGGTGAATGCGGCCGTGCCCGCGGCGGTGGTCCGATTTCGCGCGGACCACCGCTATGCGCAGTTGTGTGCCTGAGTGGCTATCAGACCATCCGCCTGCCGCCTGCCGCCTGCCGCCTGCCGCCTGCCGCCTGCCGCCTGCCGCCTGCCGCCTGCCGCCTGCCGCCTGCCGCCTGCCGGTGCGGCAGACAGCCCGCCCCGTATTAGCGGACCGCTCGGCCGCTGAGTGCCGTCGCGGGAAGCGGGGGGCGGAGGGTGGCGGGGTTGGTGTTGTGGAGGTGGATTAGGAGGTTGTAGTTGGGAGCCAAGGCGACTTGGTACAGGGGTTCCGGCCAGGTTAGGCCGATGTTCTTGGTGGGGCGTTGTTGGTGGAACCACCGGGTGGCCGGGGCGGGAAGGGTGCGGAGGTCGAGGTAGTAGGCGTCGTACCTGACCCTGTCGAGGGTGTGCTCATTGCTGCCGGGCTCGGACGGCCCGGCGGAGAAGACGCCCCACTGACCGGTGTCCCGGTGGCGGGCGTTGAAGGTGCCGTGGTCGAAGGTGAAGCCCGCATTGACGTACCGCCGGCCCAAGGCGTCCCGAAGGAACTGACCCTGAATCTTGGGATAGGCCGCGCTGTTGTCGGGGACGTACCCGACGTGGCCGTTGTGAGCGGACAGCAGGACCTTGCGGCCCGTCTGCTGGTACCACCATGCGGTGTTCGCAGCCATGGCCTGGTCGCGATAGCGCATCGCCCTCGGCTCCTCCGCGGGGTCGCTGAAGCGGAAGGCCAGGAGTCTCGTCGTCTGCATGATCACCCGGGCTTGTTGGAGTAGCCAGCGGTCCTTGCTGGATCGCGCGAGCGCCGAGTAGGCCCGTGCCGCCTTGGTCGCCGTGGCTTCGCGTTGGCTGTCTGGCCGCGCCAAGTACGCGTTCATCCAGGTCTCGACGTTGGTTGTTGCTGGGCGGAGGTCGGCGTACAGCTGGGAGTATTGCGAAGACACCGGGTGGCTGGTGCGGAGTAGCGGGCGGAAGACCTCGGCGCCGGCGTACGTGGCGTCGTTGCCGCTGAAGATCACCTTGCGGGCGTGGGTGGCGTTGTGGGCGCGCATCCACTTCACGAGGGCCAGGTGCTCCTCGGTGTTCCAGAGCACGAACTCCTCGCGGAGGATGCGGCTGGGGTCGCCCTTGCCGTTCAGCACGTACTCGTTAAGCCGGAGGCCACTGCTCCAGGCGATCTCGAGGGAGAAGACGGTGAACCCGCGCTCCTCGACCAGAGTGCGGAAGAGCTTGTGCTTGAAGGCGAAGAACTCGTGTGAGCTGTGGGTGGCCTCGCCTACGCCGACAACACCTGCATTGCCGATCATCTGAGTGAAGGCGCGCAGGTCATGGCTCGGGCTGTTGGCCTCGACGGAGGTCAGCTTGTGAGCGTGCCGGTTCAAGGCCGGCACCGGATCGGCGATGGGGGAGTCCCGCGCGGCGGCAGGCAGTGGCGCGCTGAGCAGCGGCGCGGTGACCAGCGCCGCGGTGGCGAGAATGATCAGGGTTGCCAACGATTTACGCATGACAGCAGCCTCGCGATCGCGCCGCGTTGCCACACTGACCTCCGCGCCCACCTCGAGGTAGCGCGTGCGCCACCTCACTGTCGCCGAGGTAGCGCGCGCCACCTAGGCGATAGTGGGGCCAGCAGCGAAGGTCAGGAGATTTCGGGCATGATGCCGACGAGTGCGGCGGCGGCGCAGATGTGGACCGGCGAGAGCTCAGCCGGGCTGACCGGAGCCTGCAGCAAGGTGCCACGCTCGAACGGCAGAATGTCGATGTCCACGCCATCGGCGCCGGTGACCATGCCGCGCACGTAGGTGAGCCAGCCGATCATCGGAATACCGCGGCGGAAGATCCCGGCCTCGGCGGCCAGGTCCGTGTCGGCGATGCTGGCCCACTCCGGTTCCCAGATGCTCACGACGGCCCGCAGGACCTGCGCGAATCGCTCGGAGTCGGCCAGGGCGCTCTCGTCACTCCAGTGCAGCGTCAGCTGATCGGTCGCCGGCCCGTCCGCACCTGCGGACAGATCGAACAGCCACGGCAGGTCCCCGCTGCTCTGCAGGTGGAGGCGGGTGACTCCGTTGACTCGGGTGGCACCCGCGACCAGCTTCTCGATCGGGCCGGTGGTCTCGACGGTCAGGGCGTCGACGCCGAAGCGGTCGTCCTGCGTCCAGGAGGAAGCCTCGGGAAAGGCGACCGCCACCGCGGTCAGCGTGGCGGAGACCCGGGCGGCGATACTCGCGTCGTTCCGGCCGGTCCATTGGGCACGTAGGAGCCAGGAAGCCATTTCACGCCCTCCGTTCCGGCTGGACCCTGATCGGCGAGGGCCGTTCACCACACATTCGCCGTACCGCGGTGGGCCGAGACAACGACGGCCACGGTGCACTAATGGTGGGCCTCACCGAAACAGTGTGAACGCATTCCGGGTCAAACGCACAATTGGTCAACTGTCAACATTATCTTGGCCAAGTGGTGAGACCGTCGTCCGGCAATCTCTACCGCTCGACTGGACCACATCGCGGCCCGGGCATCAAGACCGGAGGCCGGCCCACGGGGAAACGAGAGGATAACGCTGTCCGACGTCGGCTGACTAGACCTCAGCGAAGCCGATCTGCGACAGAGAGTCAGGACAGGACCGGCTCCTCGATCTCCAGGATCGGGGTAGACCCGCGGTAGGACTCGAGCCACTCGCGCAGCAGTTCGACCCGGTCGCGGTTGTCGTCGTTGCCCTTCACCACCGGCGCCTGGTTGTACGCCATCGTGTCCGAGCTCCGCCGCAGTTTGACGTAGAGGCGGGATGAGGACAGGGCGTACCGCTCCATGTCGTCCTGCAGCGCGCCGATGACGGTGATGTTCCGGTCCCGGCCGATCTGCTCGAACAGGGCGACGGCCTCGCGCCGGTGCTGGCTGCCGAGGTTGCGCCCGAGTTCGTCGAGAATGAGCAGCAAGGGCCGATCACTGCCACCCGCCAGGGCGGCGGCGCAGACCAGTTTCACGGCCTTCTCGTCCATCTGCGCGGTGTTGCCCTTGACGTTGAACGCCGAGAACGGGCCGCCTTCGGAACGACGCCACTTCGGTGTGACCGTCCACCGCCACGGCTTGTCCGGCTCGGAGGGCGGATCCGGCTCGGGGAATTCCAGCTTCGCGCCGTAACCGCCGTACGCCTGGTCCAACCGGTCGAACTCGGCCGACACGAGTCGCAGGCGGGCCTTGATGCCGTCGGCGAGGGAGGCCCGGTGGGCGCGGGCGGTGTTCTCGGACTCGTCCAATCCCTCCCGGGCCCGGGCGAGGGCGGCATTGCGCTCGGCCCGCTGGCTACTGATCTGGCCCTGCTGAATGCTGTCGAAGGTCTCGTGCTGCGCAAGGTGGCTGTTGAGCGCCCGAAGCAGTGCAGGTACTAGACCGACTCGTACGCCTAGTGTCCCGCTGGTCCAGCCTTCGGGCCCGTTGAGGATCTCCGAGAGCTCGGACGGGATCTCCTGCGACTGCGAGCGCATATTCGGGAAGCAGCGTCGTACGACGTCGTCCAGTTGCGCGCTCGTGTAGTGGTTCCAGTCCGCGGTCGTACGGCGTTGAGCTTCGTCAGGCAGTTCCAACAGGAACGCCTGCGCCGCCTCGGCGGAGTCGCCCCAGGCGGTTGAACGGCCTTCGAGATCTAGATCCGTCTGTTCCGCCACCAAGTCGAGCCGACGGCGGCGAAGCTCGTCGAGGATCCGGTCGTGCTCCTTGCGAGTCGCCTCGAGGTTCTTGAGTCGTTCGTCCCGTACCAGCTGCTGGCCCGCGGCGGCCTCTGCGGATTCCTTGGCGGCCTGGAGCTTCGGTGCCAGCTCGGCCCGGTCCTGCTCGTACCGGTCATTCGACTCGCGCAAAGCGAGGATCTGCTCCTGTACGTCGGCCGCGGAGGCCAATGCCTGCGCAGCGGCCGTACGGCGCGACGCCTGCTCTACGCGGGCCCGGGCCTTCTCCAGCGCCTCGAACGCGCCGGAACGGGCCTCGGTGGCCGCAGCCAGCCGACGCCGGGCGGCCTCGATCCGGGCGGTCCTACCGGTGAAAGGTTCATCGAACTGTCCGACGGCTACAACCCCGGCCGGCTCGTCGATGAACTCCTTGGCGGCGCGAGCCTCCAACGCGGCGAAGAACGCGTCGAGGTTGAACCGCTTGTCCGCACTCGCCGGGCGGCCCTTGGCAGCTTTACCCGGGCGATTCGCCAGTACGAGCAACCAACCGGCATAACCCGCATCGGCGAGGGCCTCGGCAGCAAGCACGCTGTCCTCGGCGGCAACGACCAATGCCTCCCGGTAGGGCGCAAGCCGTGGTTCCCACTCGGCCCGGTCTCCGGACTTCAACTCGGTGATGTCGGTTAGACCGGCGCATCCGATGCCTGCGGCCTGGAGGACCTGCTGCTGCGGAGCAGCGACGGTCTGACCGCTCTCGGCTTCCTTGAGCTCCGCCGTGGCTGCCTGGACCGCGGCCCGGGCAGCATGCTCGCGACCGATCTGCTCCTCTAGAGCGGCTCGGGCCTCTTCCTGCTCGGCGGCGGCCGCATCCAGGTCCCGGCCGTCGGCAGCGCGCCCGGTGTCGTTGAGCTTGCGTTGTTCCTGGCCAAGGCGTTCGAGCGATTCCCGGACCGAACGCTGTGCGAGATCCAGCTCGCGGTCGCGAGCGTCAAGCTGGTCTCGCTCCTGCCGGGTGAGCTGGACGTCCCGCAGCAGATTCTCTTCGCTGCCGAAGGCCTCGAGCTCGGTGTCGACCGCCTCGCGCTTGGCCTCTTGTTCGGCCACGCGCAGCTCTAGCTCGCTCAGCTCGTGCAGGATCTCGGCGTTGCGCGCGTCGCCGTCGACCAGGTGCCGGGCGCAGCGAGCGGACCAGGCCTCGCGCGCGTCCGCGAGCGCCGTACGGGCGGTGGCTCGTTGCTGGATGCCTGCCTCGACGGCGGCCATCTCCTGCTCCCAGCGCTGGAGGTCCGCGGCGGCCTGCCTGGTCGCCTCGCGCTGGGTGTGCTCGGCGGAGCGGTGGGTCTGCTCCTGTTCGAGCTCGTGGTCGAGTCCGGTGAGGGTGGCGATCGCGTTGAAGATGCGGGCCGGGCCGAGTTCGTTGAGCGGTTCGGCCAGCAGGTTCGCCGTGGGGCTCGAGCGGACGGACGTCGACAGGAACGAAACACAACGAACCTGACCGCCATAGAGCACGGTGGACAGCTTGTTCGCGTGGAAGTCGGTACGGCCGTTCGAGTGCGGCAAGGCGGCCCACAGCGCGTCAGCGCCTGCAGCCCGCTCAGCCTCGGTGGCGCCGTACGGGACGTGCAGGCCATTCTTCCAGCGCAAGTCGATGTACGAGGCCTTGCGGTTGATACGGATCCACACGGTGATCGCAGCGGCTTCGATCTCCTCCAGGACGGTCAAGTCCGGGTCGGAGAAGACGCCAACGATGTAGCCGCGGTCGACGTTGGACCAGCTGCCTTCCTGGCCCGCGGCCTCGGCAGTGAACAGGAGTTCGGCCGCGCCGGGGGCACCGCTGGTGAGCCGCCACTGGTCGTCGGCGTGCAGCAGGCTCAGCGCGGCGATCCAGGACGACTTGCCGGCGCCGTTCGAGTCGACCGGCCCTTGCCCGGCGACGGTGACCAGACCCTGGCCGACCATCGGGATCGGGTGCGTGGACAGCCGGGACAGGTCGACGACCTGGACGCCGATCAGCACCTTCGAGCCCAGGATGTCGAACGGGCCGTCCTCACCCGGGCTACTGGTGGTCGAGCTCATGAAACCCCCGTGGAATCTTGTTCGGTATCAGGAGCGGATCCGGTTCGGGCCCGGATAGCGGCAGCGATTGGGCTGGCCGGAGCTGCTGCGAGGATCAGCTGGTCTTGGAGGCGTCTACGCGCCGCAGGAGTCAGCCGTTGCAGCTGTGGGCCGGGCACGTAGCTCGGACCACCTGAACGGTCTCCAGCTAGTTGAACCAGTCCAGCCGCCCGAAGCCGTTGCAGGGCCAGGCGTCGGTCCTCGCTGCTGATCTTGGCTGTACGAAGCTCGTCCACCGTCGTCGGGCGTGCGGACTTCCAGCTGTCGCCGGTGAGTATGCCTTCGCTACGTGGGATGGCGACAGAGTGGACGAGAACGAGGACTAGAACGGCTCGATCCACGGCCGACAGCGGCTGCCAGCCTTGCGCGGTCAGGGTCTCCGCAACCTCGTCTAGGTAGCCCGAGGTCCAGTGGGTGCCGTCGACGTGCACAAGCGTCCGGCCGATCAGCTTCAGCATCTTCTGGACCTGGCGGCGCAAGGTGACATCGCGCAGTCCGGCGAGCTGCACCTCTGCGACCGGGTGGGCGGCGTACTGGACCGCGCTGAAGGCTGCAAGCACTTCATCCCGGCTGCGATCGCTCAGGTCCGCTAGCAACGGATCGAACAACCCATGCTGCTGCAACTCACTCATCCAACTCACCCCCCGAAGCAACCGAAGCAACCGAAGCATCCGGCAGGGGATCAGCAGGCGGCGGCTCGGGAGCCCGCGGAACCAGGACCGCGGCCGGCGGCTCGGGCAGAACCCGGCAGACCTCGCGCAGCCCAACCAGCTGAGCAGGACCCCACCCGATCACCCGAGGGCCTAGCCGCACTTCGCCAGCCTTCTCGTTCCACAGCAGCCAGCCGGTTCCATTGAGCCGTCGCAGGCCTCCCACGATCAAAGTCAGATCACTCGACTGTTCGGCCCGCCCACGCAATCCGGCGTACACCGCCTTGATCTGGGCCAGCGTCGCGGTCGTACCCGGCCAAGCGGGCTCACTGCGCTCACGCCAGCAACAGGCAACACAGATCGCTAGTACCCGGGCAGTCTCGTTTGGCTGCTCCACGGCCACCGGGGGAGTACCAAGTTCCTCAAGCACTCCATGCCCGGCACCCGCGGGCATAGCCGGAACGAGCCAGACACTCGACCCATCCGGCTCAGGCGCGCGGATCATCCCGGCGACGGGCGGCGTCGCGGGATCGACCTGCTGCACGCCGGCCGACTGGACCTTCGCCCACCACAACGCGTCGTATGACGTACTCATGAGGCCCTCCGCCGGAACGAGCCCTCGGTGATCCAGGGAGTTCCCGCGGCCGGGTCGATCCGCATCCCGTCGGTCCAGACCAGTTCGTACTCGAGTTCGTCGTGCAGATGGGCGGCCGTCAGTTCCGCCAGCACCCGGCGCGCGGTGATCCAGTCGCCCGCGGCGTCGACCACCTCGGTCACGCTGACCTCGTCCCGCCCGGCCAGGACCCGTTCGGCCTCGGCGCGCAGGTTCTCCCGGTCGATCGCGGCGGACGACTCCGGCGCCTCGGTGTCGTCACCGGACGAACGCGGCGGAGCCAGCCGGGCGGTACCGGTCCGGCGGCCCGACTCCACCGCCTCCAGCAACGTCTCGGGCGCGAAATCCGGCGCGGCCGCGTCGAAGAGCAGCCCGTCGAGCACGCCCGCGAGCACCTCGGTATCGCTGCCGCGGGTGAAAGTCAGCCAGGTCTCGATCGGCAGCAACCCGAGCGCACGCGTCGTACCGGCGCGCTCGACGAGCCGTCCCGCGGCCGTCTGCACGGCATCGGCGTACGCCGCGAGCGACATCCGCAGCGCGGTGCAGACGCGGTGCAGTTCGGGCCACCGTTCGAGCACGATCCGGTGGACCTTCTCGGCCTGTTCGATCAGGGTCTCGTTGCCCCAGGCGAGCTGTGCGTTCTCCCGCAGCTGCGCGGCCGTGCTGGTGGCGACCAGGATCGCGAGCTCGTTGCCGAGCAGGCGGAAGACCTTGGTCAGGCGTTCGATCGAGGCCTGGCCTTGTTCGGCGGTGGCCTTCGGATCGCTGACGCTGTGGTGTTCGAGCGTGAGCAACTGGTGCAATTCCGCCTGGCCGCCCTGCACCGACATCCGGCGCAGGAACATCAGCATCACGTACGGCGCGAAGGCCGCTCGGTGGCGCAGCTCGTTCGGCCGGTCGACCAGCTTGGTGATCGCGCCGTACTGCCGGAGTACGTCGAACCGCCGGACCACCACATCGTGGTCGTACGAGCCGCAGGCCGCGGTCGCCTGTTCCACGGTGAGGCCGTCGCTACCGGCCTCGGCGAACGCGTCCAGAATCGCCTGGTCGACGTCGAGCAGATCCGGATCGACGATCATCGCGCCGGCCTCGCGGGCAAGCACGGCAAAAACCTGGCGGTAGACGCGCAGGACGGCGGCCTCGGCCTCGGCGTCGAGCAGCGTCGCGTCCATCCATCTCCTCCCGTGGGCCCAGCGACCGCATTGCCGCGGCAGGCGCAGCGGCAACCGTGTGACTGTACCGAGCAGGTGCGCCCGGAGCACGTTGACCCTCCGCCACCGCGCCGAGGTCAGATCAGCGCGGCCGGGTCGTCGGTCGGTGGAGCCGCGAGAGTCCACTCGTTGAACGACTCGGTGAACACGTACCAAAGGCCGTCTCGCCCGAGGCGCAGCTGGTGCCGCCCGGACGTCACCCGGTTGGCCTCGACCGTCACCGGCTCCGGTAGTACGCCGAAGGCCTCGGCCAGATCCTCGGGCGGGGCGTCGTACGACGTGGTGGTGGCGGCGAGACCCGCGGCGCCCGCGTAGTGCCAGGCGGTGGCCCAGACGGTGAGGGTGCGCGCGCTGATACCGGCGCGATGGGCCAGTTCGGCCAGCCCGGGCTTACCGAGCAGCTCGGCCGCGCGGCGGGCGAGATCCTCGTCGCGGGTGAGGGAGATCCCGCCGTCGCCGTCGCCCGAGGCCAGCTCCCAGGCTCGTCGTACGGCGTCGGTCGCGAGCGCGGTCAGCTCCGCTGAGGTAATACCGGATGACTTGGGTGGTTCGAGGATCTGCAGGCTTGACGGGACGCCCGGGTGAGACGGTGGTCGCGGTGGTGCGGGGATCTCCGCCGGATCGCGCGCGTACGCCTGTTTGGCGACGACGCCGCGCGGCTTCAGCACGGTCTTCGTGGCGGGACGTTGGCGGCGGGAGCGCAGCGCGGCCAGGAACGACGACCGCTCGCGCCCTCGCAACAACAGCAGTGCGAACGGATCCTCGTCGAGCGCGTCCGCGATGAGGTAACAGACCGCCGCCGAGTGCTTGCAGGGGATAGCGAAGTCCGGGCAGTTGCACGATGTCACCACCTCACCGGATTTCGGCAGCAGGTCCAGCCCGGCAGCCTGCACGTCGTCGACCAGGTCGGGAGGTAGTTCGCCATCGAGCAACGCGGCGACCCGGCCGACCTGCGCGGCGACCACGTCGAGTACGGCGGTCCACTCGTCGTCGGTGAAGGCCCGGATTCGCACGGACACGTCGTACGGCTTGGGGCGGCTTCCTTGCACGATCGCGGTGACGGCGCCGGGCTGGACGTGGTGCTCGAGCACACTGCTGCGACGAGCATACGAACGGCCGCGGCCGAGGCGGTTCGGATCAAGTTGCGCCTGGTGTTGCAGCGCCTCCACCCAGGCCTTGCCCCACCAGGTCAGGCCGAACGGCCGCCGGCTACCCGGGCCGCTCGCGGCAGGTTTGCCCGCGCCGCGCTCACCCGACTTCGCCCACTGCTGCCAGGGCGCCCGCGACTCCCGCCCATCATTCGGACCAGGCTCCGGGCGCCGGAAGCCGAGCGAACCCGAGTCGTTGCTCATGTCCTGCCGACCTTCGACGGATTGTGCACGCCCGCCGACCCCAGCTTCACCGGTTCGTTGCTGAGGGCGACCAGCTCGGCGAGATCGGCGTCGGACAGTTCACTCAGCCAGCCTTCGCCGGAGCCGACCACAGCGTCGGCCAGTTCGCGCTTGGCCGCGATGACGGCCGAGATTCGATCCTCAAGCGTGTTCTCGGTGACGAGGCGATGCACCTGGACGGGCTTGTCCTGGCCGATGCGGTACGCCCGGTCCGTGGCCTGATCCTCGACGGCCGGATTCCACCATCGGTCGTAGTGCACGACGTGCGAGGCCTGGGTCAGTGTCAGCCCGACACCACCCGCCTTCAACGACAGCAGGAACACCGGCGCCTGGCCAGCCTGGAACTCCTCGACCATCTGCTCACGCCGTCGCACCCCCACACCACCGTGCAGGAACAACGTCGGCACACCCCGCGAGGCCAGGTGCTGCTCGATCAGCCGGCACATCTCGACGTACTGGCTGAAGATCAGCACCGACTCGCCCTCGGCCAGGATCACGTCGAGCAGTTCGTCCAGGGCGGCGAGTTTGCCCGAACGGCGCGGCAGCGGTCCGGGCTCGTGCAGGAACTGCGCCGGGTGGTTGCAGACCTGTTTGAGCTGAGTGAGCAGACTCAGCACCAGCCCGCGTCGTTCGATGCCTTCGCTCTGCTCGATCTTGGCCAGGGTCTCGGCGGCCACCGCCTGGTAGAGCGTGGCTTGTTCGGTGGTGAGCGGCACGATCACGTCGCGCTCGGTCTTCGGCGGCAGCTCCGGCGCGATACCTGGGTCCGATTTCTTGCGGCGCAACAGGAACGGCCGGGTGACGCGGCTGAGCCAGGCCGTCGCGTCCTCGTCGCGATAGCGCTCGACCGGTACGGCGACGTCGTGGCGGAAGCGATCCAGCGTGCCGAGCAGGCCGGGCGCGGTCCAGTCGAGGATCGACCACAGCTCGGACAACCGGTTCTCCACCGGCGTTCCGGTGAGGGCCAGGCGGGTCCGGGCGGGCAGCGCGCGCAACGAACGCGCTGTTCGCGACAGCGGGTTTTTGGCATGCTGGGCCTCATCGGCGACGGCCAGGTTCCACTCGATGGTGCCGAGGGTCGCGTGGTCCTGGCGCACCACGCCGTACGTCGTGAGGACCACCTCGTTCGGGGCGAGATCCGCCAGCGTCCGGCCCGCGCCGTGGTAGCGCCGGCTCGGCGTGTCCGGGGCGAACCGGGCGAACTCGCGCTCCCAGTTGCCGAGCAGGGTCGACGGGCAGACGACCAGCGTCGGGCCGTTGCCGAGATGGAGGTGCAACGCGATCACCTGGATCGTTTTGCCCAGGCCCATGTCGTCCGCGAGGCAGCCGCCGAAACCGAGCTCGGCGAGCTGCGCCATCCACTCGACACCGCGGCGCTGGTAGTCGCGCAGGGTGGCCTGCAACGCGGGTGGCTGCACGAAAGCGGGCCGTTCGCTCGTGAGCCGGTCGGCCAGCGTGGCCAGGGCGCCATCGACCTCGAACGGCACTCGCTCGCCGTCGATCTCGATCTCGCCGGTCAATGCCGCGCCGAGCGCCTCAGCGCCGGTGAGCCTGCGCGTCATACCCCGGCGGAGCTTCGCGACCAGGTCCGGGTCGATGCGCACCCAGCGCCCGCGCATCCGGATCATCGGCCGTTTGGCCTCGGCCAGAACGCGGATCTCGTCCTCGGTCAGTTCCTCGCCGTCGAGCGTCGGGCGCCAACGGAAGCTGAGCAGCTCGGTCATGCTGAAGTCGGGCCCGGTCACGGCTCCCGGCGTTGGCGTGGCGCCGGCCTTGACCGCGAGTTTGCCGCTGAAGAGTTCGGCCGGCCAGCGCACCTCGATCCCCACGCCGTCCAACGCGGCGGTGTCCTCGAACAACGCGTCGAGCGCCTCATCCGCGATCGGTACGGCCTCGGGCGCCGCGTCGCGCAGGGCGTGATCCAGCGGCGGCCAGACCCGCGCACCTCGTCGCAAGGCCAGCAGTAGATCGGTCTCGGCCTGCTCGCCAAGCGCGGCCAGCACCGCAGCCGGAGCGGACCAGACATCCGCGACATCCACCAGCAAACTCGGATCGACGCCACTGCGAAGCTGTAACACCGCCCGGAAGTCCTCGGTCTCCAACGGCTCCGCGGGTGGTTCGATGCGAAGCACCAAACGCGCGCCGGCCTGCTCGGACCGCGCGCTGTCGGCCAGCCAGTCGGCGGATCCGGCCAAGGCGGTGGGCGCGACGCCGGCGAACGCGGCCGTCTCGCCGGTGACCGACTCGGCCGCGGCGGGCGTGCGGATCAAGGTGTCGGCGATCGCGTCCCAGAAGGCCCGCACGAGCAGCTCCGGATCCCGCAGGCGCAACGGCCGGCTCTCCGGAATCGGCAAGGCATACGCGGTCGGGGGCATCGCCTGGGCGAGGTTGCGCAGCCACGCTTGATCGGCTGGATCGAGCGGTGCCACTCGCCAGGTCGCGAAGCCTTCCGCGCTCTGATCCGGTACGACGCGGCCGCGGGCGATCAGGCCGAGCCCGGCAAGCGCGGCCGCCGACCAGGCCCGCAGGCTGGGGGAGGCGTCCGCGGCAGGTGGACCGGTCAGCAGCGCAAGCGCCTCGCTCATCGGAAGTAGCCGCGCCGGGACCGTCGTACGCCGGATCTGGGCGCCTCGCGGCAGCACCAGCTCCACCGCGCTCTCGCCACCGCGGCTCGCGGGAGTGGCGTCGTACAAGGCCAACTGGCCCTGGTGCGGTGGATCTGCGGGCAGGAAGACGGCTTCGGACATCGTGCCCCCGACATTACGGCCCGGCACCGACAAACACCGCAAATCGGTGCGCGAGGCCGGCGGCAAGGCGTTCAAGGAGGCGGGCTACATGAAAATGACAATCATCTGCTACCTTCGGAGCTCCGATTCCCCTGAACCATCTGGATGATCCGTGCGCCGCCGCCTGCCCTTGATGCTTGTCCCGTTGTTAGCGCTATCCCTGCTGTCCGCCGGATGTTTTGCCGAGAACGGCAAGGCGGCCGATGCGACTGGGGACGGCCGGATCAAGGTCGCGATGCTGCTGCCGCCCCGATCCGGGCTCACGCCGTTCAGCGATGACGCGTTCAAGCTGTCGCGGTGGTCCACCGCCGAGACGCTGGTGAACCTCGACGCGAACGGTGACGCTCTGCCCGGTCTCGCGACCGAGTGGAAGCGCACCGGCCAGACCTGGGAGTTCACGATCCGGCCCGGCGTGACGTTTCACGACGGCACCACGCTCACCGCGCAGTCGGTCGTCAACACGCTCAGCCGGGCGATGAAGGCCTCGCCGAAGCCGCGCATCCTGGACGGCGTCGAGCTGACCGCGAAGGTTCAAGGCGACAAGGTCATCGTCACCACGGCTGACCCGGATCCGCTGGTGCCGCAGCGCCTGTCGTCGCCGCAGCTCGCTATCTTCGCCGCGAGCGCGTACGGCGCGAACGGGAAGGTTAGTCCCGTCGGAACCGGCAGCGGGCCGTTCAAGCTCGTGAAGGTGAATGGGACGGCCACGGCGGCTCTCGACCGCTACGACGGTTACTGGGGCAAGAAGGCCGCTGCCTCGGGTATCGACGTCACGTTCGTCCCGGACGGCACTGCCCGCGCGGCCGCGATCCGAAGCGGGGAAGCGCATATCGCCGAGGCGGTGCCCGTATCGCAGGCGGCCCTTCTCGATCCGGAGACGATCACCCAAGTCCCCATGCCGCGTACTAACACCTTGCACCTCAATGCGAAGTCGGGCCCGTTCAAGAACCCCGGTCTTCGTGCAGCGGTCCGGGACGCAATCGACGCCGAGGAGATCGTCAAGAGCGTCTACGAAGGCCGCGCCGATGTAGCAGCGGGTCTACTCGGCCCCGCGCTCCCGTGGGCCGCCGAGATCCGCAAGCCGCGTACGGGAACTACCGCCGCCGTGGACCCGAAGGGGACCACCATCACGCTCGCCACCTTCTCCGACCGGGCTGAACTGCCTGAGGTGGCTTCGGTGTTGCAGCAGCAGCTCCAGAAGGCCGGATTCAAGGTGAACCAGGTTGTCCGGGAATACGCGCATATCGAGGAGGACGCGCTCGCAGGCAAGTTCGACGCGTTCATCCTGTCCCGGGCGACTGTGCTCGACTCGGGCGATCCGGTGGCCTACCTGCAGTCCGACTTCACTTGTGAGGGCGGTTTCAACATCGCCCAGTTGTGCGACCCGAACGTCGATCAGGCCGTCCGGACCGCCAGTGCCACCGAGCCGGGGGACAAGCGCCGTACCGCGATCATGGCCGCCGAGGCCGCCGTACTGCGCACTGACGCGGCGATCCCGATGTTGCACGAGCGGGTCATTCAAGGCGACGCGACGTCCGTGGCCGACTCGGCCAAGGACCCGCGCGAGCGGACGTTGATCACGGTCGATACCAAGCTCCGATGAGGGCCGGCGCGCTGGTTTCCCGGCTGGGCGCGCTGGTGGTGATCCTCGGCGTGGTCGGATTGCTGCCCTGGCTGTCCGGCCGCGATCCGGCCTTGTCCATCCTGCGCGCGCGATCGGCCGAGCAGGAGCCGACGAAGGAGGCGCTGGACACCATCCGTCGTGAGCTGGGTTTGGGCTCTGGACCGTTGAGGGCGCTTGGTGACTGGTTGGGCGGCGTGGTCCGAGGCGACCTCGGCCGGTCCTGGGTAGACGGCGCCGAGGTGCTGCCGTCGGTACTGTCCGGTCTAGCCGTCTCGCTGACCTTGATGGGCGCGGCGCTCGTAGTAACACTCGTACTCACCGTTGCGCTCTGTACGCCGACGCTGGTCCGCGGGGCGCTGGGAACCCTCCGAGGTTCTACAAGCACGGGAGGTCCGGCAGCGGCTCTGGCGGCTCTACCCGAGTTCTTGCTGGCCACGCTGCTTCTGCTGATCCTGTCGGTGTGGCTCGGCTGGTTCCCGCCGTACGGCTGGCGAGGGCCGCAGCACCTCGTGCTACCCGCACTAGCCCTGGGAATTCCCGCAGGCGGCATACTCGGCCGGCTGGTGGATGACGCGCTACCGGCCGTATTCGAGGAGCGTTGGGTAGGCCTATGGCGGTCCTCAGGTTGTACGCCGGGCGTAATCGCGCGAGCCGCCTTGCGCCGGGCGATGCCGCCGTTGCTGCCGCAGTTCGGACTAGTCGCTGTCGCGCTTACCGGTGGCGCTGTCGCGGTTGAGACGGTATTCGCCGTACCAGGCATTGGACGAACTGCACTGGGCTCTGCCGAGGCGCAGGACCTCCCGTTGCTCCAGGGATCTGTACTCGCGCTCGTGCTGCTAGGCGTCGTCGCCGGGGTGATCATCGAGGTGGCCCGCCGCCGCATGCTCGGCCCGGGCCTTCGGGACGCGGCGCTGTCGCTACCGGCCCGGATGACGGGTGACGCCGGACGCCTGAATCGCTTGGTGCCGGCGATCAGCGCGGTACTCCTGGCCGTTGTCATCGGCTGGGGCCTGCTGCTCGAACCACTGCATCTCGACACCACCGCACGCCTCGCGGCGCCGAGTTGGAACCACCCGCTGGGCACCGACTCGCTCGGCCGCGACGTACTGGCCCGGGTCGGTCATGGCGCGGTGCCGACGTTGGGCGCGGCGGTACTCGTCTGCGTGTGCTCGTTTGTCATCGCGATGGTCCTCGGCTTCCTGCCGGGCATCACCACCGGCGCTGCGGAAACGATCAACGCCGTACCGCCGGTGATCGCCGGCATTCTGGTCGCCGCGGCCGTCGGGCCGGGCACGGCGGGCGCGTCCATCGCCGTCGCCGCGGTGGGCTGGCCGGCGCTGGCCGCGCACGCCGCCGCGTTGGTGCAGGAGACCCGTGCCGCGATGCACCTCAGCGCCCAACGTGCGATCGGCTCGTCGCCGTTCTGGATCCTGACCCGGCACGTTCTTCCGGCCGTCGCGGGTCCGGTCGCCCGGCATGCCGTACTGCGTCTGCCCGGTTTCGCCCTGGCGATCGCGGCCCTCGGCTTCCTCGGTCTTGGTGCCCAACCGCCCAAGCCGGAATGGGGGCTGATGCTGGCCGAGTCCCTGCCGTACGTCGAGCGTGCTCCGTGGGCGGCGCTGGCCCCGACGGTGCTCCTGCTGCTGCTCGCGGCTCTTGCCGTCTCCTTGTCCACGCTGCCGGTCAAGCCGAGATCCTCGCTACCGGCTGTCCCGAAGGTGGCGAGCGATGTCTGACGCTCTACTGCAGGTACGAGACCTCTACATCGGCGTACGTGACCTCAAGGTGGTCCGCGGCCTGTCGCTGGACGTCGCGGCGGGGGAGTTGCTTGCCGTCGTAGGCGAATCCGGCGCCGGGAAGTCGGTGACCGCCCGGGCCATCCTCGGACTCCTGCCAACCGGTATGACCGTCTCCGGCAGCGTGCGCCTCGACGGCCGGGAACTCGTCGGCGCCCCGCAAAGTACGTATCGCCAGCTCCGCGGCCGCCGGATCGCCTTCGTACCGCAGGACGCGCTCTCCGTGCTGAGCCCCGTCCACACCATCGGGGACCAACTCGCCTTGGCCATTCGGTCCGTACGTCGCGTAAGCCGCAAGACCGCCCGCGACAACGCCGTGGCGGCACTCGATCGGGTCGGGATTCCGGACGCCGTACGGCGGGCCCGGGCCTATCCGCACGAGTTCTCCGGCGGTATGCGCCAGCGTGCGGTGATCGCCATGGCCACGGTGAACGACCCGGCGCTGGTGATCGCCGACGAACCGACCACCGCGCTCGATCCGACCGTGCAGGCCCACATCCTCGATCTGCTGGACGAACTGCGCCGGGACTCCGGAACGGCCGTCATGCTCGTGACACACGACCTCGCGATCGCGGCGGCCCACGCCGATCGGATCCTGGTGATGTACGCCGGACGCCACGTCCAGTCCGGGCCGATCGAGCAGGTGCTGGCGGACCCGCGCGCGCCGTACACCGCGGGTCTGATCGCCGCGCTGCCGCCTCGCGAATCCACCGGCCGGCGCCTCCCGGCCATCGTGGGAACGCCCGCGATGCCGGGTTCGCTGCCGCCCGGCTGCGCCTTCGCAGCGCGTTGCCCGGCGGCCAGAGACATCTGCCGGGTCGAAGAACCCGCGCCTTTCGAGATCGGCCCGGGTCATCTCGTCTCTTGTCATCGGCTCGGTGAACTGCCGGGGCGTACGACGGAGTTGTTCGAGGAGATCGCCGGATGACCGTGTCCTTGCTCGAGGTGCAAGACCTTCGCGTGCGCTATCCGGCCCGGGGACGCCGGACGCCACCAGTGCTCGCGGTGGACGGAGTGTCCTTCACCGTGAACGCGGGACAGACCGTCGCCCTGGTAGGCGAATCCGGCTCTGGCAAGTCCAGTACCGCCTCGGCCATCCTGATGTTGCGGCGGCCCGAAGGCGGTTCGGTGCGGTTCGAGGGCCGCGAACTCACCGGGCTGAACGAGCGGGAGCTGCGCGCCGTACGGCCGGGGTTGCAGCCGGTGTTCCAGGACCCGTACGGATCGCTCAGCCCGCGCAAGTCGGCGTACGACTCGGTGGCAGAGCCGCTCAGGGTTCAAGGCCGGTGGGACCCGGTGGCCGGTCCGGCGCGGGTGGCCGAGCTGCTCGATCTCGTTCACCTTGATCGGGGCGTCGCCCGGCGGATGCCGCACGAGCTTTCCGGCGGGCAGTGCCAGCGGGTCGGTATCGCCCGCGCGCTGGCGAGTGACCCGCGCCTGCTGGTACTCGACGAGCCGGTGTCCGCACTTGATCCGTCGGTGCGTGCGGGCGTGATCAACCTGCTGACGGATCTGCAGGAAGAGCTCGGGTTGGGCCAGTTGCTGATCTGCCACGACCTCGCCTTGGTTCGGCACGTCGCGCACCGGGTCGTGGTGTTGCACCAGGGGCGGATCGTCGAGGCCGGGCCGGTTCGCGAGGTTTGTGACGCGCCTGCCCACTCGTACACCCAGGAACTCCTGGCGTCGGTGCCGAACCTGCGTCAATGACCAGGGCCGCGCCTCCTCCCGTAGTTGTCGGCGGCTCGATGGGCGGGCTGCCGCGATTGCTGATCGGGACGCAGTTCGCGTTCAACGTCGGGTTCTTCGCGGTACTGCCTTATCTGTCGGCGCATCTGACTGGCACGCTGGCGCTGTCCGGGTGGCTCGTGGGACTGGTGCTGGGGTTGCGGACCTTCAGCCAGCAAGGGCTGTTCGTGGTCGGTGGAGCGCTCACCGACCGGTTCGGACCGCGGCCGATCGTATTGGTGGGCTGCGGACTGCGGGTGCTCGGATTCGGCTGGCTCGGGTTCGCGCAGAGCACGTGGGCAGTTGTCGCGGCAGTGCTGGTGGTCGGGTTCGCCGCGGCCTTGTTCTCGCCCGCGGTCGAATCCGAGATTGCGCGCCAAGCGGTCCTGCACGAGGAAGCGACTGGTGCAGGGCGCACCAGAATGCTTGGCCTGTTCAACGCGGCCGGGCAGGCCGGAGCACTCATAGGCCCAGTGCTCGGTGCGGCCCTGTTAGGTGTCGGCTTCCGCTTCGTCTGCCTAACCGGCGCCGGGATCTTCGTGGTCATCCTCATCGCCCAAGCCCGGCTGATGCCGCGCACCCGGCTGACGCGCTCCGTCGTGCATAAGGTCCCCGAGGGGACGTGGGGCCGCGATCGACGGTTCCTGGCGTTGTGTCTCGCGTACGGGTGTTACCTGTTGCTCTACAACCAGCTCTACCTCGCGCTGCCTAGCGAGGTAGAACGCGCGACAGGCGCTCAGACGGCTGTCGGCTGGCTATTCGCGCTCTCGTCTCTGCTGGTGGTGGTCGGCCAGCTTCCGCTGTCCCGATGGGCCGCACGTCGGCTATCCCTGCGCGGGGCCCTCCACGTGGGCTTAGGCCTCATGGCGGCTGGTGCGTTGGCGGCCGCACTGCTGTTGCCCGTAGGCGCGGTTGGCGGTTTGCTGCCTTCGCTCGCGTATGTCGTCTTGCTGACGGCCGGCCAGATGCTGGTCGTACCAGCCGCTCGGGCGTGGGTTCCCGATCTCGCGGGCGCTCAACGGTTAGGGCTGTACACCGGCGCTATGTCGTCGTTGTCCGGCGTACTCGTACTGATCGGTGCCGCGCCGCTTGGCGCCGTCTTCGACCTCGGTGGCCCAGGGCCCTGGCTCGTGCTGGCCGCGGTCGCCGTGGTGGGCGCCTGCTGCGTGCCGCGCCAGGCCGCCGTGACCTGAGATTTGACCTCAAGCAATGTTGAGGTTGAAAGCTTGGCGCAGACAACATCCGGACAACAGGGAGTGATGGATATGCGCGCGGCCGTGGTGACCAGGTTTGGTGGACCCGAGGTGATCGAGACCCAGGAATGGCCGGAGCCCGTGGCCAGGGCTGGCCAGGTGGTACTCGACGTCGTCGCGGCGGACGTGATCTTCGTGGAGACGCAGATCCGCGCCGGTCTGCATGGCGACTTCTTCACCGTGGAACCGCCGTACGTGCCGGGCAGTTCCGTCGGCGGCACCGTTCGTTCGGTCGGCGAGGGCGTCGATCCCGCGTGGATCGGCAAGAAGGTGGTGGCCCGGCCGGAGGGGTTCGGGTCGCACGCCGAGCAGGTCGCTGTTCCGGCCGCGGCGCTGAGCGAGGTGCCCGAAGGCCTTTGGCTGACCGAGGCGGTCGCGGGTGCGGGTGACGCGTGGACCGCGCTGGTCGCGTTCGACCGCTCGGGGACCAAGCCGGGTGACTCGGTACTGATCACCGCGGCGGCCGGTGGCATGGGCGTACTGCTGATCCAGCTGGCCAAGGCGGCCGGGGCGACCGTGATCGGTGCGGCCCGGGGCCAGGCCAAGCTCGACTTGATCAAGGCGCAGGGCGCGGATCTCGCGATCGACTACTCCGAGCCGGGCTGGCAGAAGAAGGTGCTCGACGCCACCGACGGCAAGGGCGTTCGGATCGCGTTCGAGGGCGCGGGTGGGGAAACCGGGGGACAGGCGTTCCAGACGGTCGCGCCCGGTGGATGGATCTCGGCCCACGGCGCGGCGAGTGGTGAGTTCGCCTCGATCGACCCGGCCGAGGCCGATCGCAAGGGCATCACGGTCGGCGGCATCGCGGAGCTCCAGCCCACGCCCGGCCAGGCCGACGAGCTGAACGAGCAGGTGCTGACCGCCCTCGCGACCGGACGGCTCAAGCCGGTGATCGACCGCACCTTCCGGCTGGACGAGGTCGGCGCGGCGCACGAGGCGATCGAGGCCCGGACGCTGCTGGGCAAGGCGCTGATCGTGCCCTGACCAGGTGGTTATCCGGCAGGACCAGAGGCGGCGATGATCATGTTGCGGCCGGAGCGTTTGGCCGTGAGCAGCGCGTTGTCGGCGGCGATGACCAGTTGATCGGTTGTCGTCGCCACCTCGGGATAAACCGCGAGGCCGATCGACGCGGGCACACCGTTGATCACCTCGTCACCGTCGGAGACCGGTACCACCAGCGCGGCCAGGGCCTGCCGAACCCGCTCAGCCACCTCGAGCAGCTCGGCGCTGTCCGTGTTCGGCAGCAGCACGGCCAGCTCGTCACCGCCGATCCGAGCCACCAGGTCACCTTCGCGGACCTCCGAGCGCAGGCAGTCCGCGACGGCCCGCAGCGTCCGGTCCCCGACAGGATGGCCGAACTCGTCGTTGATGCGTTTGAAGTGGTCCAGGTCGAGCAGCAGCAACCCGACGGGTTTTCGCAACAGCTCGGCCCGGGCCAGCTCGGCCGGCAAGGCCTCGGCCCAGTGCGCTGGCGTCGCGAGGCCCGTCTTGACGTCGATCCCGGCGGCCTGCTTGAACTGCGGCAGCAGCAGGTCCCGGTGCAGCGCGAGCACCGTCACCATCAGAACCGGCACGACCCACGGGTACGACGACTGAACCGCCGCGACCGCGACGCCGAGGCCCAGGCCGGCCACGACGACCACCTGGTTCGACATGTCACCGGCGGCGGCCCGGTACGTCGTACCGCTGGAGAGCACGATCGCGTACACGATCAGCCCGAAGTTGATCGCCCACCACAGCAGCACGGCGGCGAGCACGAACAGCAGCGAGCTCCAGCCCGTCGGCAGGCGGGGCACGTCGGTGAGGCCGCCGAGGCGCAGCACCGCGAACGCGCCCGCGCTGGCGAGCACAAACGTCGCCGCGGAGAAGACCTTGCGGAAGATCACCGAATGGCTCAGGCCGCGCACCGAGACGTAGCTGTAGGCCAGTAGCGCGAGCAGGATCGTCAGAGACAGCGGCAACAACAGCAGCCCGGCGAAGACCCACAGGCTCTTCAGATCGGTGTAGGCGGTGCTCTCTTTGCGATGCCGGACCCGCTCGATCCCGCTGGCGAACTCCAGGTGCAGCACGGAGGCGATCGCGAGCATGGCGAACGCAGGCCAGTCGATCGTCCACTCGTCGCCGGCCCGCTGCCAGGTCACCCAGGCCGTCAGCACCGTGACCGCGAGCGCCAGCACGTCCACGGCGAGCACATAGATCAGCGCGCGCCTCGGTAACGACCAGATCGCCCAGCGACGCGGCGCCCAGGAGGTGTCGCCAAGCTGCATCCGGAGATCCCCACCAGTCGGAAATGAACAAGTGCCTGCATGCTAACGGCCCGTGGGGACAGCTTCCGGAAACTGTCGGTGCCACCCGATAACGTTCGTAGTGCCAGGGGCGGCTCATGGGTGCGCTTCCTTCTCCTTCCAGGCAAAGTAGCGTGCCGCTCTCCGCCCCTGGCGCTTCGTTCCAGATGTCGGCTCGGTGCTCAGGGGGTGAAGATGCAGGTCGATCTGGCGGTGCTGTTGTTGCGCCGCGGCGGGCTCGTGGCGGTGGATCTGCTCACGCCAAAGCCAGGCCGACCCCGGCTGCAATGGCGGCGGAAGCGGTTCCGCGACGCCCAGGCCGGCATGCTCGCGCTCGAGGGCGACCTGATCCAGCGGGGTCTGCTGCCGTCGGCCCGGTTCCACCATCACGGCGCCGGCCTGCCGCCGGAAACCCTTGCCCAGTTGGGGAAACAGCTACTCGAACTGGTCGACGCCGAGCTCGGCGCGGTCGCGGAGCACGTGCCGCTGTTCCGTGGTTTCCCGGACACGATCCCCGCCGACACCGAGCAGTTGTACGTCGACCGCGTGTTCGCGCGACTGATGCAGGAGCCGGAGCAACCCTGCGTGCTGTGCGGCGAGCAGCGCACGGTCTTCCCGGTCTCGCCCTGCGCGCATCTGGTCTGCGCGAACTGCTGGGACGGCGCCGACTACGGCGCGTGCCCGATCTGCCATCGCCGCATCGATCCGGACGACCCGTTTTTGCAGGTTCCTGCAATCGAACAGGCCCGCCCGAGTCGTTCGGCACGACCGGTCGAGCGATTGCGCCTGCTCACGCTCAGCACCGAGTCGCACCGGGCGGCGGCCGAGCTGGCGACGGCCTTGGTGCAACGGCAGACCCCGTTGTCGGCGCAGGATCGCCGCGACCTGATCGTGCTGATGGCCGCGTTACCCGAGCCGGACTGGCTGCCCGCCACGATCCCGGTGCGGGAGACCCGGGTGCTGGTGCTCGCGTGGTTGCTGGCCGAGCATCCGCGATTGCTCGACGATCACCTGGAGACCGCGACGGATGTGCTCCGCCTGCTGTACGTCCTGATGGGCGCGGATCCAGGTCTGCAGGTCCCACCGGTGCGCCGGCAGTCCCTGCCACGCGCGACTCGCCGCTTGCTGCTGGCCGCGCTCGACCGGATGCCACCCTTGCTGCTCGCGGAGGACGTACTGCGTCATCGCGAGGTCTGGAAACGGATGGCCGAGGCGTTGCACCCGTTCGAATTCGCCGAGCGGTTCCCGGTCGCCGCGTTGGCCTTCGCGGTGCTACGGCAGACCAGGCTTGACGCGAGTACGGCGCTGGGCCGCGCCGTGCTGAGCGAGGCGGTCCGGTTCGGGGAGTTCCGGGTGGAGCACGGGCGCGTCCGGCTCAGCACGTTCGCCACCCGGGTGGAAGCCGCCTTCGCCGCGGGACATCCCGTTCAGGCCCTGGCCGTACTGCGCGAGCGCCCGGGGGAGTTGGCCCGCCGGGTGATCCACCTCGCCCGCGCCCTACCGCCGGACAGCCGAGGCGCACTCGTCGAAGCGTTGACCGTCGCCGCTTCGGACGTATCACCCGCGGTGCTCATCGCCGTACTAGGTCAACTCCGCACGGCTCCGGAGGGCATCCGGTTGTTCTTCCCGAAGGGAGGAGCGGCTCCGGCCTGGGCCGAGCCGGACTACCGTGAGCCGCTACCGGGCGATCTGGCCGTGGCTCTCGCGGATGTGCTCACGACCGAGTTGTTGCGTCGCGCCTCGGCGTTGCCACGTCTCGATCGCGCCTTCCTGGACGAGGGTTTGGCCGACCTGGCCGCGCCTGGTTCCGAGCGCGGTGCCTCGGCCAGCCTGGTGCGGATCACCCGTGGCAGTGCGCAAACCGTGCCGAGGGACGACCTGCTGCGGTTGTTCCTGCACTGGGTCGAGCCGGAGGGCACGACCGTGGATCTCGACCTCTCGGTGGCGATCTTCGACGAGCAGTGGGACTTCCTCGGGCTGTGCGACTACACCAATCTGCGCTTCGAGGACGAGGCCGCCATCCACTCGGGCGATCTCACCTCCGCGCCGTCGCCACTCGGTGCCTCGGAATTCGTCGACCTCGATCTGGAGCTGATCCGCTCGGTCGGCGGGCGCTACGTCATGCCCGTCGTCTTCAGCTACAACAACGTGCCGTTCGGCCAGCTGGTCAAGGGTTTTGCCGGGGTGATGCGACGGCCGAACGGGTTGTTCGATCCGGGCGCGGTCGAGCAACGGTTCGACCTCAGCGGCCCGGCGAAGATCCTGCTGCCGTTCGCCGTCGACCTGTGGTCCCGCCGCCTCCGGTGGTACGACCTGAACCTCAGCGCCGCCGGCTTCACCCACCAGGTGGCCGGATATGCCGGTCAACTGGCACGCCTCGGCGATGCGATGGAGGACGTCTACGCCAGCGGCCATCGGGTCAGCCTGTGGGAACTGTGCTGCTGGCACGCCGCCGCCCGAGCCAACGATGTCGTCGTGCGCTGTACGGATGGTTCGGTGGTCCGCTACACCCGCGCGGTCGGGGAGGACCTCACCACCTTCGCGCAGCGCCTCACCACCCGCCGCGAGCCCGACCGCCACCTGACTCCTGGTACCGATGCGGCCAAAACCGCAGGCCTTGTCGCTGTCATCGTCGGCGACGTCGAACCACCTCCGGGCGCGGACGTTTACGCCCTCTACCCAAGGTCCCTCGACGCCACCGAAGTCACCCTCATAGACCCAGCCGGCCTACTGGCCCAACTAACCCCCGACGCCCGAGCCCGCATCACCTCCTAACAGCGACGAGCTGAGAGCAGTGACGCACTATCCGCCCGTCTCGCCCGCCCACGCCGACAGCCCACCGCACCGCCCCGCCCACCTGTCCGCCGTCGCCTTGCGCTTAGCCCATCTTGGTGAGTCTGCTGGACGTTTTTTCGGCGAAATTATGTCCAGTGGACTCACCAAGACGAGCCTCTGGCAGCCGGACGAGGGGTGCGTGACCGCCGTGCTCGCTCGCCGTGACCGGGCTCGGGGTCTGGCACGGAAACGGGGTCTGCCGGGGAGACGGCGTCCCGCAGGGGAAGTCGGGGCCTGACGGGGTAGACGGGGCCCTGGCAATGGAAGCGGGGCCCTGGCAGGGGAAACGGGGTCCTGGCGGGGGAAGCCGGGTCCTGGCAGGGGTTATAACCCCTGCGCAGACACTGTTCGGGGTGCTCGGACCCGACAACGTGTCCCCAGTGCGTCGTCGCGGCGAGCAAGCGGGGACGCCATAAGGCCCGATCCCGACCTACCGGGCGGCCGTGCGTTCCCTTCCCCGCGAGTGGATGCGTATGCACGCGACCACTCGCGACGTGCCACAGTGATGCGCTGCCCCTCCCGCGAGTGGACGCGTGCGAACGCGACCACTCGCGACGGTGTTGTCGGGCTGCTCCCGGGTAACCAGAGTGCGCGCTGTTGCGATCCACCTCCGCGCGTGCGTTCGCGACGACTGGCGAATGAGGACGCGCGGCCGTCGTACCGGTCCTGCCGACTCGTCCCCACCACGATTCCGCCGATCACGTCCCCACCGCGCTTCTGCCGATCACGTCCCCACCGCGCTTCCGCCGAACGAGGAGTCAGGTGCGCCTTATGGGGTGGTGCGGAGGGTGTGGTCGAGGTGGCGGAGGAGTTCGCCGACGCGGCCGCCGCCGGGAGGGGCGTCGGGGTAGCGCTTGAGCACTTCCACCATGGCCGGGGTGGCGTGGCGCCGGGCCTGGTCGAGGTGTTCGGCACCGACGTCCGGATTGTCGCCAGCGAGGAGTTCGACCGCCCTCGCCGCATGCACCGCCGCGCCGAGAATGTGCTTCACCTGATGGGCATCGGCTAACGGATGCAGGTACGCCGCCGACGCTGCGGCCATCGCGGCTCGCGCCACGTTGTCCGCGGCCGGGGTAACGCCCTCTTCCCGAGCAGCCCGATGCGCGGCCCACGCGGTATCGCGCAGCAACTTCCCCCGCTCGCCACCGCGCGCGAACGCCCACGCGGCGTCGACCGCGTCGCGCGGCCGCGAATCGTCCGGCCGGACCTGCTCGAAGATCTCCAGGACCACCTCGGCACACTGTGCGGCGTACGCGGTGACCTCGCGAAGATCCTGCTTGCTCAGCGGAATCTCGATTCTTCCCTTCGCCTGACTCATGAACCTAAATCGTATCTTTGAAGGCCCGGTTGAGACTTCGGCGCACGCATGTCCATGGCCTACGGTGCGAAGCCTCAACCGTTCGTCAGGGCCGAGCGCGGACTGAGCCGCCTCGAATCGACGCCACGAGCGCGGTTGGGACCCAAGGCAACGATCTCGAACCAGCATCGTCGTGAGGTCGGCGGAAAAGTGTCCCCGGATGGGCATAGAGTCTGACGAGCTAGTGCTGGGCCAAGGGCTGGAGGATCAGTGACCAGGTATCTCACCAAGGCGGCCGCGGCCGCCGTCATGATGGCGAGCGCCCTCGTGGCCACTGCCTGTTCGGCGGGGTCCGGTTCGACGCCGAACGCCTCGCCCGGCAATGGCGCGGACGGCAAGACGCTGGCGGTCGGCCTGGTCGCGGAGCCGGCCAGCCTGGACTTCACCACCGCCGACGGCGCGGCCATTCCGCAGGCGTTGCTCGGCAACGTCTACAACGGCCTGGTGAAACAGGACGACAGCGGCAAGATCGTGCCCGACCTGGCGAAGTCGTGGACGGTGTCGCCGGATCGCAAGACCTACACGTTCACCTTGGTGGACAACGCGAAGTTCACCAACGGCGCGCCGTTCACCGCCGCCGACGCGGTGTTCAGCATCAACCGGGTGAAGTCGGCGTGGACCACCTCGCTGAAGGCCGCGATGGATGTCGTGCAGCAGGCGACGGCCGTCTCGCCGACCCAGCTGAAGGTGGTGCTCGGGGCCCCGAGCAACGACTGGCTGTTCCGGATGACCACCCGGATCGGCGCGATGTTCAGCCAGACCGGCGTGGACAAGCTCGCGACGGAACCGGTCGGCACCGGGCCGTACCGGCTGGGCTCGTGGCAGCGCGGTGACTCGATCACCTTGCGCCGTAACGACAACTACTGGGGCACCAAGCCGTACTTCGACCAGGTCACGCTGAAGTACTTCAAGGACCCGACCGCGCTGAACAACGCCCTGCTCACCGGCACGATCAACATCATCAGCACGGTGCAGGCGCCCGAATCGCTCGGCCAATTCACCAGCAACGACAAGTACCAGGTGATCGAGGGTACGACGAACGGCGAGGTGGTGCTGTCGTTCAACAACTCCAAACCGGTCTTCCGGGACAAGCGCTTCCGCCAGGCGATCCGGCACGCGATCGATCACAAAGCCCTGCTGGACACGTGTTTCGCCGGCCGCGGCAAGCTGATCGGCAGTATGGCGCCGCCGACCGATCCCTGGTTCGAGGACCTCACCGCCGCCACGCCGTTCGACCCGGCCAAGGCGAAGTCGTTGCTTCAGGCAAGCGGTTCGGCCGGTGCCTCCTTGCGGCTGCGGCTGCCCACCCTGCCGTATGCGACGTCTTGCGGTCAGGTGGTGAAGAGCCAGCTGGAGCAGGTCGGCCTGAAGGTGCGGATCGACCAGCTGGAGTTCCCGGCGGCCTGGCTGACCACCGTCTTCAAGAACGCGGACTATGACCTGTCGATCATCTCGCACGTGGAGCCGCGCGACCTCGGGGCCGTTTTCGGCAACCCGGCGTACTACACGCGCTACGGCACACCCCAGCTGAAGGCGCTGCTCGCGGCGGCCGACGCCGGTGACGAAAAGACCCAGGTGGCGAAGATGAAGGAGGCCGCGCGCCTGCTGTCGGACGAGGCGGCCGCGGACTGGTTGTTCCTGCTGCCGAGCCTGGTAGTGGCCGACAAGAACATCACCGGTATCCCGAAAAACGCGATCACCGAGCAGTTCGACCTGTCCCGCCTGGCCCGCTCATGACCGAGGCCCCCGCCCGGGCGAAGCGGTCGGCCGAGACGGACTGGTCATGTTGCTGAGGTTGATCGGCCGTTTTGTCGTGCTCGTGGTGAGCCTGGTCATCAGTTCGGTACTGGTCTTCGCGTTCATGGCGGTGTTGCCGGGCGATCCGGCCCGCGTGGCCCTCGGTGTGAACGCGTCACCTGAGGCGGTCGCCCAGCTGCGGCAGCAGTTCGGGCTCGACCGCCCGCTCACCACGCAGTACGTCGACTGGGCAAGCGGCCTGCCGCGCGGCGACTTCGGCACGTCGTACGTGAGCAAGGCGGCGATCGGGCCGCAGGTGATGGACCGCCTGCAGGTGACGTTGTGGCTGGTCGGCGCGGCGATGGTGATCGCGCTCGTGCTGGCGGTTCCGGCCGGCACGGTGATGGCCGCGCGCCATCGCAAGTTGTCCGGGTTGGTGCTGTCGGCGTTGTCGCAGCTGGGCGTCGCGGTGCCGGCGTTTCTCGCGGGCATCCTGCTCATCGTGGTGTTCGCGGTCCGCCTCGGCTGGCTGCCCGCCAACGGCTGGACGCCACCCGTGGTCGACCCGGTGATGTTCGCCAAACAGCTGGCCCTGCCGGCGTTGTCGCTCGGCCTTGTGCAAGGTGCCGTGCTCACCCGGTACGTCAGAAGTGCCGTGCTCGACGTGCTCCGCGAGGACTACTTGCGAACCGCCCGGGCCAAGGGCCTTCGCCCGTTCAAGGCGCTCTGGCGGCATGGCCTGCGCAACGCCGCCGTGCCGGTCGTCACGGTGCTCGGCCTGCAACTCGCGACCCTGCTGATCGGGGCGGTGGTGGTGGAGCGGGTGTTCGTCATCCCGGGCCTTGGCTCGCTGCTGCTCGACGGGGTTTCCAACCGGGACCTGCTGCTCGTGCAAGGCGTGGTGATGTTGCTCGTGATGGCGGTGCTGCTGGTGAACTTCCTGGTCGATCTGCTGTACCTGGCGATCGATCCACGCCTGCGGGGAGGCGCGCGATGAGACGGCTCAACGCAGGCCTGGTGGTCGGCGCGCTCACGGTCGGCCTCATCGTCGTACTGGCCTTGCTCTCGTTCATCTGGACGCCGTACGACCCGACGCTGGTGGATCCGGCCGTGCGGCTGGCGAAGCCGTCCGCGGACCACTGGTTCGGTACGGACAAGTTCGGGCGGGACGTGCTCAGCCAGCTGATGGTCGGCGCCCGCACCACCTTGTACGTCGGACTCGTGTCCGTCGGAGTGGCCGCGCTGATCGGCGTACCGCTCGGGATTCTCGCGGCGATGACCCGGCGCTGGAGCAGCGAGTTGATCATGCGGGCCAACGATCTGCTGCTGGCGTTTCCGGCGTTGCTGCTCGCGATCATGTTCGGTGCGGTCTTCGGCGCGAGCACGTGGACGGCGATGGTGGCGATCGGTATCGCCACCGTGCCAAGCTTCGCCCGGGTGATCCGCAGCGGCGCCCTGCAGGTGATGCGCACGGAGTATGTGCTCGCCGCCCGCGCCGCCGGCCGAAAACCCTTCGCCATCGCCATCCGGCACGTCCTGCCGAACGTGACCAGCCTGATCACCGTGCAGGCCTCCGTCGCGTTCGCCATCGCCGTTCTGGCCGAGGCCGCACTGTCGTTCCTCGGGTTCGGTACGCCGCCCCCGACGCCTTCGTGGGGCCGCATGTTGCAGGAAAGCCAGGAGTTGCTGTTCGGAGCACCGAGGCTCGCGGCGTTCCCAGGGGTCGCGATCGCCCTTGCGGTGCTCGGGTTCAACCTGCTCGGCGACGGGCTGCGCGACCGGTTCGACCCGAAGTTGGAGGACCGGCGATGAACGACGTACTGACCGTGAGCGGGTTGACGGTCTCGGTCCGCGACAAGTCCCTCGTGCAAGATGTCGGCCTGTCGGTCGGCCGGGGCGAGCGCGTCGGCCTGATCGGGGAATCCGGCTCCGGCAAGTCGCTGACCGCGCTGAGCCTGATCGGCCTGTTGCCAGAGGACGTCGTCGCGACCGGTTCGGTGCGCCTCGCCGGCATCGAGCACGACCTGATCGGCGCCGGCGAGCGAAAGCTTTCGAAGGTGCGCGGCCGGCACATCGCGATGGTCTTCCAGGAGCCGATGACCGCGCTGAACCCGACCATGCGCGTGGGCGATCAGGTGGCCGAGGCCATGCTGATCCACCGGACCAAACGCGGGCGCCGCGCGGCTCGGGCGGCCGCAGCGGAACTGCTGGCGCGGGTCGAGCTCGACGGCACGATGAAGTCGTACCCGCATCAGTTGTCCGGCGGTCAGCGTCAACGTGTGGTCGTGGCCCTTGCTCTCGCCAACGATCCGGCGCTGCTGGTTTGCGACGAGCCGACCACCGCGCTGGACGTGACCGTGCAGGCGATGGTGCTCGACCTCATCGTGCGAGGCGTTACGGCTCGCGATTCCGCCCTGCTGTTCATCACGCACGACCTGGCCGTGGTGGCGACGGTCTGCCAGCGTGTGCTGGTGATGTACGGCGGCCGGGTGGTCGAGTCGGGCCCGGTCGAGGAGGTTTTCACCAAGCCCCGGCACCGCTATACCCAGGGTCTGCTCGCGGCCTCGGACCTCGACTCGGCGGACCACCTGCTGACCACGATCCCGGGCAATGTCCCGGCGGCAGGAAAGTTCCCTAGCGGCTGCGTCTTCCGTAACCGCTGCGCCTTCGCGACCTCGGCGTGCGAGGCGACGCCGGAGTGGACCGGGACGGCCGAGCGCGGGTTCGCCTGTTTCCACCCGGCCGGGGAGGTCGCCGATGTCTGAGCCATTGAGCAGCGTGCCGCCGGACGAGCCGTTGATCCGGATTTCGAAAGTCGTGCGCGACTACAAGCGGCCGCGGACGTCGTTGTGGCGGCCCGCGAAGGTGGTGCACGCCGTGCGCGGGGTCAGCCTGGAGATCAAGCCCGGCGAGCGGTTCGGCATCGTCGGCGAATCCGGCTGCGGCAAGTCCACTCTGCTGCGCCTGCTTGCCGGGCTGGACCGGCCGGACTCGGGCGAGATCTTCGTCAGCGGTACGGAGATCTCGCGCCTACCGGAACGGCGCCTCGGCTTCCTGCGCGAGGACCTGCAGATGGTCTTCCAGGACCCGATGAGCTCGCTCGATCCGCGCATGCGCGTGCGCGACATCATCGCCGAACCCCTCGTCGTACAAGGCCATCCCGCCTCCGGCGAACGCGTCCGCGAACTGCTCGAAGCCGTCGGCCTGCCACCCGATGCCGGTGCGCGTTATCCACATCAGTTCTCCGGCGGACAACGCCAGCGCATCTCGATCGCCCGGGCCCTCGCGCCGCGGCCGCGCATCCTCGTCGCGGATGAGCCGGTCAGTGCCCTGGACGTCTCGGTCCGCGCTCAGGTGCTGAACCTCATCACCGAGCTGGTCGATTCGCTCAACCTGACGCTGATCTTCGTCTCGCACGACCTGTCCGTGGTCCGGCACGTGTGCGACCGGGTGGCGGTGATGCACGCGGGCGAGGTGGTCGAGACCGGCACCACCGGCGAGGTCTACACCGCTCCGCGCCATCCGTACACCCGTCGTCTGGTGTCAGCGATCCCCACCTTGCAACGCGCCCTCGCCGGTGCCACCACGGCCGACCTGATCCAGCGGGAGAAGCGATGACGTTTCCTGACGGCCTGCCGATCGGCGAGGCCTGGGTCCGTACGCCGTCCTCACAACCCGTCACTTTCCCGTACGACGGCCAGGTGGTCGCCGAGGCACCGGTTGGTACGGAGGCGCTGGCTGATCAGGCTCTCGCGGAAGCCGTTGCCGTGCGCAAGGAGGTGGGACGGCTGCCGTCGCACGTGCGCCGGGCCGCGCTGTTGAGCGTCTTCGAGGCGGTTCGGGAGGCCCGGTCGGCGTTCGAGGACTTGCTCGTGCTGGAAACCGGGAAGCCGCTGGTCGACTGCCGGGTGGAGGTCGATCGGACCCTGCTCACGCTGCAGACCTCGGCGGAGGAGGTCGCGCGCCTGCACGGTGAGACCGTGCCGCTGGATCTGCTGCCGAGCGGCGACGGGTTGATGGGGTTCTGGGTGCGGAAGCCGATCGGCGTGGTGATCGGCATCGCCGGGTTCAACTATCCGTTGCTGCTGGCAACGCACAAGGTGGCTCCGGCGCTGGCCGCGGGTTGCCCGGTGATCGTGAAACCCGCGCCGCAGACTCCGCTCGCGACGTTGTGGCTGGTTCACCTGTTCCGCGAGGCGCTGGCGGAGGCGGGCGCGCCCAGGGCGGTGGTCCAGCTCGTGACCGGCGGGGTGGAGGTCGGCGCGACTTTGACCCAGGACAAGCGGATCGGCGCCGTCTCGTTCACAGGTTCGGCCGCGGTCGGTCACCAGATCGCTCGCGACGCCGCGCCGACGAAGGTGCTGCTCGAGCTCGGCTCCAACTCGGCGCTGGTGGTCGCGGCCGACGCCGATCTCGACGCGGCGGCGGACGCCGTGATCCGCGGCGGGTATTACGCCTCCGGGCAGGCCTGCATCAGCATTCAGCGCCTGATCGTGGTGGAGTCCGTGCGCGAGGCCTTCCTCGCGAAGCTCCTGCCGCGAATGGACGAGGTGGTCATCGGCGATCCGCGCGACGAGCGGACGCGGGTGTCCGCGCTGATCGACGCTCGCGCGACTTCCCGGGTCTCTGCTGTCTTGGCCGAGGCAGTCGCGGCTGGCGCGACCGTTGCGGCAGGCTCGTTCAACGCTTCTGTGACCGAGGGAATCGTCCGGCCCATCGTGCTGCTCGACACTCCGGTGGGCCAACCCGCGTGGGACGAGGAGATCTTCGCGCCGGTGGTGCAGGTCCGGTCGGTGCCCGACCTCGCGACGGCGTTCGACCTGGTGAACGACTCCCGGTACGGCCTCCAGGCGAGCGTTTTCACCTCCTCCTTGGAGACCGCCTTCGCCGCGATCGACGAGCTGGAGGTCGGGGGAGTTGTGGTGAACGAGGTGCCCGGGTTCCGCTCCGACGTCATGCCGTACGGCGGTGTGAAGGACTCCGGCATCGGGCGCGAAGGCCCGCGCTTCGCGATCGAGGAACTGACCGTCACCCGGATGGCCATCATCCGCCCGGCTCCAGGGAGGCCCCGATGAACTACTCGAACTTGTTCCGCCTCGACGGCAAGACCGCGCTCGTGGTGGGCGCCGGTAGCGGGATCGGCCGCGAGTCCGCGCTGGCCCTCGCGGCTCACGGCGCCACCGTCATCTGCGCCGACCGCGACCTCGCCGCCGCTACCGAGACGGCCTCCGCCGGCGAAGGCCTCACGGCGTACGGGCTGGACGTGCTGGATGACGCGGCGATCGAGGCGGCGGTGCGGGAGTTCCCGCAGGTGGACGTGCTGGTGTTCACCGCCGCGACGAATGTGCGCAAGCGGATGATCGACTACACCGCGGACGAGTTCGACCGGATCGTCTCGCTGAACCTGCGGGCGTCGTTCGAGCTGATCCGGACCTTCGGCGGCTCGATGGCCAAGCGCGGCAGCGGCAGCATCATCGGTTTCAGCTCGATCCGGGCGACGACGGTCGAGCCGGGCCAATCGGTGTACGCGGCAACCAAGGCGGGCCTGGTCCAACTGCTGCGCACCGCCGCCGCCGAGTTCGGCCCGGCCGGCGTCCGCGCGAACGCGATCGCCCCCGGCGTCGTCGAAACCCCGCTGACCGCTCAGATCAAGGCCAACCCCGACTGGTACGACGCCTACGCGCGCAAGAGCGCCCTCGGCCGGTGGGCCCGGCCCGACGAACTCGCCGGCGCCGTCGTATACCTCGCCTCGGACGCGTCCAGCTTCGTCACCGGCAGCGTGCTCACGGTCGACGGCGGCTGGACCGCGGTCGACGGCCGCTTCAACCCGCCGGGTTAGGCCCTGGGTTAACGTCGGAGGACCGGACTAGGGAGGACCGTATGACCGAACTCGCCGATCTGACCGCCGTCGAACTGGTGGCCGGGTACCGCGACAGGTCGATGTCCCCGGTGGAAGTGCTCGACGCCGTCCTCGCCCGCGTCGAGGCGCTCGAACCGGCCCTGCACGCGACGTACGCGCTGGATCCCGACGGCGCCCGTGCGGCCGCGAACCAGTCGGAACAACGCTGGCGCTCGGGCGAACCAGCCGGACCGCTCGACGGCGTACCCGTCACAGTCAAGGAGAACATCGCCACCGCGGGCGTACCTGTCCCGCAAGGTACTGCCGCCACTGAGTTGCTCCCGGCAACTACCGACGCTCCGGCCGCCGCGTTGCTGCGCTCGAGTGGTGCCGTGATTTTCAGCAAAACCACCATGCCGGAGTACGGGATGCTCTCGTCCGGCGTCTCGACGTTCCACCCGCTCACCCGCAACCCGTGGGACCTCAGCCGTACGCCCGGTGGTTCCAGCGCCGGTGCGGGCGCTGCCGCCGCCGCGGGGTACGGGCCTTTGCACCTCGGTACGGACATCGGCGGCTCGATCCGGCTCCCCGCCGGGTGGTGCGGCGTGATCGGCCTCAAACCCACGCACGGCCGTGTCCCGGTTGGCGTGCCGTATCCCGGCCGCGCCATCGGCCCCATCACCCGTACGGCGGCCGACGCCGGGTTGTTGCTAGCCGCCATCTCCGGTTACGACCGCCGCGACCACACGTCGTACCCCTCGCCGGGTGATTCGTTCTCAGGCCCGCTCGACCTCGCAGGCGTTCGGATCGGCCTACTGCTCGATGCCGGGTTAGGTCTGCCGGTGGCACCGGAAGTGGCCTCGGCCGTCCGTACGGCGGCAAACCTGGTGGAGAAGGCTGGAGCCACTGTCACCGAGATCGGGCCGATTATCACCCGGGAGATGCTCGACGGCCTCGACCGGTTCTGGCGCATCCGCAGCGCGTACGACCTCCAGGCTCTTCCACCCGAACGCCGCGCGAAGGTCCTGCCCGAGATCCGCGACTGGGCTGACTCGGCTGCAGGTCTTACTGGGCTTGAGGTGTTCCACGGGTTCAGCCAGATGGGGGAGATGGCCGTTGCGGTCGACCAGGCCTTCGCGTCGTACGACTTCCTGATCTCGCCGGTGGCGCCTATCACCGCCTTCGCGGCCGAACTGGCCTACCCGACCGACGACCCGCTCAAGCCGTTCGAGCACATCGCCTTCACCGTGCCGTACAACATGTCTGGCCACCCGGCCGTATCGGTCAACTGCGGCTACTCCCGCGAAGGCCTCCCCATCGGCCTTCAACTAGCCTCGCCCCGCTTCACCGATATGCGCCTCCTATCCCTAGCCGCAACCATCGAAGCTCTCGTAGAGCGTCGAACCTGGCCGGGTGGCTGTAGCGGTTAGGCCTTGCCGTAGACGGTGACGCGGGTGCCGATCGGGGTCTCGTCGAAGATGCGGTGGATGTCCGGGCGCCATACCCGGACACAGCCGTGGCTGGCGGGGTAGGAGTGCACGAGGCTGTTGGTGCGGGATCCGTGCAGGGCGATGCCCGGGCGGTTCTTGAAGATGTAGATCGAGTCGTACATGAACGCCTCCTCGTAGAGGCTGCTCTCGTGCTTGCCGGCCCACTTGCGCCAGACCTTGCCGGTACCGTTCGGGGTGTCGTAGCCGGCTGAACCGGACGAGACCCACACGATCCGCTTGTACGACTTACCGCTGATCTGGAACAGCACCTGGCACGTCTTGTTCACGTAGAGCCCGGAGGCGCGGGTGGCTACCGGCTTCGCGCTTGCGCCCAGGACCGAGTTGATGTCGCGCTGCGTGAGCGGGCCGCGGTTGATCGGCAGGCCGACCGTCTCGCGCCACGCGCACAGGGCCTGCCGGGCGCGACGGGTGATCTTGCCGTCAACCGTACCGACGGGGTAACCGAAGGCCTCCAGCTTTCGCTCGACCTGCAGGGCCTTGGCCTTCGCTGCCGCCTCGGCCGACTTGGTGGGCTTGGCGGTCGGCTTCGGGCTCGGCTTCGGGCTCGGTTGCGCGCTCGGCTTTGTGCTGGGCGTGGCGGTTGAGGTCGCCCTGGTGGGGGTGGCGGTCGGCGCCGTGGTGGGCTCGACCGTCGGCGTCACGCTGCCAGTGGGCGGCTGGGGCGTCGTACTGCTTGTGCTCGGGGTGGAGCCCGCGGGCGGGGACGCGTCGACGTCGGCGCATCCGGCCAGTACCAGGCCGCTGGCGAACAAGAGCACAACCGCATCGTGACCGCGTCGTCGGAACACCGAGACCCCTCTCCGTAGGCGTACAGCCTCGCAGAGTCATAGGCCACCCGGACGCAACACCGCCGCCATTGCTTGCACTTCGTTATCAATCGCCCGAGCCGTGCTTGTGAGGCAAGCTGGCTATGCTCGCTTCGGTAAGGCTATTCGCAACCGATCGAGGCGACTTCTGATGACCGAGCCCGAAGTTCTCCGGCTCCCCGCTGTCCGGCTACCCGCTGAATCCGACCTGGCTCCGCTCGCGCTGGCCAGCCTTCGCCTCACCGAGCTCAAGCGGCTCGCCGAGTGGGGGCAGGGCCGCTCCGTCAATAACGACGGCGAGCTGGACCCACACGACGTGGAGGCCGGCACCAAGGAACTGGGCCTCGGCCTGGACGAACTGCTTGTCGGCTGGGCTGCCGCCGTCGACGCCGAACTCCTCACGCTGAAAAGCGATCAGGCCGTTGCCGGTCCGGCCCTGGCCGTGCTCGAGCAGGGCACTGACCAGGACAAACTCGACGTCTGGGCCGACATCGTCGACTGGGACATCGAGACGGCTTACCCGGCGGACGAGCCTTCCGAGGCCCTGCCGGTGCTGTTGATGATGCTGCACCTCGAACCGGTCGTCTCCTTCGAGGACCTCGTCGGTACGGCGGTGGAGATGGACGGCACGGGCGAAGACGCGGCCGACGCCGTCTCGTACCTGATGAGCCGGCTGCTCGACCTCGGCGTGGTTCTCACCGACGGCGAGTTGTTCCAGTCGACGCCGCTGGGGCAGTTCGGCCTCAGCTGCTGGTTCGGCAGCGTGGGCGTGGACGCGCCCGTCATTACCGACCTGGCCGAGGCGAGCCCGGTCCAGGTGATGGAGATGGCGCAGGTCTTCGAGGACGACGGCGAGCGCGAGGCGTTCGTGCACGAGTGGATCGATGCCGTAGGCCCGTCTGCCGCGGCCGACGAGCTCGTCACGCTCGCCTCCACGGGTACGCCCGACGACCGCTCCGGCGCCTTCGCCCTGCTGCAACGCGTAGGCGCCGCCGCCGAGGACGCCGTACGGTCCAAGCTCGACGACCCCTCGGTCCGCCCCCACGCCATCAACTGGCTCACGGAGGCAGGTCTCTCCGCGCCCGAGCTGACGCCGGCCGAGTCCAGCTGGCTCTTCGCCGACATGCTCGTCGCCGTACTCGGCCCCGACGACGAAACCCAGCGCGAAGCCGCCGCCGAACTCGGCTTCGAGGACCCCCGCAGCCTCGACCACATCGCCGGCCTGGCCGACACCACCCACCCAGCCGCCGCCGAAGTCCTGCAAGCCCTAGCCACCCACCACCCCGACCCGGCGGTAGTAAAAGCCGCCCGCAAAGCCACCCTCCAATCCCGCTCCGTCTAACGCACAACGCCCGTACGACGTGAAGATTCGCGTCGTACGGGCGGTTGCGGGGGCCGGGTTACCAGGCGTAGTCCTCCGGGGCGGGCTTGTGGCCCGGGAAGATCTCGTCGAGGCGGGCGAGGGCCTTGTCGTCGAGGTGGAGGTCGAGGGCGCGGATGCCGGCTTCGAGTTGTTCCAGCGTGCGCGGGCCGACGATCGGGGCCGTGACGGCGGGCTGAGCCAGCAGCCAGGCGAGGGCGATATCGCCGGGCTCTTGGCCGAGTTCCGCCGCGAAGTCCTCGTAGGCCTCGATCTGCGGACGAAGGGCCTCGACCGCTTCCTTCGAACGGCCTTCAAGACGCCGTACGCCCTGGTGGTCCTTGCGGATGACCCCGCCGAGTAGACCGCCGTTGAGCGGCGACCACGGGATGATGCCGAGACCGTACGACTGAGCCGCCGGAATCACTTCAAGCTCGATCTCGCGCTTGAGCAGGTTGTAGATCGACTGCTCGCTCACGAGGCCGGTGTAGTTGCGACGGGCCGCAGCCTCCTGAGCCTGGGCGATGTGCCAGCCGGCGAAATTGCTGCTTCCGGCGTACAGGATCTTGCCCTGCTGTACGGCGACCTCCATCGCCTGCCAGATCTCGTCCCAGGGAGTAGCCCGGTCAACGTGGTGGAACTGGTAGAGGTCGATGTAGTCGGTCTGAAGTCGTTTGAGGCTCGCATCCAGCGCACGGCGGATGTTGAGCGCCGAGAGCTTGGCGTCGTTCGGACGGTCCGACATGTCGCCATACACCTTGGTGGCGAGCACAGTCTTCTCACGCCGATCACCGCCCTGGGCGAACCAGCGGCCGATGATCTCCTCGGTCGCGCCCTTGCCCTTGTCGCGGCCGTATACGTTCGCGGTGTCGAAGAAGTTGATCCCGTTCTCGTGCGCGACGTCCATGATCTTGAACGAGTCCTGCTCGGGCGTAACCGGCCCGAAGTTCATCGTGCCAAGGCAAAGACGGCTGACGGAAAGGCCGGTCCGGCCGAGATGCGTGTAGTCCATAGGTCCAACCTCCGTCACGGCGGATGAGATGTCCAACAGGAGAATCAACTAGGTTCGATCGCAAGAGCTTCTTAATGACCGGTACTGTGCCGTTATGGAGCTGAGGCATCTCGAACACTTCGTCGCCGTCGCCGAGCAACGGCACTTCACCCGCGCCGCCGAGGCGATGTCGATCTCGCAGTCCGGCCTCTCCGCCTCGATCCGCGCACTCGAACGCGAACTCCACGCCTCGCTCTTCGTCCGCAACACCCGCAGCGTCGAACTAACCGAAGCCGGCCGCGCCCTCCTGGTAGAAGGCCGCCGTACGCTCGCCAGCGCCGCAGCCGCCCGAGAAGCCGTAGCCGCCGTCCAAGGCCTACTCCGCGGCTCCCTCTCCGTAGGCCTAGAACAGTGCTTGGGCGTCGTGAACGTCCCGGCGATCCTCGCCCAGTTCCGAGCGGCTCATCCCGGCGTAGAGATCTCCGTCCGTCAGGGCGGCTCCACCCCGATGCTGGAGGAACTCGCCTCGGGACGGCTGGACGTGGCCTTTGTCGCTACGGGTGGCGAGCCGGTTCCGGACGTGACCCTCCGGCCACTCGCGTCCGAGTCGATGGTCCTGGTCTGCCCGCCGGATCACCGTTTGGTCGGCGGCGGCCCGATCGCGTTGGAGAAGTTGGCGGGGGAGTCCTTCATCGACTTCGACCGCACCTGGGGAGCCCGCGCCATCACCGACCGTGCCTTCGAAGCCGCCGCCATCGAACACCCCGTCTCCCTCGAAGTGAACGACGTCCACACCCTCCTGGCCCTGGTCAGTCACGGCCTAGGCGTAGCCCTCGTCCCCGAGCGCATAGCCGCCAAAAAAGGCTTCACCCACGCCACCATCCCCCTCGAACCCCACGCCACCGACCGCTGGCAAGTCTCCGTAGCCACCTCAGCCGAACCCACCGCCACCCTCGCCGCCGACGCCCTACTGGGCATGCTTGACGCTCAACTAAGCAACACCCCAACTTGCTGACACGCCTGCCGCAGGTCCCCTTAGCTGCGAAGATGTAGCGGCAGACACGCTGAATTCTGAGGGGGAAGATGCGGTACTGGTGGGTCAATCAAAGAAGGACCTATACCGAAGAGCGAGAGGCGGGCATTCTCTGGGCGCCGCTTCGGACGCAAACTGGTGGGCGCCAGAGCCACTGGCAGTCGATGCTGGATGTTCGTCCCAACGACGTTGTTTTCCATTACCATGAACAAAAAATCAAAGCGATAAGCAAGGTTGCGACCGAGGCTATCGAGAGTGGGCGCCCTGTGAGCCTACCGCCAGATTGGGCGCAAGACGGATGGCGAATCCACACTGCATACCGCGCTCTGGTGGATCCGATTCCATTCAGCGACTTGCCGGATCCGGACAAGCGGGCAACGATAGGCGGGCCTTTCAATGTGAAGGGCGGCGTAAATCAAGGTTACCTATTCCCGCTAGATTCTGAGTACGGGCAGAGCCTCGCGTCCTTAGTGGCTCAGAGCGGGCTCGAGGGTGGAAGCTCAGGGGTTACTGCCGCGGAAGTGCTCGCACAACCGGCGGGACATGAATCTGCAGACCTACTTCTCCGTCGACTAGTCGGTGTGGAACTTAGCGCTCCCGGCGGAGTTTCTTGTCTCATCAAGAGCATCAACGAGTCAGCAGTTATAGCTACTGTGGGTGAAGCTGTTTTTGACATTGATGTAGAAATCGCAGAGGTCCAGCGCGCCTTGAATAGCCTGGAGAGATTCGGTCAGGTCACGGTAGGCGAGACCGAATTTGGCGAAGGGCGAGTGCTCGTCGCCGCCGTATTGCTCGCGCTGCCAGGCGCTTTCTCAGCGGGTGAACCGCCGGTAGTTGAGATCTCGGCTGCACCGCTGGCCGGAGGTAAGCTAGAGGACCTTCGCTTTGAGGGGGACCTTGCCAGAATTCGCGCTGGTGAATCACGTGGTGAGCAGGGCGCGTTGCGGCGGCATCTGCTCGGGACGGCCGAGGTCGCTGACTGTGCCATATGCGGCAAGACTCTCCCAGCGCGCTTCCTGGTCGCAGCGCACATTAAACGCAGGTCTGCGTGTACTGCAGAAGAACGCCGCAGTTTAGGTCGGGTTGCGATGCTCGCGTGCATACTCGGCTGCGATGCTCTGTTCGAGCTCGGCTACTTAGCTGTCAGGGCGGATCGAGTCATCGCTCGAACAGAGGCCAAGTTCGTCCAGGGTGAACTTTCCGAGCGACTAACTCAACTCGCAGGCGCCAACTGCAGCGCCCACACTGCGCAGTCAGCCGAGTTCTTTGAATGGCATTATCAGAATGTATTCATTCCACCGACGGACTAGTGAGTCCGGCGCATTGGCGCGGTCGCATTGGGTGGCAGCGGCCACAGGTGCGACGTCTGGAGTAGGTCGCAACGCCGATGAAACGCAACTCGGTTAATGTCGAGTTGCGCAAAGGTGGAGACAGCGAGTAGCGCGGGCTGCAACCTTAGGCGGCTGGTACGGGAGCGCTGATTTCGTTCATTAGCATGCGCAGAGTGAGGCTGTGCTTCTCCGGAGGGAGCAGGTCGAGGGCGTGTTGGGCGGTGGCAATTCCGCCGGGCCGGTCGCCGGCGCGGACCATCATGAGGCCGCGGTGCATCTGCAGGTGAGTATGGAATCTGGGCATCGATTCGGGGATCGCCGCCGCGCCGTCCTCCTGCGCTTTCAAAGCAACCTTCTCGTCGCCTAGTCGGGCTGCGAGCAGGCTGATGTGAACGTTGTGACGCCACCACGGGATCGCGTAGTCCGTCGGCTCTTCCGAGCCGGCCTTCTCGAATAGGCGCTGTGCTTGCAAGAGGGCTTGCCGCGCACCGTCCTGGTCATCAGATAGCGCTTTGATATGAGCATCCGCCCAGACCGCGTTGAGGAGGCCGTTCGACGGCTTATCGCTGATCGCGGACGCCTGGGTCTCCAGGACGCGCGCCACGCCAAGGGAGGCACCCTCGTACCCGAGGGCGAGTGATGCTCGGCCGCGAACCCAGACCATGGCCTCTTCGTCTTGGGAGCGATCGGCTGCTTCTGCTGCGAGCCGGTACCAGGTAACAGCTTTTGCTCCGTCCGAACCCGGGAAGGTTTTGGCGAAGAGCGTCATCAGCCTAGCTGCCACTGACCATAGCCGCGGCTGATCGAGTTGTTGCTGTAGAACGACGAGTTCGTTGGCGAGCCGGCGTTGAATGTCAGCGGCTCCAAAGCTCATGTAGTCGGTGCCGTAGGTGGCGAGCTTGGCTTCCCAGTCGTCGACGCTGGGTCCGGCGTTCTTCAGTCGAGCCGAGAAGCCCTCTGCAATCAGGTCGGATGCGACAACGGGGGCAATTGCTGTGGCGGCAACATCGGTAAGGAACGTTCGGCGCTTCACGGAATCGTGCTCCAGGACGGTCAAGGGGACATCCAGGACGGCAGATAGGTGCCGGAGCCAGAATGGGCTTGGTTCATGGCGGCCGCTTTCCCAGCGGCGGGAGATGTACTCGCGGGCGATGGTGGTTCCAGCGGACTTGCTGAGCTCATCGGCAAGGCGAGATTGCGACCAGCCCCGGGCTGTGCGCAAGTCCTTGATGAGCTCGCCGATGGTTGTCACTCCACCATGATGCCTCGGCGGTGGCGGTACGCAGCAGGCCTGCCACTAAGGGTGCCACTAGTGAGACAGATCACTCCACTACAGACTGTGAACAGTTCGCTACAGCTGGGTTTGGAGTGATGAGCCATGAGCATGATCGTAGATTTGGATACCGAGCGCGCCCCTCTCGGCAGACCGAGTGAATTCGTTGGCCAAGCTGCTGTTCGTCCTTTCGGGTTATCGGTGGCTCGCTGGGAGCCGGGCTCGAAGCACGAGCGGGAGTTGGTGAATCTGGATCCGGATTCGCAGATCGGATACGTGGGTGACCGGCCGCTACGCGAACTGATATCGGCGGGCACGCGTAGCCAGTTTGAAAGCGATGGTCAAACCCCTATCAGCCTTGACTACGGAGAAGACGACTGATGAGGCCCCGCAGTGGTCCGAGCCCTCGTGTTCTGGTGCTGACCGAGGTGTGCGATGCGACCGCGGACTTCGTTCTAGCGCACCTGAACGAGCGAGGTGTCGCTCTTTGGCGACTCGATCCCGGCGACTTTCCCAACACGCTTGATCTGTCGGCCAGGTTCGACGGTTCCTGGCGTGGTGAAGTGCTCGGACCGCTGCGGGCTGCTGACCTAGCCGAGGTTAAGGCGGTGTATTACCGCCGCCCGTCTGACTTCAAGACTCCAGACGGGCTGTCGGAGTCGGAGAACGCGTTTGTACGGTCTCAGGCCCGGCACGCGGTGTTCGGCCTCCTCGCGGCGCTGCCAGGCGTGACTTGGGTCAATCAGCCAGGCCGGATGGCCGATGCAAGGATGAAGCCTTACCAATTGGCGATCGCGTCCGCCGTCGGCTTGGTGACGCCGAGAACGCTGGTGACCAACCGTCCGGAAGACGTCGTCGCGTTTGGTACCGAGATGGGGCGGATCATCACCAAGTCGTTGTCGATAGTTCGCTACGTCGACGACGTAAAGGGCCCGGGTCTGCTCTATACGACGGAGGTTCCCGAGGCAGATTGGGGAGATGGCGGCATTACGGCGACAGCACATCTCTTCCAGGAAGTTGTGGAGCGCGATTACGAGGTCCGATTGACGTATGTCGGAGGGCAGTGTTTCTCGGCGGCGATCGAGCCCGATGACCCGTACGGTGAGCTCGACATCCGAGCGCATAGTCGTCGCGTCAGGTACGCCGCGATCGAGGCGCCCTCCAAGATCACGGCTGCGGTCGGGGCGATGATGGACCGGCTGGGGCTGGTGTTCGGGGCGTTTGACTTCATCGTGCGACCTGACGGCCAGTGGGTCTTCATCGAGCTGAACCCGAATGGGCAGTGGGCCTGGATCGAGGAAGAAGTCGGTCATCCGATCAGTGCGGCATTGGCGGACTTGCTGGAGAAAGGTGCCATTGGGTGAGCGGCGCAACAATTGAGCGCGAGGCCGCGAGGCTGCGTGCGGAGTTGGCCGAGCGGCTGATCACGGAGGGGGCTGTGACCTCGTCTGCGTGGCGGGCGGCTTTTGCTGACGTGCCACGGCATGTGTTCGTGCCGGTGTTCTATCGCCAGTCACGGACCGAGCAACCGGCTGTCGATTTAAGCACTCCGGACGAATGGCTGCACGGGGTGTACGCCGATCAGTTGCTGGTGGTTTCGCCGGATGTGAAGTCGTCCAGCACGGTGCCGTCGTTGATGGCTCGGATGCTGGAGGCGCTCGATCCGGCCGACGGTGATCGGGTCCTGGAGATCGGCACCGGCACCGGCTATAACGCCGGTCTGCTGAGTCACCGCCTTGGCGACAGCAATGTGGTCAGCATCGACATCGCCGCGGACCTGGTTAATGACGCGAAGGCTCGGTTGGCGTCGATTGGGTATCACCCGACACTTGTGGTCGGTGACGGCGCTGGCGGCTGGCCCAGCGATGCGCCGTACGACGGGATCATCGCCACTTGCGCCCCCGACTCAGTCCCGGAGACTTGGCTTGATCAAGTCCGGCCCGGCGGGCGCATCGTGGCACCGATTGCTACCGGTGTTGCGGTGATCGACGTCGCCCCGGGCCGGAAAGGTGAAGGCCGGTTCTTGCCGGGAGGCGCGTTCTTTATGTCGCTACGCCCTACGCCAGGACAGAGCGATCTCGCGGTCCAGATCGCTGACATCAAATCGGCCATCGCGTCGACTCGGGCCACTGATCTCGATGAGATGGTCTGGTTCGACAGTGACTTTCGCTTCGTGCTGTCTGCGGTCGTGCCGGATCTGCGGTTCTTAACGAAACTGGACAGCGGGATAGCCATCTTCACCCATCCCGACGGTTCGTGGGTCCGACTCGATGACAACACAGTCGCCCAAGGCGGATCTCGACGGCTGTGGGATTCGGTGGAGAAGGCGCACAGGCAATGGGACGAGCTCGGTCGCCCGTCGCGTGAGAAATTCAGTCTCACCATTGACGGCTGCACCCAGCACGTTCGCCTCGACGGAAGCGACGTGGCCTGGCTTCTGCCAAGGGGGCGGTAGGGCGACGGCGGGGTGAGTCATTGGCCCAGATGCAGCCTGTTGAGCGCGCGGTGGTGGGCGGCGTGGGCAGGTTGCAGGAAGTTGCAGATCGATGGGCGTCGGGGCGTGCGTATGGTTAGGGGTTGGGGTTTGTCTCGGTTGGGAGATGGGATTGAGCGGGCAGCAGCCTTATAACGCGTATCAGCCGCCGGTGGCTGGGCAAGGGCGCAAGAGTGGTGGGTTCGGCAAGGTGGTGCTGATCCTGCTTGGTGTGTTTTTGCTGATGATCGGTGGGTGTACGGCGGGTGTCGTCTACTTGAGCACCAAGGCCGGCAACAACAAGGACGAGCCGATGAAGCCGTCTGTGTTGGTGACGTTCAAGATCACGGGGACGAGTAAGAAGGTCACGTTGACGATCAATAACGGGCCGCCTGGGTTTTCGAGTGGGGTGTCGGTGCCGCCGCCGTACGAGACGTCGATCAAGGTGCCGCCGAATGGGCACGTGAATATGAATGCGCTCAACGGTGGTAGTGAGAAGGGCACGATCACGTGTTCGATCATCGTCAACAAGAAGGTTGTGTCGACGAAGACGGCCAAGGGGCCGGCCGAGATGGCGAGCTGCAGCTACACCTACATCCCTGCGAAGTAGGCCGTCCCCGCGAAGTAGGCCGATCGCGGAGCCAGCCGGACGACTTCGGCTCGAAGCCAGGACCGTCCGACGACTCGACGACTCAAGGGCTAGGCGGGGCGGCGGCTAGGCGGGGCTGGGGTGGGGGAGGGCGGCGTCGTAGCGGGTGGCGATGTCGGGGGTGACCGGGGTGAGGATGTAGCCGGTTTCCGCGTCGCCCATGGGGCGTACGGCGTCGGGCTGGTGGTGGGCGTAGTGGGCGATGTACGCGCAGACGATGGCGTCGATCGAGTCTTCGACGCGTGCGAGTTCGACCTTGCGCGTTGCCAGTGATACCGCCGTGCGGATGCGGTCCCAGTCCGCGCAGCGCGATACGTCTAACAGCGGTAGACCCTCTAGAAAGTCGAGCAGGCGGAGAAGCTCGCTACGGCAGTACGACGCGTCCCGGCCGGGTTTGTCCTTGTACTGCAGGATTTTCGGCAGCCCGAACAACGCCACGATCGCCGGATGCGGGTAGACCTCGACGGCCTGGCGTTCGACGCGTTCGAGGGAATCCACGCGCAGGCCGAGCTCCAGGGCGAGGCGGTAGGCCCGGCCGCCGTCGGCGAAATGCGGTAAGGCCAGGCTGGACGAGTGGCAGCCGGCGTTGTACTTGCCGAAGTACTTCGTCACCAGGCTCTCGCACGGCCGGTTGCCGGTAGCGTTCCGTACGACGAGGGGCGCGTCCATCGCGACCAGGCAGGGCCCGTCGGTCCACGGGCGCAACCACTCGAGGATCTCGTCGTCGGTACGTCGTTCCGTCGCCGCGAGCAACCGTCCCGACTCGTCCGCCACGGCGAGCCCGGTGATGCCCTTCAACCCCCAGGCGAGATCGACCCCGACGAAATACACCGGCACATGCTGCCACAACGGGTCAGAATGTCGAATGTGACAGCGAGCGAGCGGGCCATCGAGCATGTGGCGGGCCAGGTGAAATCCGGATCGCCGGTGCACCCAGAGCTTCGGATCACGCTGAACTTCCATCCCGATCGACTCCACGATGGCAGGCTCATGCTGGCGAAGCTGGTTGCCGACGGCGTCTACCTGTCCCAGTTCGCCACCGCCACCAGCAACGGCGGTCTGACCGCGCATCCGGGCGGCGATCGATGGCGGTGGGAGAGCCGGATTTTCGGCGGCGTGTACGACGACTCGCCGCCGCGGGAGCGTCCCGTGTACGGCGCGCTGAACTTCCGGCGGAGGTCCGTCGGTGCCGCCCCGCGATTCGGCTCGGCGCATTTCCGCCTCACGGCCGAGGCGGTCCACAGGTCGACTTTCTGCTATCCCGACAGTTGGCTGGAGCCGACGGCCTTCGGCGTCGCCGACCGCATGCCGCTGATCGCCCTGGCCGAGGCCGACCGCCAGGCCGCGCTCACCGCCGACGACCCGCACGAGTACGACGAACTCAACGACTACATCGAGGCCCAGACCCATGGACCGGTCCGCCTTGATACCGACGTCGAGGCCCTCGTACTCGACCCCTGCTACCGCGGCACAGAAGTCGAAGCGGTAGCGGCCGAACTACCCTGCCTGATCGAGTGGCATCCGGGTTTCCGCCTCCACGTCGACGAGTTGGTCAAGCACCCGGACTATCGCGGGCAGCAGTACGTCGACCTGGGCCTGCGGATCGCCGAGCACGGCTGGCTGGACCCGTACGTGATCGGCAAGGCCGTACGGGAGCATGATCCGCAGGACGTCAAGAAGGTCTGGCACTACCTGGCGCGGTTCAGCTGATCTTCCAGAGGATGACGTCGTGGCAGTGCTTGGCCTTGTCGTTGCCGCGGAAGGCCACCTCGTACGAACGGCCGCCGGCCTGGATCGCGATCTCCGAGGTTGAGGCCCACTTGCCGAACATCGACTTGTCCGCGATGAACGACACGCTCTGCACCTTGGCGTAGGGGATCGAGGTCAGCGCCGTCCGCTTCCCGGCGAACGAGTTGTCCTGGATGATCACGCGCCGGTCGGTCAGGCCGATGAAGCCGGTGCCGGTACCGATCGCGTCGTACACCGCGATCACCGTCTCGCCCTGCAGCAGGCCGGACGCGACCTTGTCGAACTGGTCCTTCTTGTCATAGACAGGCTGGCTCATGGGGGGTGAGACGCACGCGGGCTACGATCGGTTCACATGTGGATACCACCGTTGCCGCGCGCACTTCAGTGGGATCACAACGCCTACTACCATGACTGGCTGCTGGACCAGATTCCGCGACAGGGCGGGCGAATGCTCGACGTCGGTTGCGGGCACGGTGTGCTGGCTCGCCGCCTCGCCGAGCGGGCCGAACACGTGGATGCGATCGACGCCTCACCCGTCATGATCGACCAGGCCAAGAACGTCAGCGCCTCGCGGGGCAACATCCGCTGGATCCTCGGCGACGTACTCCAGGCCGACCTTCACCCCGACGGGTACGACGTCGTCACGGCCGTCTCCAGTCTTCACCACCTCCCGCTTCGCGACGGGTTGACCCGCCTCGCTGGGCTCGTACGACCTAACGGCGTACTCGTCGTGATCGGGCATTACCGTGCCGCGAAGGCCACCGACAAGGCAATGGAGATCGCGAACCTGGCGGGCAATGCCGCGATGGGCGCGTACCTGGCCGCTCGGGGGAAGGCGGGAAAGCCGCACGACGACGGCATGCCGATCAAGGACCCGAAGGACACCCTCGCGGAGATCCAGCAGGTGGCCGGCGAGCTGATGCCGGGAGTGCGAATCCAGCGCCGGATGTACTGGCGATATTCCCTGCTCTGGCGTCGGCCCGGCGCGACATACTGACCCATGAGTACCGAAGACCGGGAACACCTCGGCTCGTTCCGTACCGCCGATATCGAGCAGCAGGACGCGGCCCGGCTGGCCGCAGTGCTCGACGTCGGATCTGGTACGGGCGAAGAGGTCGTCGCGATGCACGCCATCACCGGTCGCGCGGCCGGCGTCGAACCAGGCCCGGGCCTTCGCCAGGAGGCGCTCCGCCGCGCCGGCGAGATCCACCCGCAGGCTGTTGTGAGCCACGAGATCGAGTACGTGGAGGGGGACGCGACGAACCGCGCACCTGATGAGCCAGTCCGCGAACCCGCTCGCCGGTCGCCAGCTGCGCGGGCTGCTCGCCGACGCCGGAGTGCCGGTGGACGACGAGACCGCCGCGACCTGGATCGAGCCGCAGGAAGGCGCCAACGAGGGATTCCTCCAGGTGATGATCCCGACCTCCGTCGCAGCTGGTGTCATAACGCCTGACGAGGCGAAGGCGTTCCAGACCGGCCTGACCGAGGCGGCGGCGCGTGGCGCGTTCCACTTCTCGCTCCCGATGTACGGCGCCGCCGGGTCGAAGTCGTCCGCGTGACAGCGGTCAGCTCTTAGGGCCGAGCTTGTGGACTACGACGCCGGACTTGAACGTCGTACTGCCCAGGTGCTGCAAGTGGGTCGTGTCGAGGCCGTCGAACAGCCGGTCGCCGCGACCGGCGATGACGGGGAAGACCCAGAAGTGGAACTCGTCCACCAGGTTCGCCGCCAGCAGTGCCTTCGAGAACGAACCGGTGCCGTACTTCATCAGGTTCTTCCCGTCCTGCGCCTTCAGATCGCGAACGGCCTCGACCGCGTCGCCGGGCAGCACGGTCGAGTTCCACTCGAGGTCGCCCGTCAGCGTGGTCGAGGCGACGTGCTTGGGCATCTCGTTGATGCGATCGGTGAACGGGTCACCGCTGCGCGACATCCAGGCCGGGGCGAATCCCTCGTAGGTCTCGCGGCCGAGGACCAGGGCGTCGGCGCCGAAGAGCAGCTCGCCGGCGTAGTTGGCGTACTCGTCGTCGAAGTACTTCAGGCTCCAGTTCTGCGGTTCGTTGATGGTGCCGTCGAGGGTGACGTACGTGGACTCGATGAGCTTCCTCATGATGATCTCCAGATCTCAGGGCTGTACGGATGAGTGGTGCGGGCCGTGCGAAGTGCGGTTGCCCACCAGGACAGCTGGTCCAGGGTGGTCTTGACCGCGGCCTCGTAGTCCGGCGAGGGGCGGGGCCACGTGCCATCGGCGGCGAAGCGGTCCCAGTAGCTCGGCAACCCGATGTGGTTGCCGATCGTGACGGCGTGCAGTTCGGTGAAAACCAGCCGGAGTTGCGCGACGGCCTGGCGGCCTCCGGACTCCCGGCCGTACGAGACGAACGCGACCGGCTTCGCGTGCCACTCCTGGTAGTACCAGTCGATGGCGGTCTTGAGCGGCGCCGGAAAACTGCCGTTGTACTCGGGGGTGACCAGCACGAAGGCGTCCGCCGCGGCGAGCCGAGGGGCCAGGGCCGCCACCGGCTCGGGTACCTCGTCGCCGAGATCGTTCAGCTCCGCTGGCAAGCCGGCCTGGGCGAGGTCGATCACGTCGACCTCCAGGTCGTGCCGCCGCCGGGCCCGGGCGGTGAACCAGTCGGCCGCCGTCGGCCCGAACCGGCCGGTCCGGGTGCTGCCGATGATGACCGCCAGCCGCAGTTTCTCCGCCGAGTCCATCTCGGTGCCTCCTTCCTTCCGGTTCGTTGGCACCACTTAACCCCGACCCACTTACCGAATCCTTTCGCTCACCCGGCCGGCCGTCGTAAGCTGAAGTCGAGTAACCATTAATAGCCTAATAAAGGGTTACTCAGATGCGATGAGAGGAGAGATCCCTGATGCGTTCGGCCAAGACGCGACACCGTTCTCGCGAGGCGGACGGGCTGCAGATCCACTACCGCGAGGCGGGGGTGCCCTCGTCCACGGCGGTACTGCTGCTGCACGGCTTCCCCACCTCGTCGTACTCCTTCCGCGAGGTGATGCCCACGCTCGGCGAGCACGCGTACGTCATCGCTCCCGACCTGCCCGGGTTCGGGTTCTCGGACGCGCCAACGGACTACACCTTCGAGCGACTGTCGTACGTGATCGAGGCCCTGGTCGCCGACCTCGGCATCGAGCGCTACGTGCTGTACGTGACCGACTTCGGTACCCCGGTCGGCTACTTCCTGGCGATGCGCCATCCCGAGCGCGTGCTGGCCCTCGTGGTTCAAAACGGCAACACCCATGAGGACGGTTTGAACGAGGCGTGGGACGCGCCGCGCCGGTTCTGGGCCGATCCGAGCGAGGAGAATCGGGCCGCTCTGCCCGAGTGGCTGAACTTTCCCGGGACGCGCGATCAGTACCTCGGCGGGTTGCGGCAGGAGTTGCGCGAGCTACAACCACCTGAGTCCTGGCATCTCGACTGGGGGCGGCTCTCGCGCCCCGGCAATATCGACCTCCAGTTCCAGCTCTTCTACGACTACCGCAACCACGTCGCCCGGTTCGCGGACATCGCCGCCTACCACCAGGAGCACCAGCCGCCGTGCCTGTTGCTCTGGGGCCGGCACGACCCGTTCTTCGACATAGCGGAGGTGCTGGCCTATCACCGGGACATGGCCGCGCTCGACGCGCACATCTACGACGGCGGCCACATGCTCCTGGAGACGCACGCCGCCGAAGTGGCCGACCTGCTCGTCACCTTCGTCAACGACGTACGCGTCCCAGCCTTGCGATGACCGACACCACCCAGTGGACCGATGACCACTTCGTCGGCGGCGATCTCGCGCTGGACTTCGCGAACACCGTCTTCCGCCGTACGCCGGAACTCGGCCGCGACCTACTCGACAGTCCTGAGGCATTGAGTAGTTGGTTCGGGCATGCCGGCCTGTTGCCGGCCACAGAAAGCCGCTGCGACGGCTCCACCCTGCGCAAGGCGCGAGAACTGCGCGGGCTGCTCTGGCGGATTTTCGATGAGCAGAGGCACGACCGCCCGCTACCCACCGATGCTTTGTCCGATCTGCTCGGGATGGCACAAGCCGATCTGGACGGGGTAGTGGCGGCCGACGGCACGGTGACTCCACAGACTGCGGCGGGGGCGTGCTCAGCCGTCGCGCTCCGGGCGATCCGGCTCGCGCTGAACCCGCCGGCCCGGCCGGTTCGCGCGTGTGACCGGTGCGGCTGGTTCTTTTTCGACACCTCTCGGGGCCGGCGCCGCCGCTGGTGCAGCATGCAGACCTGCGGCAACCAGGCGAAGGCCGCCCGCTATCGCTCGATGCACTGAGGGGCCGAGGGATGAACGGGCGGCGGGCTAGTCTCCCGGCTATGCGTTTTGGGGTGCTCGGATCGGTGGCCGCGTGGACCGCCACGGGTGAGGCCGTCGCCGTTCCCGGGGTGAAGGTCCGGGCGTTGCTGGCGGATCTGCTCGTGCACGAGGGCCGGGCGGTTTCGGCCGATCGGCTGATCGAAGACCTGTGGGGTGACGACCAGCCGGCCAATCCGATCGCGGCCCTCCAGGTGAAGGCCTCCCAACTCCGCCGGGCCCTCGAAGACGCCGAACCGGGCGCGCGGGACCTCGTCGTCTCGGGCCCGGCCGGCTACTGGCTGGCGACGGATCAAATCGACGCCCGCGAGTTCCAGGCATTGCTCGCGCAGAACCGGCCCGAACAGGCCGAGGCCCTTTGGCGCGGCCCGGCGTACGCGGATTTCGCTGACCACGAGTTCACCCGCGCCGCCATCACCCGGCTGACGGAACAACGCCTGACAGCCCGGGAGGACCATGCCGAGGCCCGGCTCGAACGAGGTGAGCACCATCGCGTGGCGGACGAGCTGACCGACCTGGTCGCGGCCAACCCGCTGCGCGAACGCCTCCGGGCCATTCACCTCAAGGCGCTGTACGGCGCGGGGCGGCAGGCCGAGGCGCTCGCCGGGTTCGACCAGCTCCGCAACCTCCTCGCGGAAGAACTCGGACTAGACCCGAGCCCGGCCCTGACTGAACTCCACCGGTCCATGCTCAACCAGGACCCCGATCTCACGATGACCCAGGCTCATCGCCGTACGAGCAATCTGCCGGCCGAACGGTCCGAGCTGATCGGTCGCGAGCAGGCCGTCGCCGACGTACGCGAACAACTGCGCGAGCACCGGCTGGTCACGTTGACCGGTCCGGGTGGGGTCGGCAAGACCCGGCTGGCGATCGCGGTGGCGTCCGGGTTGATCGATCGGTATCGCGACGGCGTTCGCTGGGTTGAGCTGGCCGCGGTTGAGGCGCCCGGCGCGCTCGATGCGAAGGCCTCGCTGACCGAGGTGATCCTGACCGCGCTGGATGCCGGCCAACCGACGCAGGCGGCGGCGGATCCACTCACGGCGGCGGTGGAATCGCGCGAACTGTTGGTTGTCCTGGACAACTGTGAGCATCTGATCGACGAGATCGCGGAGCTGGCCGATTCGTTGCTAGAGGCAACACCCGGCGTGCGGCTGCTGGCGACCAGCCGCGAAGGCCTCGCCCTCCCCGGCGAGGTGGTCTGGAACGTGCCACCTCTCGACGTACCGGAAACCCCGGAGCTGACCAGCTTGTCCGAGTCCGGCGCCGCGAGGTTGTTCGTGGCCAGGGCCCAGGCCGCCGATCGGTCGTTCCGGCTGGACGAGTCCACGGCGCAGGCGGTATCGACCATCTGCCGCCGCCTCGACGGTATTCCGCTCGCGCTGGAGCTGGCCGCCAACCGCGTCCGGGCTCTCGGCGTACAAGGGCTGGTCGATCGGCTCGACGACCGGTTCCGGCTGCTCGCCACGGGACATCGCGGCGCGGCCCCGCGGCAGCAGACCCTGCTGGCGATGATCGACTGGAGCTGGGAACTACTGACCGACGAGGAACGAACCGCCCTGCGCCGCCTCGCGATCCACGTCGACGGCTGTACGGCGGAAGCGGCCGTGGCCATCGGTGCGGACGAAGGTGTGCTGGCGCGACTGGTCGACCGCTCCCTGGTGGTTCCGGTGCACACCGCCGATGGCCCGCGCTATCGGCTGCTCGAGTCGATCGCGGCGTACGGTGTCGAGCGTTTGCATGAAGCGGGGGAGTACGACGAGCTGCGCGCGGCCCATCACCGGTACTACCTCGACCAGGCCGAGCGAACCGCGAAGAGGTTGTACGGCGCGGACCAGCGGCGCGCGCTGACCTGGTTCGACGCCGAGGCGGGCAATCTGCGCAGCGCGCTCGACGGCGCGGTGGCCGACGGTGATGGCGCTCGGGCATTGCGGCTGGTCGAGTCGATGGCCTGGTACTGGTTCGTCCGTGGCCGCCTCGTCACCGCCCGCCAGGCCATCTCGGCGGTGCTGGCGATCAACGCAGGGCCGGCCGACGCGAAGGCGCGGATCAGGGCCTGGCAGGACGGATTCGCCAGCCTGCACGGGGAAGACGTCGCCGTCGATCTCAGCGGGCTCGACGGGCTCGACCGGGCCCGAGCCGCGTGGTTCCTCGCGTACGGCCGGATCGATCTAGGCGATATCGCCGGGTGCGACGAGTTGCTGACCGACGCCTTGCAGACGTTCCAGCAGTACGGCGACCGCTGGGGCGAGGCCGCCGTACTGGCGTCCCGGGCGAAGCTGGCCCACGTACGCGGCGATTTGGACGCGCTCGCTCGCGACGGTGGACGCAGCCTCAAGCTCTTCACCGAAAAGGGAGATCTCTGGGGACGATTGCAGGCGATCGATTGGCTTGGCGCGCGGGCCGAACTTGTGGGCGACTACGCCGAGGCGGCACGCCTGCTGCTGGACGGCCTGCACCTGGCCGAAGACCTCGGCTTGTGGCCGGAGGTGGCCGGCCGGCTTGCGTTCCTGGGATGGATCGAGGTGCAGCGCGGTGAATACGCGGCCGCCCGGCGGTACGCCGAACGCGCCTTGCAGATCGCCGCGGATCACGGTCAACTCGCCGGTCAGGTCCTGCCGCGCATCGCGCTGGCCTTCGCCGCGCGCCGGCTCGGTGATCTCGACGCGGCCCTGCGGGGATTGCGCGAGTTGATCGACGAGGCCGGCGACAGCGCTCTCTACCTGCCGCTGGTACAGGTCGAGCTGGGCTACGTACTCGAACTCCAGGGCGACCTGACGCAGGCCCGGGCGCTGCACGAGGCCGCCTACGCCACGGCTGTGGCGGCCGATTCCAAACGCAGCATGGCCTTCGCGCTCGAAGGTCTGGCCAGCGTCCTGGCGGTTGCTGGAAGCAACGAGTCTGCTGCCGAGTTGCTCGGGGCAACCACCTCGGGCCGCGCCGAAGCCGGTATGCCGCGGTCGGCACCGGAGCAAGCCGACGCGGATCGAACGGCCGCCAGGGCCCGGGCGGCTCTCGGCCCCGACGAGTTCGAGGCCCGGGTGGCCGCAGGGGCGAAGCTGGCCCTTCGGGATGCCTCGGCCCGGTCCGCGACATAGGGTGGAACGCATGAGCAGAGTGCTGATCACGAACGATGACGGCATCGCCGCGCCCGGCCTGCGGCATCTCGCGATCGAGGCGGTGGCGGCCGGACACGAGGTGGTGATCGCGGCGCCCGCGGCCGAGGCCAGCGGTATGGGTACCGCGCTGAGCGCCTACACCGACGACGACCGCGTGGTGGTCGAGCGGCACCAGCTCGACGGTCTCGACGGCGTCACGTCGTACGGCGTGGCCGCGACGCCGAGCTACATCGTGATCATGGCGATGGCCGGTGCCTTCGGGCCGGAGCCGGAGATCGTGCTGTCCGGGATCAACCGCGGCGCGAACGCCGGCCGCGCCGTACTGCACTCGGGCACGGTCGGAGCGGCCTTCGCCGCGGCGACGTACGGACTGCCCGCGCTGGCGGCCTCGCTCGACGTACTCTCACCTCTCGACGCCTCTACCGGCGGTAACCGCCTCCAGGTGCTCAACGCGATGGCGGACGCCTCGCACAACTGGGCCGCCGCCGCGGCGTACATCCGCTCCGTACTGCCCGGGCTGCGCGACGGCTGGGTGGTGAATTTGAACGTTCCGGATCTGCCGGCGGAGAAGATCCTCGGCTTGCGCAAAGCGAAGCTGGCCGAATTCGGTCAGGTGCAGATGGCCGTCGCGGAGACCGGCGACGACTTCGTCCGGGTGGCGGTCGAGGAACGCGGTGGCCGCGAGGAGGAAGGCACCGATCTCGCCTGGCTGGCCGACGGTTACGCCACCTACACGGCGGTCAAGGCCGTCGGCGTGGACGAGGAATTCACCCTGCCCTGAAGCCAAGCCGAAACCAGCCCCGAAGACGGCTTTGCCCTTGGACGGGGGACACGTCGGGCGCGCTGCCGTACCAGCTGCTGGACGGTAGCCTCGAAAGGCCTCCCATCTGTGTCCGGACCCCAACCGGGTGTGACATATTTCAGGCAAGCAGGTGTGACGCACGTGAGTGAGGGGTAAGCAGTGACGGATGAGGCAGGTGGGAAACATGGTCCACCGCCACCGGAAGCCCTCGAGGCGCGTCTTCGCGGACTCGCCGACGCTGTCGACGCGCTGGCCGCACAGGCCCGGCGTGTTGCCGAGGTAGAACATCAACGGGCCGTGATCGCGCTGCGGTCGGTGCCCGAGGCGACCCCCGACGCTCGCTCCGTGGTCGAAAACGCTGTCCAGGAAGCCATCGACAGCCACGCGCCGGTGGCATCCCGGCTGGCCGCCGACCTCGCGCCGGGATTGGCTTCGCTCAATACGGCGAGCCCGGCCTGGCAGTCCCGTGAGTACGTCGGCGCCGGCGTCGCGGCGCACGCGCGCGTCGGTGAGCTGTCGGTCGGCAAGGACACCACCGTGCCGGTGGTCGCGCCGCTGCTTGGCACCACCGGCTGGAAAGTCACCTCGGATCGCGGCCAGACGGCGCATCGCCTGCTGCAGAGCACGGCCCTGCGCCTGATCGCGAGCGCCGAGCCGTTCCGCCTGCGCGTGGACGCCTTCGATCCGCGCCTGACCGGGGCGATGGGTCTGCTCGGGCATCTGACCACGAAGTACCCGCAACTGGTGCCTCGCGCGGGTCATACCGAGGAGCAGTTGCAGATCACCCTGTCCGGTCTGGTCGACGTGTCCTCGATGCGGGCCAGCCGGATGGCGCAGCTCGGTCATCGCAGCTTCGAGCAGCTCCTGCGCGACACGGGCCGCGTGACCGATCCGTATCGGCTGCTGGTGCTTTTCGACTACCCGGCCGGGGTGGACGCGCGCGCCCAGCGCGACCTGATCCGGCTGGCCGAGACCGCCGCCGATCGCGGGATCTGCTTCCTGGTGCACCACGATCCAGCCGCGAAGATCGAGCACGACGTGGAACCGGCCGCCTTCCTGAAGATGCTCGCGCCGGTCACGATCTCGGGTGGTCGCGTCGAGGTGGCGCACCTGCCTGGGATCGGCGCCCGCCTGGACGAGCCGTTCGAGGCGCATGTCGCGGCGGGCCTGTGCGACGTGGTCGCCGAACTGGCCGATCGCGCCGTACTGCCCACCATCGAATTCGCCGGCACGTTGCCAGATCGGGCCGACTGGTGGCAGCCGGTCCGCGACGAACTGAGCTCCGTCATCGGGTACGACGACCGCACCCCGGCGGAGGTCCGCCTGCGCAGCGGTAACCCGGCGCTGCCGCACGTACTCGTGGGTGGTGCCGTCGGCCAGGGGAAGTCGAACCTGCTGCTCGTGCTCATCCACGGTCTGGCCGCGCGGTATGCGCCGGGTGACCTGGAGATGTACCTGCTCGACTTCAAGCACGGTGTCGAGTTCTCCGCTTTGGGGCCGGCCGTGGGCCGTCCACATTGGCTTCCGCATGTCCGCGTACTGGGGGTGCACAGCGACCGGCCGTTCGGTCTGGCGGTGTTGCGTCACCTGTCGGACGAGTTGGCCCGCCGCAGTGAGGTCTTCAAGGCGCAAGGCCTCGCGGATATCTCCGAGCTTCCGGCCGGGCCGGATCGGCCGCCGCGCATTCTCGTCGTACTGGACGAGTTCCAGGTGCTGCTGGAAGACGACGACGAACTGGCCGACGAGGCTGCGAAACTCCTTGAGCGGCTGGTTCGCCTCGGTCGCGCGTACGGCGTGCACGTGGTGCTGGCGACGCAGACGATCGAAGGCGTCAAACGGCTCGCCACCCGGCGCGACTCGATCTTCGGCCAGGTGCCGTACCGGATCGCGCTGAAGACGACGCCGACCGACTCCCAGGCCATCCTGCGCACGGGGAACACCGCGGCGGCCGAGCTGCAGTTCCGCGGTGAGGCCGTACTGAACGCGAACTTCGGTTCCCCGGACGACAACCAGCACATCCTGGTGAGCTTCGCGGACCGGGACCTGCTCGACAAACTGCGGCACGAGCTGTGGAGCAAGGCCGAGTCGAGCCGTCCGCCGCGAGTGTTCAACTTGGCCGAACCGGCGCGACTGGCCGAGACGGTGCTCGCCACCCGGCCGCGTTCTTCCGGTGCCGGCACGGTGCACGCGTGGGCTGGGCTGCCGATCGCCGTCACGGAAGAACCAGTCACGGTCGAGGTCAGGCCCGAACCAGGCGCGGGCGTACTCGTACTCGGAGATGGCGCCACCGACGCTCTCGGCACGTTGTCCGGCCTCGCGATCTCGACGGCCGTGGCATCGCCGGCGCCGCCGCGGTTCATCGTGATCGACGGTACGGGTGGCGAGGAGTCGACCAGCGAAGGCAAGTCCGCGATGGTCCAGACCCTGCAACGGCTCGGCTGCGCGGTCGAACTGGTGGATCACCCCGACGCGATCGGGGAACGCCTTTTCGCCCTGCGCGACTCCATCAAGGACGGCCAGGTGCCGGGTCCGACGTACCTGATCGGAATGGGAATGCACAGCGTGCCGAGGATGACCCTGCACGTGGAAGGCCGGTTCGAGAGCCCGGCCGACGCGTTGCAGCAGATCGTCAAGGACGGGCCCTCGCGTGGCGTGATCACCTTCGCCTGGTGGAACCGCCTGCACGTCTGCACCGAGCACCTCGGCTTCAAACGGGCGAACGTGGCGGTCCACCTTTTCCTGCGGCATCCGCAAGACGGCGTCAAGTCCGTGGCGGGCCCACTCGTGCGCTGGCCGTCCGAACCGCATCGGGGCCTGCTCTGGGACGGCCTGCATCCGGAACCGCCGGTCGTCGTACCGTTCGCGCCGTTGCGCTTCGACGAGGTCGACCGTTTCATCGGGCAGGTGGCGGGATGAGCCAGCCCTGGGAGACGTACGTCGCCTCGCTGCGGCAGCTGGCCACCGCGCGAGAGGCCGAGCAGCAGCGCCAGGCCCGGATCGCGACCAACCGGGCCAACGCGACCTCCAGCGCGAACGCCAACGTGAAGGCCGCGGCGGACCGGCGCGAACAACTGGAACGCCAGGTCCGCGACCTGGAGAAGTACGCCGCGCAGACACTCGCCGACGTGCAGGTGTCGAAGTTGGGGCCTAAGGCAACCATCAAGATGGCGCCGATCGACACGCTGGAAACCGCCAAGCGCGCCGTCACCTCGCTGACCCGGCAGCTCGGTGACACCGCCGATCTGTTGCTCAAGGCCCGTAAACGGCGGCAGGAGGCCCGCGATCTGCGGCGCAACCAGCTGCTCACCGCGGTGTTGCTGCTGGCCGGGTTCGTGCTGGTGAAGGTGGTCGGCGGGACCTGGGTGGACGCGCTGGTGGCGGTCGTACTGGCCCTGCTGGTTCTGCTGGTGGTGCGCGGCCAGACCATGTCGTACCTGTCGGGTCTGGTGGTCGCGGGCGCGCTGCTCGCCGTACTGGTGGTCCTGACCGCGATCGGAGGCAGCTGGTGGCTGTCGCTGATCGTCGCAGTCGTCGTGATCGGAGCCGCCGCGCTCTGGTCGGCCAAGGTTGGTTCGAGGAAGGGTAACTAGGGGTGTCGTCCGAGGTCGAGCAGTTGAAGGAGCACCTGTACCAGGTGTCGAACGAGGCGAAGCAGGCCGCCGCGGGCATGGGCGGGTTCAAGACGAAGTTCGCCCAGCACAGCGCCCAGGTCCAGTCGCTCATCCAGGGCACCGCCACCGGCGCCGACCAGGACATCACGCAGATCCTGGAGGCCGCGGGCAAAGCCGTCGAGTACGCGGCCGAGGCCCTGGAGATCGCCGCCGCCGGAGCGAAGAACTACGCCGACCAGATCTGAGGTGCAACCCGGGCCGAAACCGGGTATGACGTGTGGTGCGTCGAGGGCGTGTTCTGTCGAGTGGGTGGATTCGGGCGGTGAGCGATATCAAGGAGTTGCGGGTGGCGGAACAGTGGCCTCAGGCGCGCGTCGACCTCAGGTTGGCGACGGGTGCGAGCGTGACGGTGGAGGCGCTGGCCTCCTTCGACGCGCCGGACGGCCAGGTCGGGGTGGCGCTGGCGGGGGAGGGCGCTTTCTCGTTCGATCCGAATGACCCGGTGTCGGTGGGGGAGTTCGCGTTGTGGCTGGTGCGGCAGATCCCGGAGGCGATCGAGCCGCTGGACCTGGTGATCAGCTCCGCGACCGGTTCGGTCGAGCTGACCATCGAGCTGACCGCCGAGGAGGTCGCGCTCAGCACCGACTAGGCTCGGCCGCGGAGGTTCGAGTGTCGCGGGAAGAGTTGCGGGCCGATTGTGGCCGGTGTTTCGGGTTGTGCTGTGTCGCGCTGACGTTTTCGGTGTCGGCGGATTTTGCCATCAACAAGGACGCCGGCGAGCCCTGCCGCAACTTGGACGACGACTACCGCTGCGGTATCCATACGGAGCTCCGGCCGTCGGGCTTCGCCGGTTGCACCGTCTACGACTGCTTCGGCGCCGGGCAGAAGATCTCCCTCAAGACGTACGGCGGCCGCAGCTGGCGCGATGAGCCCAGCACCGCGAAGCAGATGTTCGACCTGCTGCCGGTGATGCGCCAGCTACACGAGCTGCTCTGGTATTTGGCCGAGGCCCAAACCCTGCCGCCCGCCAAACCCCTGCAGCAGGAACTCGCCGCCGCCGAGGCCGGTATCGAGGAGCTCACCCGGTTGCAGCCGGACGAGATCCTCGGCCTCGACGTGGCCGCGCATCGCCAGCAGGTGAACCAGCTGCTGCTGAAGACGAGTGAGCTGATGCGCGCCGGCGCCCGGGGAAAGCGGAAGGACAGGCGCGGCGCGGACCTCTTCGGGGCGAAGCTACGCGGCGCCGACCTCAACAAGGCCAACCTGCGCGGCGCCTACCTGATCGCGGCCGACCTCCGCGACGCCGATCTGCGCGGCGCGGACCTGATCGGCGCGGATCTGCGCGACGCCGATCTCAGCGGAGCCGACCTAACCGGCGCCTTCTTCCTCACCCAGTCCCAGCTCAACGCCGCCAAAGGCACAACCGCCACCAAACTCCCCGCTTCCCTCACCCAACCGGCTCACTGGCACTAACCCTCCGGCGTGTCATCGGACCCTTGTGACCAGGCGTGTCGGGATTCATCGGACGCTTGTTGCCTGAGAGCAGACTTGCTGGCAGCAGAAAAGCTGGGTTCCGGGGTCTGCCGCCGTGGATGGTGGGGGCATGGCTGATGAGAGCAAGATGCCTTCGTTCAGTGAGCAGGCCCGGCTGCAGTTGTTGCGGCGGCGGGTCGTCGTACTGGACGGGCAGTTGACCGATGACAACGGAACCTTGATCGCGACCCAACTCCTGACCCTGGCCGCGGAGGATCCCGACACCGACGTGGCGCTGTGGATCCACTCGCTGGGCGGATCCGTTCCCGCGATGCTGGCGATCCGGGACGTGATGCGGCTCTTGCCATGCGACGTGGCGACGGTCGCGCTGGGACTGGCCTGCAGTGCGGGACAGTTCCTGCTGTCCGCCGGGACGAAGGGCAAGCGGTACGCGCTGGCCCACTCGCGAGTGCTGATGCACCAGGGTTCGGCCGGTATCGGGGGATCCGCGGTGGAGATCGAGATCCAGGCGAACGACCTGCGGCATATCCGTGACACCGTGCTCCGGTTGATCTCGGAGGACACCGGGCAGCCGATGGAGACCGTTTTCGAGGACTCGCTGCACGACCACTGGTACACGGCCGAGGAGGCCCGCGAGTTCGGTTTTGTCGACCACATCGTCACCTCGTTCGACCAGGTGATGCCGCGGCACGCGGTAGAAGGAGAGACCACGCGATGAGCACCTACACGATTCCGAACGTGATCACCCAGAACTCGCGGGGTGAGCGGATCATGGACGTCTACTCGCACCTGCTGTCCGAGCGCATCATCTATCTCGGCACCGGTATCGACGCCGGGGTGGCGAACGCGTTGATCGCCCAGTTGCTGCACCTGGAGGCGGACAAGCCGGAGCAGGACATCAACCTGTACATCAACTGCGAGGGCGGCGACATGACCGCCATGCTCGCCATCTACGACACCATGCGGTTCATCAAGTCGCCGGTGGCGACGGTCTGCGTCGGTCAGGCGATCGCGGCCGGCGCGGTGCTACTGGCTGCGGGTGCGCCCGGGCGGCGGGCGATCCTGCCGCACGCGCGGGTCGTTCTGCACCAGCCGGCCGGTCGGGGCCAGGGCACGATCCCGGACCTGATCCTGCAGGCCGACGAGGTGGTTCGCGTTCGTAGCCAGGTCGAGTCGATCCTGGCCGAGCACACCGGCCAGACCATCGAACGCCTTCGCCACGACACCGATCGGGACCACGTGCTCACCCCGCAGGGAGCCCACGAGTACGGCATCGTCGACGAGGTCATCAAGCACCGGGACCTGGCCACCGCGCTCCAGCCGTCGTACGCCACCTCAGCCTGAGCCAACCGCCGTCAGGCCGTCAGGCCGTCGGGTGTGAGCGCCACCCGCACGGCCCGGCGGTCGGTCACACTGATCGGCCGGCTGGCGGCTGGGCCCGGTGGCCGACCGGCTCGAACAGGAGCACCGCACGATCCACGACGTACTCGAAGGTGTCGGCCAGGCCTTGGTGGCCCTGGTCAACGGTTCGGGCGGGCGTCAGGTGGTCGGGGTGGGGAGGAAGCCGCGCAGTTTCGGCATTCCTGCCAGCTGGGCGATCACCGCGAGGTGTTCGTACAGGCCTCGGGAAAGCCCACCACGCCGTGCAGCATCTCAGCCGCACGGGCGGGGTCGATTGTCGGCTAGTGGCGCCGATTGTGCCAGGTGGGCGGTTGAGCTGGCGGGGATCATCTGCACAGGATCTTCACGAGTTGTCCGCCAATCCCGCGCAGGGGGATTTCTAGGCTCGGCGCATGCCAGTCAAGGAAGCCTTTTGTGGGGGAGAACAGCGATGATCGAGGTACGTGGGCTGACCAAGCGGTACGGCGAGGTGCTGGCCGTCGACGACTTGAGCTTCGACGTCGAACAGGGCCTGGTGACCGGATTCCTCGGGCCGAACGGCGCCGGCAAGTCCACCACGATGCGAATGATGCTCGGGCTCGACCGGCCGACCTCCGGAACGGTGCTGGTCAACGGCCAGCCGTTCACCAGCTTCGCCGAACCGCTGCGCGAGGTCGGCGCCCTGCTCGACCCGGGTGCGGTTCATTCCGGTCGTACCGGGCGGAACCACCTGCGGATCGCCGCGCGGACGAACGGTATTCCGCTGAGCCGGGTCGAGGCGGTGATCGACCAGGTCGGCCTCGGTTCCGCGGCCCGGCGCCGGATCAAGGGCTACTCGCTCGGTATGCGCCAGCGGCTCGGGATCGCGGCCGCGTTGCTCGGTGATCCCCGGGTGCTGCTGTTCGACGAGCCGATCAACGGGCTCGACCTGGACGGCGTGCGCTGGATCCGCGAACTGCTACGCCGCCTCGCCGACGAAGGCCGCACGGTGCTGGTGTCCAGCCACCTGATGAGCGAGATGCAGCAGACCGCCGACCGGCTGGTCGTGATCGGCCGCGGCCGGTTGATCGCCGACGCGACCACGGCGGACATCCTGCGCGGCCTGGGCCGTCGCGAGGTACGGGTGCGCAGCTCCCAGCCGGATCTGCTGCTCAGTCGTCTCCGTGAGCACGGCCTCGTGGTCGAACGCGTCGAGCCGCAGGAGCTACGGATCGAGGGCAGTACGGCGGCTGAGGTCGGCGATCTCGCGTATGCCCTCGGCGTTGCGCTGCATCACTTGTCCGATGTCGAGCAATCCCTTGAGCAGGCGTTCATCGAGTTGACCAGCGACAGCGTGGAGTACCACGGCGGCCGGACCACCCAGGAGGTAGCACGATGACCGGACGGTTGTTCGCCCGCACCTGCGCCGCCGAGTGGACCCGGCTCTGGACGGTCAAGGCCACCTGGTGGTTCCTGGCCGCGGCGGCCGTGACGATGGTGGGCCTTGGTACGGTCGCGGGCTTCGACGCGAACGGGAATCCCAACGCACAAGGCGATTCGGCCTGGGTGGCGTCGAATTTCACCGCCGTACCGGCTCAGTTCGCCCTGCTCGCGCTCGTGCTCATCGCCGTCACGTCGGACTACGCCACGGGCGGGATCGTGCCGGCGCTGCAGTGGACCCCGCGGCGTACGGTGTTGTTCTTCGCCCGGACGATCGTGACGGTATTGGCCGCCACGGGCGTCGGCGTACTGCTGGCATCGGCGGCCGCGCTGGCCGGTTACACCGCCGCGCGACCGGCGCTCACCCTGCCTTTGAACGACCTGGACGTACTCGGCACCGTCGCGTTCGTCTTCGGGGCAGGCACGCTGCTGGCCGCTGGGCTGGGGTTCGTACTGCGGAACACGGCTGGTTCGCTGGTCGCGGTGTTCCTGCTGATTCTCGTGCTGCCGTTGATGTTGCCGCAGTTCGGCTACCGGTGGATGACCGACCTGGCCGATCTGATGCCAGGCACCAACGCGTTGTTCCTGCTGCTCGGGGAACCATCGTCGCGCGGGATGACAAACACCTCGGCGATGATCACCATGCTCGGCTGGGCCGTCGGCGCGCTGCTGCTCGGCTGGTTGCGGCTGATGCGGGACGACGCGAACCGATGACCGGAGATCTGCACAGAACCTTCACGAGTCGTCCGCCGAATCCGGGCAGACGGACTTCTAGTCTCAAAACATGCCAGTCAGCGGAACGGCGCGCAGGATTCTTGTGGTCGAGGACGAGCCGGTGATCAACCAGGCGGTCACCGACCGGCTGCGCGGTACGGGCTACGACGTGGTCCAGGCCTGGGACGGGCCCGGCGCGGTCGAGCAGTTCGCGGCGACCGAGCCGGACCTGGTCGTGCTGGACGTGATGCTGCCCGGGTTCGACGGCCACGAGGTGTGCCGGCGGATCCAGTCCGGGCGGCCGGTTCCGGTGCTGATGCTCACCGCGCGCGACGACGAGGCCGACATCCTGGTCGGGCTCGGTGTGGGGGCGGACGACTACCTCACCAAGCCGTTCCGGATGCGCGAACTCGTGGCCCGGGTCGGCGCGCTGCTGCGCCGGGTCGACCGTGCCGCCGAGCTGGCCAACCGGACCACGACCACGATGGACCTGGGCGACCTGCGGATCGACGCGGCTGCCCGCCGGGTCTGGGTCGAGCAGGTCGAGGTCCATCTGACGCCCACCGAGTTCGACCTGCTGATCTGTCTCGCCGCCGATCCGGGCGTCGTGCTGACTCGGGAGCACCTGTACGCCGAGGTCTGGGGCTGGCCGGGCGCTTCCGGGACCAGGACCGTCGACAGTCACGTGAAGGCGCTGCGGGCCAAGATCGGCGCGGATCGCGTGCGCACGGTGCACGGCGTCGGTTATGCCCTCGAATCGGGAGGTGCCGCATGAGCAGCCCGTTGCTGGATCAGGTCACGTCGGTCAAGGTCAAGCTTGGCCTGCTGGTCGCGATCAGCGTGACCGTGGCGTCGGTTGTCGCCGCAGTGGGTGCCGTCGGTGGGGTGTCGTTCTGGCTCAGCATTCCAGTCACGGTGGCGTTGGCCCTTGGCGTGACGCAGTTGCTGGCTGTCGGAATGACCTCGCCGCTGCGCGAGATGACCACCGCGGCCCGGCAGATGGCCCGAGGCGACTACTCCGGCCGGGTCACCGCGACGTCGGTGGACGAGGTGGGCGAGCTGGCCCGGGCGTTCAACCGGATGGCCGAGGACCTGGCCGCCGTCGATCGCCAGCGCCGCGAACTCGTCGCGAACGTGAGTCACGAACTGCGGACGCCACTCGCCGCGTTGTGCGCCGTACTGGAGAACCTGGTGGACGGCGTGGCGGAGCCCGATCCCGTCGCGCTACGGACGGCCCTCGATCAGGCCGAACGGCTTTCCGCCCTGGCGTCCGACCTGCTCGATCTCGCCCGAGTGGACGCGGGCGAGGTGCAACTCTGCACGACCCAGGTGTCCGTGGCGGAACTGCTGGAACGGGCTGTCGCGGAGGCCCGGGTGACCGGTCGCCACGTGCGGTACGACGTCCGTGTCACGCCGGAGGATCTGACCGTGCCGGCGGATCCGGCCCGGCTGCATCAGCTGGTCGGCAACCTGCTCGACAACGCCTCGCGGCACAGCCCTGCCGGTGGCGTCGTCCGGATCACCGCGCTCGATACCGGCCCCGGCTGGCGGCTTGAGGTCGCCGATGAAGGGCCGGGTGTTCCCGCGGCCGATCGGGATCGCGTGTTCGAGCGGTTCGGCACGTTGGCGGACTCCGAAGGCGGTGGCGGTACCGGTCTGGGGCTCGCCATCGCGCGCTGGGTGACCGACCTGCACGGCGGCACGATCCACTTCGTCGACCCCGGTCCGGACACTCGCGGCGCGCTTGTCCGGGTCGAGCTCCCGCAGGAACCACGGCAACCAACTCACGAATCAATTCATGAACCAAGGAAGGCCCAGGAATCAGTCATGACCACGAACCCGGTCGACAGTCCCACCCCTGCCGCACCCGCTGCGCCTGTGGCGGGCCCGAGGGCGCAGGAGTCGGCGATCGACGCGCTGTTCGGCAAGTTCTGGCCTGGTGCCGGTCTGCCCGGCAACGTTCGCGCCGTACTCGGCAGTCTCGCGGTCGGTCTGCTGGCCGCCATCGTGTTGCCGTTCCGGGACGGCGGGATCGGCATGTTCGTGGTACTGCTCGCGGCCGGCGGCGTGATCCTCGCGTTCAGCGCCAACCGCCGCTCGCGCTTCACCCAGGCGTGCGCCGTCTTGTGCGTTCTGCTGACGTCGACGGTGGTCGTGCGAGATGCGGACTGGATCGTGGTCCTGTGCATTCTGGCCGCGGGAGTGATCTGCGTGGCTGGACTGGTGAACGGCCGGACCCTGCCCGCCTTCGTGCTTTCCGGTCTCGCTTTACCGCTTGCCGGATTGCGTGGGCTTCCCTGGCTGGGCCGTTCGGTGCGGGCGATCACCGGGTTGGGCAAGAGCGCGGCCGCGCTTCGTACGGTCGTCTGGTCGCTGCTGGCGGTTCTCGTTTTCAGCCTGCTGTTCGCCTCGGCCGACGCGGTCTTCGCCAAGTGGGCGGGTGTGCTCGTTCCGGACTTGGACTTCGACTCGATCGTGCTGCGGTCGTTCATCACCGTAGCGGTCGGCGGCGTTGTGCTGGCAGCGACGTACCTCGCGTTGAACCCGCCAAACGTGGAGCAGGGCCGTGGGCCGGTGCGGCCCGTCGCACATCGCTACGAGTGGCTCGCGCCGGTCCTGCTGGTTGACGGCGTCTTCCTGGTTTTCCTTGCTGCACAAGCCACGGTCAACTTCGGTGGGCACGACTACCTTGAGCGGATCACTGGCCTTACCTACGCCGAATACGTCCACCAGGGCTTCGGCCAGCTCACGGTGGCTACCGCGCTTACGTTGCTCGTGGTGTGGGCTGCCGCTCGCAAGGCGCCTCGCACTACCTCGGCCGATCGGGCCTGGCTGAGGGGCTCCCTGGGCCTGCTGTGCGCACTGACGCTAGTAGTGGTTGCCTCCGCGCTCTACCGGATGCACGTCTATCAAGAGGCCTACGGCTTTACCCAGCTTCGCCTGCTGGTGGACGTCTTCGAGGGTTGGCTCGGCCTACTGGTACTTGGCGTGATAGCAGCGGGCATAACCCTCCGGGCGTCCTGGTTGCCCCGGGCCGCGTTGCTCAGCGGTGCCGTCGCCTTGCTCCTGCTGGCCGCGATCAACCCGGACGCGTGGATCGCGCAACGCAATCTCGACCGGTACGCCGAAACCGGCAAGGTGGATTGGTCTTACCTACAAGGTCTTTCCGCCGACGCCGTACCCGTGCTGAACACCCTTCCGGCCGACGTAGCCGGCTGCGCGCTGAAGGGACACAAGCTCAACAACGACGACTGGCTCGAGTGGAACGTCGGCCGCCACCGCGCCGCCCCTCTCGTTCGCAACTCCAGCTGGGACCAGGTCAGAGGGTGCGAGCAACTGCCTGGGTCGGGTTAAGGAAGAGCAGCACCTGGCTGGCGGCGGGATCGATGATCGTCGCGTAGGCCTTGAGCTGCGGGGCGTAGTAGGCAACGCGTTCTTCCAGCGCGGCGGCGGGTATGGCGTCGGTCTTGTAGTCGACGATGACCAGCTCGCCGTCGTCCTCGCGGTAGATCAAGTCGACAAAGCCCTCCAGCACCGTACCGTCGGGTTGGGCCGCGCCCACATACGACTCGCGCCAGTGTTCGCGGCCGGCGGCGCGGCGGACAACGTCCGACGCGAGGGCGGAACGGACCAGCGCCTCGACGACTTCGGCGTGCTCGGTGACGCCCTCCGCGACGCATTGCGCGGCAACCGCCTCGCCCAGACCCGCGCCCGTGCCCAGGTCGACGATCTGGAGCACGCCATGTACGGCGCGGCCGATCGCCGTACCGTAGCGGCCCTTCGACCACGGCGGCAGCTCCAGATCCCTTGCTCCCTTGGCTGTTGCGGGATCCAGCTCACCCACGGCGTTGGTGCCTTCGAGACCGGACGCGCTTTGGGCGGACTTGCGCCGGCTGGCGGTTCTCGCGGCGGTCACGCGGTTGGTCCAGGTGTCGTGCGGCATCGGCGGAGTGCACTTTGTCAGGGCCGCCGGGACCACGTCCGCCTGGACAGCTCGGGCGTTGAACTGGACGGCGCCTGCGGCAGTGGCACCGCCAACGCCCGCGAAGAGTTCGGCGTTGCTGGAGTGAGTGCGAGTGCCCGAGCGGTGCAACGAGACGACCAGGTGGTCGCGGGCCCGGGTGGCGGCGACATACAGCAGGCGGCGTCGTTCGTAGGCGTCCATCTGCTCGTCCACCGGTTGAACCAGGTCGAAGTCCTCGGTTTGCACGGAGGCCTTGAGCTTCACCGCGTAACCGCCTTCGGTCGGCCAGAGAACCTGGACGCCGCGTTGGCGGTTCGGTGCGGCGGTCATACCCGAGAGCACCACGATCGGGAATTCCAGGCCTTTGGCGGCGTGAATCGTCATCACCCGAACGGCATCCGCATCGGTTTCGGGCAGCACCGCCTCGGCGACGCGCGACGCCTCCTCACCTTGATGCGCGGCCCAGGCGAGATATGCGCGCAGGCCGCCGTGCTCGACCTCGGACCAGGCGCGGGCCTGATCGACCACAAAGCGCAGCCGGCGCCACGCATCCCGCGAGCGCGGACCGATGGTCGCGACCTCGAGCATGCGGCGGTCGGCCACGATCTTGCCGAGCACCTCGCTCGGGGTCTGCCAGCGGGCGGCGTAATGCGCCGAGCGCAGCCAGTCCATCGCCTCGGCGACGGGATGGTCCGCCAGTTCCGCCGGGATCGGTGCCGTCAACGTGAACGAACCGCCGTCGCGTTTCCAGGTGAACAGGTCGTCATCACCACAGCCGAACAACGGCGAACGCAAAGCCGTCACCAGCGAAAGCCGGTCGCTCGGATCAGCGATGGCCCGGGCGCAAGCGAGTAGATCCCGCACCTCGGCGGTTTGATAGACGAGCGAACTGGCCTCGGCCCGGTAGGAGATCCCCGCCGCGTCGAGCGCTTCCTCCAGGTACGGCAGCGACGTCCGAGCAGGCACCAGTACGGCGATGTCCCCGAGCCCCGCGGGACGCCACTCGCCCGCCTGTTCGTCGTACACCTGCCATTGCTCGGCCAGGGCCTGCCGAACCACCCCGGCCACATCCGCGGCTTCGCGCTCGCGCAGCACCGAAGCCTGCGCCCGCGGCAGATCCTGATGCGGTTCCGCGCCAAGCACCACCACGGAAGGACCACCCGGCCGGGGTGCGGTGGGGAACTGGATCACCGTGGCCAGTGGTTCCCGTTCGACGGGGCTGGGCGCGGCGCTGAACGCGGCGCGATGGGGATCGAGCGGCTGGTACGACGGCTGGGCGCCGTCGGCTGGTTCGATCAGCTGGGAGAACACCTCGTTCAGCCAGTCGAGAATGGGCGGCACCGTGCGGAAGTTCGTGGTCAGCGCCACCGTCTCACCCAGGGAATCCTGCGCGTCCAGGTACGTCGCGATGTTGGCCCGCCGGAATCGGTAGATCGACTGTTTCGGGTCGCCCACCACGAACAACCGTCCGGGCGGCACCTCGACGTCCCGCCAGTCCGAGGCGGTCGCGGCGGCGCCAGCGGCGATACGCACGGCCAGCTCGATCTGGATCGGGTCGGTGTCCTGGAACTCGTCCAGCAGCAGATGCTGGTACCGCTCTTGCAGGGCATCGCGCACGGCCGGATCGCGGCGCAGCAGATCGCGCGCCAGCACCAGCAGGTCGTGAAACTCCAGCCGGCCCGCCGCCCGGCGCAGCTCGGCCGACTCCAGCACGCGGACCGCCACCCAGTGCGAGAGGTGCCGCAGACAGGCGTCAAGCAACAGGTCGACCAGGGAGACGGCGAGCTCCACCACCGTCGAGCAGTCGGACCGCAGCTTCGCGATATCGGGCCAGTTCTCCTTGCGGCCAAGCCGGCCGAACTTCAGCCCGCGGAACGAATGCAGCAAGGCCAGCTGGGACTCCTGGTCCGAGGCGGTCGACAACAGCCGGCCGGTCTCCTGCACGGCGAGCACCTTCGCCAGCAGCCGGTCGTCCGCATCCCGGCAGTCCGCGGCCTGGGCACCAATTGCCGCACAGGCCGCGACCAGGCCCGACAAATCCGGCATCGCGACCAGCTCGGGTGGTTCGACCAGCACGCGATCACCGATCAGGTCCCAGTCGTTGCCGAAGAGTTTCGCCAGTGAGCGCACGTGTTTCAGCTCGACCCCGACAGCCATCGCGAGCAGCAGCGGTTCGGCGATCGACTCGTCGTCGAGCAGTTGCCGTTGCAGTTCGGCCCAGCGTTCCTCGAACGCGACCGACGAGCCGACCTCGTCGAGCACCTCGATCAACGGCGGCAGGCCGGCCTCGATCGGATGCGCGAGCAGCAACTGCTGAGCGAACGAGTGCAACGTTGCGATGGCGGCGGAGTCGAGATCGTCGAGCGCCTCCGCCGCCGCGTCGGAGCCGCCATACCAAGCTTGCTCGAACTCGACGCGCAGGCGATCCCGCAACTCGGCACCGGCCTTCTCGGTGAACGTGACGGCCGCGATCGAGCGCAGCGGTACGCCGTCGCGCAGCACCAGCGTGGTGACGCGATCAACCAGCGCGTGGGTTTTACCCGAACCCGCGCCGGCCTCTACGAACAAAGTAGTCGCGGTGTCGTCGCTGATCCGCGCCCGCGAGACGGCATCCGCGAACGGTGGTTTCAGCTCAGTCATCGAGCACCCCCGGGTCGATCAATCGCACCAGGCGCTCGAGCACCGGGTCGAAGCGCTTGCGCTCCCAGCGGGCCCGGACCTCGGCATGCCCGATGCTGTCGGGATTGCAGTACGGGCATTGCACCCAGAGGAAATCGGGCACCTCGGGCGCCTTCGCCGGGAACCAGCCCGCCGCGATCGAGGACACGATCGTGTCGAGGGTCTCCACATATCTCGCCTCTACCTCAGGTGTGAGTGGCACCGGAATGCGCACCCCGCCACGACGAACGAACCAGTACGCGGACTCGACCGGCGTGTGCCCGTTACCAAGCCGGGCCCGGGCGGCATAGGCATACACCGGGAGCTGCAGCTTGGTTCCGGCGGCGACCGGGTCCGTTGCGATGGCCTCGAAGCGCGACGGGCCACCGGTCTTCACATCGGTCACGTAGATCGTGCCGTCGGCGCCGATGTCGACCTTGTCCGCGCTGCCCCGGAACCGCACCCGGCCCGAGGGCACGACGATCTCCACCGGAGGCTCGTCGTCGAAACCGAAGCGCAGTTCGCTGGCCACGACCGACGCGCGCCGGGCCGCTCGCCAGCGATCGTCGTCGGCCAGCAGAAACAGCAGATCGGCGTAGATGCGCAGCTTCTCCCGCTGCCAAAGCCGTGGATGACCGGTCAGCCCTTCGGCCTCGAAGCGATCGGCCAGCTCGGCGGCGATCGACAGCAACAGCGCGCGTTGCTCGTGCGTCCATGGCTCACCGTCGCGGGGCAGCGCGGAGCCGACGGTGGTGACAAACGCGTCCAGGCTGTCGTGGATCAGGTTGCCGACCTGCATCGGAGAGATGATCAGCAGATCCTCAGGCTGTTCAAGTGGCTCGACCTGCAGCAGCCGCTCGACGAAGTAGGAGTGCGGGCAACTGGCGTAGGACTCCAGCGAGGTCGGCGAGGCGACCCGGTCCTCGGTGGCGAACGACGGCAGGCCGGCCACCCCGGCCAGGTTGCCGTCGAACCGGGTGAAGGCGTCGCTATTCCTTGCCCTGAGCAACAACCGGGCCCGGTCCACCACCTGGTCGCCGAGTTCGAACCCGGCGCCGATACCCCGGACCCGCCACTCCTGTTCGGTGGCGGGCAGCCGTGCCGAGATCAGCGAGCCCGCGAACGAGGCGGAGGTGAGCATGCGGTCGCCGTACGACGGTTGGTCCCAGGCCGTCGCGGCCAGGCGCTTGTTGCCGCTGAGCTCCCGCAGCGTGCCGAGCAGCCAGCGCGTCGGCAGGCGACGGCTGGATCGCCGCAGATCCCCACGCGGGAACGACGCGACCACGCGGCTCGATCCCGAGGCGAAGGCGACGAGCAACTGGCGGTGCTTCTTGTCCAGGCGGTCCCGCGCGGAGGCCAGCTCGGGCGCGGCCGCCTCGCGCACGCGGTGGGGGAGTAGCGCATCCTCGTGGACTCGGCCGGGGTAGAGGTCCTCCGCGAGGCCGAGCACATACACCGTGTCGACCGACAAGCCGATGCTCGCGGAGATCGGCGCGACGAGCACGCCCGTGCCGAACGTGCCCACGCGTGGCAGCGATTGCTGCAGCTCGAGGTCCAGTACGTCGCGGAGCACGGTCAGACTCGCGGGCGTGCCGAGCTCGTCCAGCGTGGACAGCCCGCGCAGCGAACCCTCGACCGCGATCGCGGCGTACTGCTCTTCGACCGGCAAGGAGGTGAGATCGAGCAACGCGTGGAAGAGATCGAGCACCTCGGTCGCGAGATCCGACCAGGTGGTGAGCAAGGCCGTTCCGGTCAGCCGGCGGCGCAGTTCAACCGCGAAGTCCCGCAGCGGAAGGGCCGATTCGCCGAGCCGGTCCAGCCGCTCCGCCCAGTCGTCGCCACGGATCACTCCGGCCGCGCGGGACAACCGCTCCCACTTCGGCACGGGAATGCGCTGGCCGGTGAAATCGCGGGTCGGCGCGTTCGCCAGGGCGCGGAAGACTTCGGCGCGGGGCAGGTCGTGATCGACCAGCGCGAGCACCTCCAGCAACGTGCGCGCGACGGCTCGCTCGTGCACCGGGCGCGTGCCCGGCCCGTTCACCTCGATGCGGGCGGTGGCAAGTTGCTCATGCAGCAGTCGGGCATACGGCGTGGCGGCGGAGTACAGCACGGCGATGCGATGCGCCGGGGTGGTCGCCAGCGTGGCGATCACGTCGCGCACAACACACCGGACCTCGTCGTCGGCGTCGGAGGCGTTCAGCACCTCGGTGGCCACGGGCCGGTTGCGGCTGGTCGACTCCGGTGGCTCCAGGCCGATCCGCTCCAGCGAACGGCGAACCGTGCGATCGGCACGCCGGACATCGGTCAATCCGGTGATCACGGTCAGCTCGGCGGCGCCGGTCAAGGCCTGCACGAAACCGGCCTCGGCCTGAGTCAGCTCCTGCGGCAGGTACAACACCAGGGCGCCGAGCTCGGTCACTGCCGCCGGCTCCCGCCGGGCGCGATCGGCCGCCGCTTTGAGCAGGGCGGTCACGTCATACCACTCCGGGGCGAGGCTGTTGGTGACCTCCCGGTGCAGCCGGACCAGATCGGGCCCGAGCCCGGACGCCGCGCCGACGGCCGCCAGCGCCTCGGCGCTGAGATCGCACAGCTCCTGGTGAGCGGCGGCAAGGGCCTGGATCGTGGCGGGATGATCGGCCACCGCGGCGAACACGCCCGGGTCCTTGGACAGCACGGTTCGCCAGGTGGCGGCCACCACGGAACGGGTCGCCGGGCGGCGTGGCGCGAGACCGGCCGCGGCGAGCTGCTCGGCCAGGCGCGGCACCGTCGCCAGGAACAGGCCCGCCACGCTGCCCAGCTCCGCGGCGAGGTGGCGGCGGGCGACCAGGCCCGCGGTATTGCTCGGCAGCAGCAGCGTCACGGGCGTCATCGGATCGTCGCTCTTGATCCCGGCGACCACCTCGCGCAGGCAGCCGAGCGCGGCCGCGCCGTACGGCGTGGTCTCGACGCGGATGGCCATGGCGCCCCCCGATTCCGGTAGCGAACAGAGCCGAGGCTACTGGCTGCCACCGACAGTTTTCGCTCTGGTGGTCCCCAGGCGGCCCGGAGGGTTATATGGTCGGCGAAAGCCAAAAAGAAAAGGTTCGTTTTCGCGTCATGAACTTCTCCGGGCCCCGTCCCTTCCTCGAGACCATCAGCTCCAGGTGCCCACCTGGACAGATCATCGGGGAAGTGATCGAAGTGGAGCCGCTACCGAAACGTCGCCGCGGACGAATGTGGTTCGGGCACCCAGCGATACGCCTGCGGGAGGTGGTCTGACGATGACCGCCCGCAGGTTCCGGCTTTTGCGCCACAAGGACATCTCCGGAGTGAGCGGTACCGGACCGGTGGCCGAGGGCGTGCAGTTCACCGACGGCGCGGTGGCCCTGCGCTGGTACGGCGACTATCCGACCACCACCGTCTGGGACGGCATCGAGTCCGTGATCGCGATTCACGGTCACTCGGGCGCCACCGACGTGCAGTGGCTCGATCCCGACGACGGCACCGGGCGTGGCGACATCCCCCGCCCGCGGCCCGATCTACCGCCGCGACCGTGGCCCAAGCTCGGCGGCGGTCCTTCCGAACCACGACAGAGCCCGGATCTCGACTGAGCCCGGCCTCGACCGAGTGCGGGCCCTAAGCCGGCGTCAACCCTGCTACGACGCCGGCCCACGTCTCAGCCCAGGTCGATGCGCTGGACCACATCGAGGTTGTAGAACTTCGGCGGCCCGTCACACAGCTCGGCCAGTTTGGCCGCGAAGTCAGCGGTCTCCGGACGACCCGAGTTCTCCATCGCCGCCTCGTACGACTCGAACTCCACGATGTTGAGGTAGTAACCGGGCCGGTCCCGGTCCTCCGCCACCGTGATCCGCGTCGGGGCGGTCTCCCTCGACTGGTTCTCCGCCATCCGGGCCGCGCGGAACTCCTCACTCAAATCGGCCACCTCGTCCATCCGGGACGTCTGGTACTCGATGATCTGCACGAATGCTGCCATGGTGATCCCCCCTGGGATGCCGGTTGCTTCCTCGACTGTGCGCCTTCGGCCCAGCGGGCGGCAAGGCTTCACCGGCCGCGATGACCGGGCGGATCCGGCGGGGTACGCACGGTAGGTTCTGCCGATCGCAGACGGCCTTCGGTTTTGGGGGTGGCGCCTGCTTGGGTGGTCGGTATGGACATCCTGATTCTCGGCGGCACCGCCTGGCTCGGTCGTGAGATCGCCGCCCACGCGCTGGCGCGCGGTCATGCCGTCACCTGTCTCGCCCGAGGGACCAGTGGGGCCGTGGCCGACGGGGCCACCCTGGTCAAGGCCGATCGGAGCCAACCCGGCGCCTACGACGCCGTACTGGATCGTGACTGGGATGCGGTGTTCGAGGTCTCGTGGCAGCCAGGCCAGGTTCGAGGCGCTCTGGAGGCGTTGGCGCCCAGAGCCCGGCACTGGACGTATGTGTCGTCGGTGAATGCATACGCCGCGTTCGACACGCCGGGCGCGGATGAGTCCGCCGCGACGCGAGAGCCCGCCACCGTGGATGAGGTCGGCCGGGAGTTGTACGGCGAGGGCAAGGTGGCGTGCGAGCAGGCGTCGACCGCCGCTGTCGGGGATCGCCTGGTGATCGCCCGGCCCGGGTTGATCGGCGGGCCGGGGGATCACAGCGGCCGTTCGGGGGCGTGGGTCGCCCGGGCCGCGCGGGCGCCGGAGGAGCCGATGCTGGTGCCGGATACGCCCGAGCTTGCGACGCAGGTCGTCGACGTCCGGGATCTCGCCGGCTGGCTGCTCGACAACGCGGAGAAGGGGACCACTGGCGTCTTCGACGTGGTCGGGCCGACTGTCCCGTTCGCCGAGTGGATCGAGCTGTGCCGGGCCACGGGCGGTCATACCGGGCCGGTGCGGCTGGCGCCGGCCGAGTGGCTCGTGAAGCACAAAGTCGAGCAGTACATGGGCGAGGACTCGATCGCGATGTGGATCGTCGAGCCCGGCTACGAAGGCTGGTCGTCGCGGACCGGGGCCGCCGCCCGTGCCGCCGGGCTGAAACATCGCCCGCGCGCCGAGGTCGTTGCGGACGTGCTCGCCTGGGAGCGCGAGCAAGGCCTCGACCGCGCCCGCCGGGCCGGCCTCAGCCCAGAACGCGAGCGCGCCCTGCTCGCCGACTTGTCCTAGCGGCCGGCGGTGGCGATCGAGCGAGCCGCGTGCTCCGAATCGCCGCCGAGGGTCCACGCGATGATGTCGAGCCAGCGCAGCCGGCCGAGCGCGAGCAGGTGGCGGCGAGGCGGCTCCTGCAACGGTTTGCGCAGCTCGGCCTCCAGTTCGTCGAAGGCGGCCACGTTCTCGGCCAGCAGCAAGTCCTGACGCGCCGCCTCCCAATACGAACCGATGCGGTCCTTCGCCGGGCCGTAGACCCGTTCGATGTGGCTGTCGAAGACCGGAACCAGCAGCGGCCGCTTGAGATGCAGCAGCTTCGACCGCTTCGCCGCGTCTTCGGTGCCATCGCCGAGGCCGAACCGGTCGTACAGCCGCGTAGCCGCCGCCAGCAGGTCCGAGCCAGGCGCCGCGTCCTCGAGCCGGGCATCCACCGGTACGGCGGAGAACTCGGCGCGGGCGTCCACCGCCAGCAGCCGTGGTACATCGTTTGAGCGCAAGTTGGTGTTCATCACCACGAGCCGGCCCAGATCGGCCATCGTCACGTGATGCGGAGCCTGAACCGGCTGCCGGCCACAGGCGACAACGCCGTCGAAGTACCGGATGGTGTCCGGGAAGCGGCCCGAGTACTCCTGGAGAATCTCCAGGGCACGTCCGGTCGTGATGACCTGATCGCCGATCCGCATGACTCTCCACCTCTCGTTGCCACCCGTACTGTCTACCTATCGGCACGGCGGCCGAGGTGTTACAAACAGTTGCTTGAGGCAACGATAGAGGAGGATCGCGGATGCGTCTCGTACTGGTCTCGGACACGCACCTGCCCAAGCGCGCGAGGGACCTGCCGCCCGCGTTGTGGCAGGCGATCGAGGCGGCCGACGCGGTGATCCACGCGGGCGACTGGGTCAGCGTGGACCACCTGGACGAGCTGGAGCGCCGGGCCAAGCGGGTGTTCGGCTGCTACGGCAACAACGACGGTCCCGAGCTACGCGAGCGCCTGCCCGAGGTCAACCGCGTCGAACTGGACGGTGTCCGCTTCGGCATCGTGCACGAGACCGGCCAGGCCAAGGGCCGCGAAGAGCGTTGCGACCGGGACTATCCCGATCTGGACGTGCTGGTGTTCGGGCACAGCCACATCCCGTGGGACACCACCACGCCGAAGGGCCTTCGGCTGCTCAACCCGGGTTCCCCCACGGATCGCCGGCGCCAGCCGCACCACACCTATCTGACGGTCGAACTAGCCGAAGGCCGGTTGTCCTCGGTCACCCTGCACACGCTGTAACCGGGCAGCCGTCAGGAGGCTTCGGCGGCGCGGGCGCGAAGGCGATCGCGGATCTCGTCCGGGCTGTACGCGCGCCGGCGGCGTTCCGCCCGGGCGACCACGACACCGGTCGCGGCGACTCCGACGAGCCCGGCCAGGCCTACCACTTTCCACCATCGCATCCGCCTAAATTAGCCCCTATGGAGACGCGGATCGACCTCGACACAGCGGTGGACCTGACCCGGACCGGGGACGTGTGGGTGTTCCGCGGTGACAGTCCCGCCGACCGGGCCATCCAGCTCACCACCAACAGCCCGGTCAATCACGTCGGTATGGCCGTGGTGATCGAGGATCTGCCGCCGCTGATGTGGCACGCCGAACTCGGCCGGAGCCTGCCGGACCTGTGGACCGGCCAGCACCAGCGCGGAGTGCAACTGCACGACCTGCGCGACGCGGTGCTTGTCTGGTCCCGCAAGTACGGTCAGCGCGCGTGGTTGCGGCAGCTCGACCACGAGGTGGATCGCGAGATGGAGGACGCCGTACTGCGCACGATCGCCCGCCTGGACGGAACGCCGTTCCCCTCCACCGCGCGATTGGCCGGCCGCTGGCTGCGTGGCCGCGTGCCGCAGTTCCGCCGGGGCAAGCGCGAGCTCGAACTGGAAACCGCCTACTGCGCGGAGGTGGTGGCCCTGACCTACGAGGAGATGGGTCTGCTGCCGCCGAACCGCCGCCCGAACTTCTACGACCCGGGCAATTTCTGGAGCGGTGACGACCTCCGCCTGGCCTTCGGAGCCACGTTGGGCGCCGAGATCGCCGTCACGATTCCTCCGGCCTGACCTACCCCGCCAGCACGGAAGCTTCGGTGGCTTTCGTCTCAGGTTCGGCGCGGTGTTCCGAAAACTGTCGGTGCCGGGTCAGATGATGGTTTTGTGTACGCGGTCATCGATACCGAGACCACCGGTCTCTCACCCGAGCAGCGGCACCGCGTGATCGAGGTCGCGGTGGTGCTGCTCGACGAGTTCGGCCGGTTCGAGCGCGAGTGGGTCACCTTGCTGAACCCGCAGCGCGATCTCGGCCCGCAGCACATTCACGGTATTCGCGCGGCCGACATCCTGGCCGCGCCGGACTTCGTCGCGATCGCACCCGAGCTGGCCGGCCTGCTCGCCGGGCGGATGGTGGTGGGCCACAACGTCGAGTTCGACCTGGACTTCCTGCGCGCCGAGTTCGCCCGGGCCGGTATCGACGCGCCGCTGGTGACCAACCGCTCGATGTGCACGATGGCCCTCGCGGCGTACTTGCATCCGGGCGCCAAACGCACGCTCGGGGCCTGCTGTGCCGCGGCCGGAATTCCGCTCGACGGCTGGCATTCGGCGCTCGCGGACACCCGCGCGACGGCCCGGTTGTTCGTGCATTACCTGCAGAGCTTCAGCCAGCCGCCACCTTGGCAATGGGCGTACGAAGAGGTTCGGGCCTACCGCTGGCCCGAGCTGGCGCCGAGCCGGATGGCTCCGGTGGTCCGCCCGGTTCAGGCGGGTGGCCGGCATGGCTGGATGAGCCGGCTGGTCGATCAACTGCCACGCGCTTCGGAACCACCACAAGCCGATTCGTACCTGGCCTTGCTCGACCGGGTGCTGTCCGAGCGGGAGATCACCGCCGACGGCGCCGAACAGCTGGTCCAGGCCGCGACCCGGCTCGGGCTGACCCGCGGCCAGGTGACGGAGCTCCACCGGTTCTACGTCACCGGCCTGGCGGACGCCTTCTGGAACGATCGTGACGCCGGTCCGGTCGAGCGGCGCGACCTCGATCGGGTGGCGATCATGCTCGGACATACCGTCACCGATGTGGACGAGGCCTTGGCCCAGGTCAGCGCCGGGCGTTACGTGCCACCGGCCCGGCCAGGTTCGCAGGGCTTCCCGGCCGGCAGCACGCTCGTTTTCACCGGCGACATGATCGATCCGCGCGAGCAGTGGCACGAGCGCGCGATCGCGGCCGGCTTCCACCCCGAGGAGGTGGTCACGCCGGCGACCACCTTCGTGGTGGCGGCCGACGTGGACAGCCTGTCGCTGAAGGCGAAAGAGGCCCGCCGCCTGGGCGTGCCGATCATCGCCGTCGACGACTTCCGCCGCCTGCTCGGCCAGAAACGCGCCGCTAGCTAGGCCCAGAAACGCGCGGCCGGCTAGTCCTCGGGGGTTTCGTCGTCCGCGGGTTCGACCTCGAAGGTGAGGGTGCGGCCGGAGCGGATGCGCTCGACCGCCGACAGGCAGGCCGGTTCGCTCATGTCGACGCCGATATCGGCCAGGCGCTTCTTCAGCACCAGGGCGGCTTCCTTGGCCGAGCGAGCGCTGGATTCGTTGATCGCGGCGATGGTCGTCGCCTTCAACTGCTCTCCGAGGTCGGGGTTCACGTGGTGGATCTCGTGGGTGATCTTGTACTCGGCCATCGCGTCCTCGGCTTTCGGCTGGTGCTCCTGCGTTTAGATTAGCCGCCAGTACCCCGATCCGTCGGCCCTTCCCACCAAACCGGTTTCAGGACTGCAGGACGCGCTGCACGAATGTGCCGAGCCGATCGTTCAGCCGGCGGGCCCGTTCCTCGGGCGGAGCGGTTTCGCCTTGCGGGAGTTCGAGTTCGCGCAAGCCACGCAGATACAGCGAACAAGCCAGATCCGCGCAGATGTAGGTGCCGACGGTGTTGCCGAGTTTGCCGCGGCGCCGGCCCGTCGCGCGACGAACAACGAGATGTCGGTGACGGGATGCGCCGAATAGCACAGATCGCACAATCCGGACCCGCGCCGGGGACGACCCGTTGCCGCCGTACTGACCGCGATGCCGAGCGGACCGGACTCGGTGGGTACGACGAGATAGCCGCGCGCGGGTGCCTTGGCATCACGCCAGCCGAGGTAGTCCAGGCTGGGCCAGGGCAGTTCGTCGAAGTCGCGTGGAAGGGTCATCGCCTTCACCTGGCTGCGGGACGAGTTGACGAAACTGCGCCGGATCTCGTCGGCGGTGAGTGACTGCATCGGACCTTTCCCCGTTTCCTGTGACGGTTGACCATTTCAGCCGCCGGGGTGGTCCGCAACCGAATTCAGCAGCTCTCGGCGAACCCGGTCTGCCAGGTGAGTTCCGGATCGAGCGTGCGCAGATCCACCCCGAAGTCGACCGAGGCCTTCATGCGCAGCAACGTCGACACCCAGAAGGCCGCGGCCTCCATGCGCTCGGCTTCCTTGAGACCGGTGCACGTCATCGTGAGGATCGTGCCCGGAGTGCCTTCGGTGCTGGCGAGAGAGAACGTCACCACCCAGCCGAAGTACTCGACCGAGTACAGCTCGTTCTTCACGTCATCGAGGATGCGGCCGGTGCATTCGGTTTGATCCGACTGCACGAACTGGATCACGCCGTCGGTCTGGTTGGCCGAGAGGGCCCAGAACCGGGACCGCCCGAGCGGCGTACTCACCGCTCGGTAGACCTCACTGGGAGCCGAGCGGAAGTGCACCTTCCAGCTGACGGTGTCGGCGGTGGGCTGGAATCCAGGGCCGGACAAGGGTGACACGGGTCCTCCCGCGGGCTCGATGACGCGTCGTGCGGCCCGGTTGGCGGACCGCCGGGCGGCAGCCTATCGACAGCTCAGTGACGTGGCAGGTTCACGGTGCGTTGTTTCCGGTTCCGGAAACCGACAGCGCGGAGAACAGAGGATCCTGTTCTCCGCGCTGCGAGTTGGCCCGGTGTCGCGAGGTGTGCCCACTGAGGACGGCGCCACCGGGTCGTTCAGGGGTTGGTCGTTCGGAACCTCAGCAGTCCTGCGCGCGTGTGCGGCTGACGCTGGCACGCCACCACTTGCCCTTGACCTGCCGCATTTCCACGTTGTCGAGGAAGCGGCTCGGCGCGCCGGGCTTCAGCGCGCTCTTGCCCTTCGCGTCGAGCGCCTTGACCTTGCTGGTGTCGTAGCAGGCCTGCAGGGTGAGCGCGGTGTCGCTGATCGACATCTTCTTCACCCAGATGATCCGGGTGGTGCCCTCGGTGTGCACCTTCTGGGTGCGGTAGTACTTGGCCAGCTCGGTGGTCTCCTTGAGCAGGCTCCCGACCGCGACGGTGTTCAGCTTGCTGGTGTCCTTGCCGCCGGTGGCCGACATCGCGTCGACGACCGTGCGGAACTTGCGATAGGCCACCACCGACGGGTCGGAGTCGTCCTCGCCGACGTTCTGCTGGGTTTCGTCGGCGTTGGCATCACCCTCGCCATCGCCGGAGGTGCGCTGCTCCGAGCCGTCCCGCGAGGTGTCGCCGTCCGAGCGTTCGCCGGAGCCGGTCGTGTCCTTGCCGTCGCTCTGGCCGGACTTGCTACTGGAGCCCTGGTCCTGCGAACCGCTCGCGGCGTCCGAGGAGCCGCCGCAGCCCGTGAGGGCGAGAACCGAGATCAGCGTGGCGGTGATCGCCAGCTTTCGAATGCGCATGTGGGTTTCCGAACCTCCTGTCGGGCGCGGCCCTGCCGCCACGCCACCGGCACAGACCGTGTAACTGCCCCACACGGACCGTTGTCACTGTGACCTGAGTCACAGCCGGAGATCGGAAGGTTTCAGTCCCGCAGGTTCTGCCGGAGAAAGGCGACGGTGCGCTGCATCGAGAGTGGCCAAAGCCGGTCGAACGCGTGCTGCTCGCCCGGGTAGACGTGCAACGCCGACCGCTTGCCGGCCCGGGTCAACGCCGCGTGCGCTGCTCGCGACCAGGCGATCGGGCAGGTGTCGTCGGAGTCGCCGTGGTGGATCAACACCGGCTCGGTGACCCGATCGAAGAAGTTCACCGGCGACATGTTCCGCCAGAACTCGGGCCGGGCTTCGGGGCTGCCGTGGGCCTTGATGACGGCCGAGGTGATCGCCGCGTTGCCCCGGTCGTTCCGAATGAAGTGGTTGAAGTTCTGCGCCGCGTCCGAACTGGTCGACGCGAACACCACGGCCGCGTCGATCAAGCCTGGTTGGGCCGCCAGTACGGAGTACGTGATGCCGCCGCCCATCGAACGCCCGAGCATGCCGATCCGGTTCGGGGCTACCTTGGGAGCGGCCTTGACCGCGTGCACCGCGTTCACCACGTCCTCGACGTACCCGATGCGCAGGTTCAGGTCGGCGCGCGGGTCGTCGGACGAGCCCGCGTGGTTTCGATAGTCGGTGTGCAACACGATGAAACCGCGCCTGGCCAGATAGTCCTGTTCCCGTGCCAACCCGCGGCCGGTGGTGTAGATGGCCGGGTCGATATAGCCATGGTTCAGTACGACGGCCGGGTACGGGCCGGCGCCGTTCGGCACGTTGAGAACGCCGGAGATGGTCAACCGCCCACTGAGATAGGTGATCGCGTATCGGGTGTAGGCCGCGTTCCGGTCGAGCACCCGTCCCAGTCGCAGCCCTCGGCCGTCGTACTTCTTCTGGATCAACGCCTGCATCGAGACGGGATTCACCGGGCTTGCTGTCGGTGACGCGCTTGGGGCCGGCGTTGTCTGTGCCGGGCTGGGCATGCTGCTGGGGCTCGGGCTGGGACTAGCTGTCCCGGTGGGCGACGGGCTCGGCGAGGTGTCCGGGTCGCCCGAACAGCCCGCGGCCGCGCCGAGACCGATGAGGGCCAACGAGCAGCAGAACCGGCGTCGGGTCGTCATTTCCCCATCGTGCCCGCCCTCGGCGCAAACTGAGCGAAAGCCAGCGATGAACCCGACTGACCGTACGGTCAGACGCATGCGCATTTTGCTCCGCAGGCTCGCCAGAGGCCTGCTCGACGCCGTATTGCTCGTACCGTCCGCGGTCATCGCGACCGCCAAGGCCTTGACGCGGCCGGACCGCCGCCTGCGGGCCGCCGTGTACGGACCCGCGAGCTTGATACTCGGTGTGCTCGGGTGGTTCCTGCTGCTGGTGCTGGCCCTGGTTGTTGTGCGCGGCATCTGCTACGGCTTCGTCGAACCAGGACCGTATGGGCCTGGCACCTGGGGCGGTCCGACCCGCGCCGGAGCCTGGGCGGTGCACGCGGCCGTGGCGGTGCCGATCGGCCTGCTCGTCGTACCGCTGATCTGGGCGCTCGGGCGACTGAACACCCGCGTGATCCAGCACCTGTACGGCGAACCGGTCGCGCGCTGGGTGCCACCGGTCGTGGCGGTGGTGTGCGCGGCGGGCGTGTTCCTGATCGTTACCTGGATCGCCCAGATCTGACCTGGTTCGAAGCCCGGCGGTCTTGCCGGTTGTCACTCTCGGTGAGATCGTCATGCCAGGGATGTGCCGGCAGTGGGGTGCCGGTACGAGGGGGTGGCCTGTCATGAAGGTCCAATCGGTCGACGTCTTCAAGGCGATCGAGCTGGTCGGCAAGACCGTTGAGCTGGTACTGGCGATCGTGCTGGCGCCGGTGCGGCGGCTCTTCCGGTACGTGTGGGAGCGCTGGTTGACGAAGTTGTTCAGCCGGATCGCGGATCGGATCTCGCCGTCCAGCACGCCTGCCCAGGCGGCCGAGCCACCCGAGCCGCCCGCGCCACCGGTGGAGCCGTCAGTCTCGCCGGAGGCCGACTTGGCGCCCATCCAGCCGGGAGGCTGGTCGTGGCGGCTGGCGATCGGTTACCTGGTAATGGTTATCGCGTGGGCATTGCTGAGCATCATGCGCCGGGTCGATTCGGCCTTGCAGCAGATGCACGTCGACGGCCAGGTGAGCGGTAGCGCCCTGAGCTTCAAGGTCTCCTTCGGTGATCTGCCCGGAACGTTGAACCTCGATGCCGTGACAGCGGCGGTGACGGCTATCCGGTCCGGCTGGACCGCCTACGCCGGCAACGTCGCCGACCACACCACGCTGCGCGATCCGGCCGCGATCGCCGCCACGGTGGTACGGCTCGACATGTTCTTCATCGTGCTGTACGCCCTGGCGGTCGGGGCGGCGCTCGTCGTGCTCTATCGCACGAACGCGGCGCCGATCCCGGCCGGTCTGACCCAGCCGGAGCGGGGACGCGAGCGCGAACAACAGGACCGCCGAAGCCGGATGATCGCATCCGGGGGAGTGGCGTTGCTGCTGCTGATCGTGGTGGACGTGATCGAGAACGTAGCGCTCTACCGGGCGTATGCCGGTTCCGGATCGGTGCTGGCCATCGGTGCGGTGGCGATCGGCCCGCTGATGTCGCTGCTGAAGGTCGTGCTGGCCGTCGCGATGATCGGCCCGCCGTTGCTGGTCACCGCGATTCTGTTGCTAAAGGCAACCGCTCTGCGGCGTGCGATCGCCTCGGCGCGCGGCGTACTACTGGTGGTCGCTGCCGTGGTTCTGCTGGTCAGTACCGGTATCGGTGCCGCGCAGCTCGATGACGTCGTACGGGCCTGGGACGGCCTGCGTGGACTGTGGGCGTTCCTGGCCTGCTTCGTGCTGGCGGGCACGGTGACCGGTGCGACCCGTCGCCTGACCGCCGACGACGCGATCGAACGGCCGGCCCCGGACAGTGGTGCCTCGGCCCAGCCGTTTGTGCTCGGCCTCGGGTTGATCCTGGTGGCGCTGGGCGCGCTGCTGAACTGGATCGGCCTTGGCTGGGGTCTTTGCGTGGCAGGCGGCCTGCTGATCGCCATCTGGGTGCTGGGCCTCGCGTTCGACGGACTGCCCGCACCGCCCAGCCAGGGCGCCGGCTTCCGCAGCCAGATCGCCGTCGGCCGGATTCGCCGTACCGTCGATCCCGGACCCGAGCCGGCCGTGCACGACCCGGCGGTCGCGGCGTGGGGTGATCGGCTCGCCCGGCTGGCCGGTGCCACCGTCTGCGGGCTGATCGTCGGCCTGATCGCCCGGGCGACCGCGCTGGACGCCTATATCCGGGACAATCCGGACCTTTCGTTGCTGATGGCCCCTATTCTGACGGCCGCCGCGATCTGTGTGCTCGGCGCCTTCCTGGCGGTCTACCGAACCCAGCGGGTCCGGCCGGGCCTCTGGACCAGCCTGTGGGGGATCTGCACGTTCATCGCGTTTGTAGCCGGGCTGTTCCTCCTGCACGAGTACGTCGGCATCCACATGGCCGAGAAGGCTGGAACGGTCGCGATCCTGCTTGGCGGGTTCAGCCTCGTAATCGGGGTTATCGGTCTACTGGCCACTCAAACCCGCAAGAGCTCGGTCAGTCGGTATGCGCTCGCCCCGGCACTTCGGGCAGCTAGGTTCAAGCGTTTCCCCGTTGCCGCGTTCTTCCTGGCTTGGATCCTGCTGGTGTCGGCGCTCGACCCGGGCGGCTACCACGACATTCGCCGGATGCCAGCTCAGCAGACCATGGCCACGCCTACTTTGTCTGATGCCTGGCAGGGGTTCCTCAACTCGCACAAGTCGTCCGGCGCGGCCCAGCCGGTAGTGATGGTTGGCGCACAGGGTGGCGGGATTCGCGCGGCCGTGTGGACTGCCCTGGTCATGGAGTGCTTGTTCGGGCCAGGCCCGGTCGCGGACGCTGCAGACGTATGCGCCCATCAGGCTGGCGCGGACGACCAAAGGCTTGCTGAACAGGCCAAGGCGCCGCTGCCGGTCTTCCTGGCCAGTGGCGCGTCAGGCGGTAGCGTCGGCCTTGCTGCGTGGACGGCCCGCCGCGCCGATCTGATTCAAGACGGTGCCGCGAGTACGGCGCCACGTCAGGTCGAGGACGCGCTTCGCAGGGACTTCGTGGCGCCGGACATCGCCCGCATGCTGGCGGCCGACCTCCCGCACGCGCTGCTCGCCTGGGACTGGCCCGACCGCGCCGAGATGCTCGAGCGCAGCTGGGAACAGGCCTGGCGGCGCGGCCCCGACGACCCGTCACCGCCGTCCAATCGCGGTATGGCCCGAGGGCTGCGTGACCTGTGGACCAGCACGCACGGCACCGGCCAGTGGGGAACACCGGTCCTGGCGCTGAACGGCGCGAGCGTCGAGGACGCCTGCCGGTTCGTCGTGAGCGCGGTCGACTTCGCCCTGCCTGCCGGTGAGGTGGCCGCCTACCAACCGGCCGTGGCACCGCCCGGGTCCAGCCTCGACCAACCGGACGACGCCGCCTGCCGCGGTCCGGTACGACGCGAGGTCCGCGCCTCGGCCGATGGCGTGAACCGTGGCGCCGCACGCGACGAACCCGGCGGCTATCTCGACGTACTGCCGTCCAGCAACGAGTTGGTCGACTACCTCTGCCCGACCGAGGACGTGCCGTTGTCGACCGCCTCCCACCTGTCGGCCCGATTCCCGCTGGTGTCGCCGAGCGGCCGGATCGCACGTCACCGGTGTGACTCCGACGACGGGTTGGTGCCCGCGCCGGCCGTGTCGTACGTCGCGGATGGTGGGCTCTTCGACAATTCCGGTGCCGGCACCGTGACCGACGCGTGGCGGGCGTTGCAGCCGATCGTCGCCGCCTCGGAGAAAAGCACGGGCTCCTGCCTGGTACCGATCTTCGTGCAGATCGACAACTCGCCGCCCGCCAGCACGAAGTCGTCCCAGGCCGACGCCCGACCGCTCGAACTGACCGCTCCGGTCAAGGCAACTCTCGGCCAGGTGAACAGCCGCGAGGCCTACGCCCGATCCAGCGCCGCGGCGGCCTTCACCCGGCCGTTGTCCGCCGGCGGCAAGTCCATCGCGACGGCCTCGGGAACACCGGCATCGTTGTGGTTCCGCATCACGCTCGCCGGTCAGCCGGGTCCGGAGCCACCACTAGGCTGGACGCTGGCCGACGCCACGGTGAACGAGATGCGCTCCCAGCTCACCTCCGATACCAACCGCCAGGCCATCACCGAGCTCCGCGACCTCCTGACCGCGAACGCCATCACCTGCAAGTAGGTACCTCCTTTGGCCACCTCAACCGAACGAGCCGCCCCGGAGCCCGAGCCCACCGCGCTGGAGCGCTTGCGGGCGTGGTGCCTGCGCCCGCCTTACGTCGGGCACCGCGGCTGGCTCGGCGTCTACCTGGACACCCCGGCACCGACTGGCCGACGATCGCCGACCTGATCGAAGACGCCTACCGCCAAGTCGCCCCCAAAAACCTGCTCCGCCAACTCGACGAGACCTGAGCGAGCCGCCGGGCCGGGCCTGCGCCTGGGGGTGGATAGGGTGGCGGCCGTGAGCGAGCCAGAGATCGTGAAGCAGGGCGAATCAGCCGAACCAGCCGACGAAGTCAAAGCCGGGCGGTTGCGGATTGGGCGGCGGACGGCGATCGCGCTGGCGTTCGGGTCGTCCGCGGCGGTGCTGGTGCTGGAGCTGATCTCGCTTCGGCTGGTCGCGCCGTACCTGGGGCTGACGCTGGAGACCAATACCGCGATCATCGGTGTCGCGCTGGCGGCGATCGCGACCGGTGCCGCGATGGGTGGCCGGCTGGCCGACGTGGTGCCACCGACACGTTCGCTCGGGCCGACGATCCTGATCTCCGGCGCGCTGATCATGCTGATCCTGCCGGTGGTTCGCTGGACCGGCGAGGCCGTCCGCGGTGGATCGAGTAACGCGGTCTTCCTAGCGGTCGCGATCGCCATGTTCGTGCCCGCGTCCTTGCTCGCCGCGGTCACTCCGATGGTCACCAAGCTCCAACTCGGCACGTTGGCCGAGACCGGCACGGTGGTCGGCCGCCTGTCCGCGTACGCCACGGTCGGCGCCATCGCCGGCACGATCCTGACCGGCTTCGTCTTCGTCGCCCAGGTCCCAACCAGCACGATCGTCCTGTGGCTCGGCGGCTTCCTAGTGGTCGCCGGGCTCGCCCTGACGCTCGTCCTGCGTGGAGTCCGTGCAGCCGCCGGACCGCTTGCCATCGCCGTAGTCGGTACCGGCCTGACAGTGCTCGCCCCGAAGCCCTGCGAGGTCGAAACGGCGTACCACTGCGCCCGAGTCGTCGAGGACCCCGCACGCGCCAGCGGCCGCACGTTGTACCTGGACCGCCTCCGCCATTCGTACGTCGACCTGAACGACCCGACGTATCTGGAGTTCGAGTACGCGAAGGACATCGTGGCGGCGGTTGACGCCCGCTGGGCCGCGTCGGAGCCGGTGAAGGCGCTGCACGTCGGTGGGGGAGGCCTGACCCTTCCGAGGTACTTCCAGGCGACTAGGCCTGGTACGCACAACAAGGTCTTCGAGATCGATCCAGGTGTCATCCAGATCGACAAGGACCAGCTCGGCGCCAAGACCGGGCCGGATCTCGAGGTGATCGTCCGGGACGGCCGTCTCGGTGTGCGGGACGAGCCCACCGACAGCCGCGACGTCGTCATCGGGGACGCCTTCGGTGGTGTCGCCGTACCGTGGCACCTCACCACCCGCGAGACCGTCGCGGACATCCGCCGGGTGCTCGACGCCGACGGGATCTACGCCGTGAACGTGATCGACTTCGGGCCGCTGGCGTTCGCCCGGGCCGAGGTGCGCACGATCGCGGCGGAATTCCCGCACACGGCGGTGGTCGCCCGCAAGGAGAAGGTCGCGGGCGAGACCGGCGGCAACCTGGTGGTGCTCGGCTCGGACCGCCCGTTCGACGCCGCGGCGATCCTGGCCGCGATCGGTCCCGAGCGCGCGCCGTTGTACGAGGTGGTGTCCGAGCCCGACGAGCTGAAGGCTTTCATCCGCGACGCCCCGCTGCTCACCGACGACTTCGCGCCGGTCGACCAGCTGCTGACGCCGTACCCGAGCTGATAAACGCGGCGTGATCTGGTTGCATGGTCGCCATGCACCCACGCGCCGGAATGCCCGCCCAGCCGACCGACCTGATCGACGTCGACGCCCTGCTCGCGGCGTACGACGAAATCGTGCCCGACCCGGCCGATCCGGCCCAGCAGGTCGTGTTCGGTACGTCGGGCCATCGTGGTTCGGCGTTGGACGGTGCCTTCAACGAGACGCACATCCTCGCGATCACCCAGGCCGTCTGCGAGTACCGCAAGAGCCAGGGCACCACCGGCCCGCTGCTGGTCGGCCGGGACAGCCACGGCCTGTCCGAACCGGCCTGGCGTACGGTGCTGGAGGTGCTCGTCGCGAACGGCGTCGACGTGCTCGTGGACAGCGCCGACCGGCTCACGCCCACTCCGGCCGTCTCGCACGCGATCCTGCGGCTGAACCGGGACAACCCGGGCTCGGCCGACGGCATCGTCATCACGCCGTCGCACAACCCGCCGCGTGATGGCGGTATCAAGTACAACCCGCCGCACGGTGGCCCGGCCGGTTCCGAGGCGACCACCTGGATCGCGAACCGGTCGAACGAGCTGATCGCGGCCCGCCTCGACGGCGTACGGCGCGTCCCGTTCGAGCAGGCCCGCGCGGCCGCCGGGGCGTACGACTTCCTCGGGCATTACGTGGACGACCTGCCGTCGGTGCTGAACCTGGACGCCATCCGCGCGGCCGGGCTGCGGATCGGTGCGGATCCACTTGGTGGCGCGAGCGTGGACTACTGGGCCGCCATCGCGGAACGGCACCGCCTCGACCTGACCGTGGTGAACCCGCACATCGATCCGGCGTGGGGCTTCATGACGCTGGACCACGACGGCAAGATCCGGATGGACTGCTCGTCGCCGTTCGCGATGGCGACGCTGGTCGCGCAGCGCGACGAGTACGACTTGTCGACCGGTAACGACGCCGACGCGGACCGGCACGGCATCGTCACCCCAGACGCGGGCCTGATGAACCCGAACCACTACCTGGCCGTCGCCATCTCGTACCTGTTCAGCCATCGCGAGTGGGGTGCCGACGTCGCGGTCGGTAAGACCCTGGTGTCGTCCTCGCTGATCGACCGGGTGGTGGCCGGCCTCGGCAAGCGGCTGTGGGAGGTCCCGGTCGGCTTCAAGTGGTTCGTGCCCGGCCTGCTCGACGGCAGTGTCGGCTTCGGTGGCGAGGAGTCGGCCGGCGCCAGCTTCCTGCGGTTCGACGGATCCGTCTGGACCACCGACAAGGACGGCATTCTGCTCGCGCTGCTGGCTGCCGAGATCACCGCGGTCACCGGCGCGACACCATCCGTTGCCCACGGCAAGCTTGTGGACAAGTACGGCGCCTCGGCCTACTCCCGGGTGGACGCGCCCGCGACGCGCGAGCAGAAGGCCAAGCTGTCCGCCTTGTCCGCCGACGCCGTCACCGCGACCGAGTTGGCCGGCGAACCGATCACCGCCCGCCTGACCAGCGCCCCCGGTAACGACGCCAAGGTCGGCGGCCTGAAGGTGACCACGGAGTCGGCCTGGTTTGCCGCTCGCCCTTCCGGGACCGAAGACCTGTACAAGATCTACGGCGAGTCCTTCCGGGGCGAGGAGCACCTGGAGCAGGTCTTCGCCGAAGCCCGCGAGGTCGTCTCCGCCGCGCTGGACGCCTGAATGGCTATCTGACGTAGGTGGTCAGGAGGTGGTCCAGATCCACCTCGGGGTCGGTGGTGAGACCGCCATGGATCGGCCCCGGGTGGACCACCGTGCTGCGCGGCGCGGCGAGCCAGCGGAACCGTTCGCCGATGCTGGTCTCGGCGGCCGGACCGCCGCTGGCATCACCCGCGCAGATGGCCCGGATGTGCTCCAGCGACGCACAGACGGCCTCAACGTCCACGGCCGGATCGAGCGCGCGAAGTCGATCGGGATCAACGTGCCAGGCGGCACCGAGGAAGTCGCCTGCCCGGCAGTACAGCAATGCCCCGACGTTGATGAACTCGCCACGGTGAACGCGCGGCGCGGCCCGCAGAATGACGTAGTCGAACGGCGCGTAGCTCATCGCGCACCTCCCGGCAGCCAGGCCGAGCGATCCGCGACGCGTGCGAGCAGGTGGCCGACGTACCGCTCGCGATCGCCCTCCAGTAGCCACTCGTCCGGGACCAGGCCGACCACCTCGGTCACCAGCGCCGGGGTGATCGCCGCGGCCAGATCCGCGTCGACGCCCGCGACACCCGTGACCGCGTCGCGGAAGACGTGATCGCCGGCGTTGTACGGCGTGGCGGTGAACTTCTCCGCCGAGGCCCACGCGTGGTGGAAGTAGAGCGCGGCGCCGTGATCGATCAGCCAGAGGTTCTTGTGCCAGACCAGCAGGTTGGTGTTGCGCCAGGAGCGGTCCACGTTCGCGACGAAGGCGTCGAGCCAGAGGATCCGGGCTTGCTCCTGCTCGGTCGGCGTACCGCTGGAACCGTCGTACCCCAGGGAACCGGGGAGGAAGTCCACGGCGAGGTTGAGTCCGCCGCTGCGCACCAGCAGGTCCTGGATTTCGTGATCGGGCTCGGACCGGCCGATCACCGGGTCGAGTTCCATCAGTTTGAGCTCCGGGACACGCAGCCCGAGCCGCCGGAACAGCTCGCCCACGATCACCTCCGCCACCAGCGCCTTGGGGCCTTGACCGGCGCCGTGGAACTTCAGCACATAGGTGCCCAGGTCGTTGCCTTCGACAACACCAGGCAGTGATCCACCCTCACGCAGTGGCAGCAGGTAACGCGTTGCGACGATCCTCGGCAAACTCACCCGCTGAGCCTAATGCGTGGCCCGGTTTCTGCGCGGGTACGGGGGAGGCGTGAGTGTGAATCCGTCCGTAGGTGTGGAAGAAGAGCTGCTACTGGTCGATCCCGAATCGGGTGCGCCGGTGCCGAAGAGTGCTGCCGTGATCGCGACGGCGTCCGAGGAGGTCGATGCCGAACTGGAGCTGACCAGATCGCAGGTTGAGCTCAACTCGCCGGTCTGCCAGAACAGCGGGGAGATTCGAGAGCACCTCTCACAGATGAGAGCAGCGCTCTCGCGAGCCGCCGAACAGAACGGCGCCCGCCTGCTGGCCGTGGGCGCGCCACCGGCCGGGCCGTTCGAGTTGCGGGTCACGGCGAAGAGCCGGTACCGCGAGATCGCCCGGAAGTACGGGCAACTGGCCCGCGAGCAGGGCGTGTGCGGATGCCACGTGCATGTCGACGTGCCGGATCGCGAGACGGCCATCCGGGTCAGCAACTACCTGCGCCCCTGGCTGCCGACCCTGCTCGCGCTGACCGCGAATTCGGCGGTGTACGGCGACGGCGACACCGGATTCGCGAGCTGGCGCTGGATCATGTGGTCGCGCTGGCCTTGCTCCGGCCCGCCGCCGTACTTCGAATCGGCCGAGCACTACGACGCGCTGGTGGCCACCATGATCGACATGGGCGTCATTCTCGACGAGCGCATGGTCTATTGGGATATCCGCCCGTCGAGCCACCTGCCGACGATCGAGGTGCGGGTCTCCGACGTACCCGCCACGGTCGAGGAATCGGTCATGTACGCGACGATCGTGCGGGCCTTGGTGATGACCGCCATCGCCGCCGATACCCCGGTGGTGATCGAGACCGAGGTGCTCAAGGCCGCGTACGTGGTCGCCGCCCGCGAGGGCCTCGAAGGCCCGCTGGTCGACGTGCACAACGCCGCCCAGATCACCGCCGAGCAGGCCCTCGACAATCTGCTCACGCACGTCCGCCCGGCCCTGGAACAACTCGGCGAGTGGACGTACGTGAACGAGATGGTCAAGTCCGTGCTGCAGAACGGCAACGGTGCCGCCAGGCAACGAAAGGCCTACCAGCAACGCCAGAATATTCACGACGTCCTGGCTCAGTCAGCCACCGCGACTACTCGCGCAGGAACAGCTCCAAGCCATGGAGGTCGTCGGTGTTGAGGTGGTCGACACCGGCGGCAACCAGCTCCGACCACAGCGCCGACCGAGCCGCGCCCGGCACATCCGGAGTGGCCCAGAAGCGGACGCGGTAGCCGGCGGCGTGCGCCTTGGCGACGATGTCGCGGAGCTTGGCGCGTTCGGCCGCCGGGAACTCGCCGATGCCCTGCCAGGTGAAGTGCTTGGTCCAGTTGTCGCTCACCAACGGCATCAACGACGCGGGCATACCCGAGCCGAGATCGCCCAGGCGGCCGTCGTACCCGGCGTAGCGCAGCTTCTGCGCCTTCAGCACGTCCAGCGGGCGGCTGCCGCTGATCACCGGCGTGACCGCACCGGTGAAGCTTCGGCCGCCCGCGAAGATCGTCAGCATGCCGCGGTACTTGCGCAGCGCCTTGTCGATCGCGGCGTACGTCGACGGTCCATCGCTCTTGATGTCGATCAGCAGCTGGAAGTCGTCGTTGCCGCGGGCATACACCTTGCCGTGGTTGGCGCGCACCCGCTGGGACAACGGCGCCAGGTAGAGGCTCTCCAGGGTCCGGCCCGGTACGACGTCCTCGAGGTCGTGCGCGACGAGGAGTTCGCCGTCAACCAGCCACACGTCCGCCTCGACACTGCTGAACCCGCGGTCGAGCGCGTCCTGCAACGGGCGACGGTGCTCGTAGTCGTTGTGCGCGTGGGCCTGACCGAGTGGCCGGACCGCGGGCGCGTCGTACGTGCGGGGCAGGGCGAAACCGGCCTCGCGCGCTACCGTGCGCAACCGATCCGGGTAATCCGTGATGATCCCGTCGACGCCTTTGCCGATCAGCGAGCGCATCGTGGCCGGGTCGTTGATCGTCCACGGCACCACCTTCATACCGGCGCGGTGCGCGTCGTTCACCATGGTGGTGGTGACGTACGGCCGGTAGTCCGGGTCGGTGATCTTGCCGTTCTGCGGGAATCCGTGCACCGGCGAGATCGCGTTCGCGCCGAAGGACTTCGTGGCCTTGACCAGGTCACCACCGAAGTCGTCGATGTCCAGCCCACCGAGCCACGGCGACTTGCCCGGCTGGCCCGTCTGCAGGAAGTCGTAGTTGGTCAGCGCGATGATGGGCAGCTCCGGCGCGACCTGGCGGATCCGCATCAACGCGCCCCAGTCGAAGCTCTGGATCGTCACCTGGCGCGACATGTGCGCCTTGCGGATCTCACGCGTCACCACCTGTACGAACTGCTCGCGCGGTGCCGTTTCGCTGGGCGCGCCGGCTTCGACCTTGGTCTCGATGTTCAGCTTCACGCCGTACGCGCGGTAGGCCTTGACCAGGTCGAACACCTCGGACAGCAACGGCATCCGCGCGCCCGGGTCCGGCGTCTGGCCCGGGTAGTTCGGCTGCGTCAGCGTGCCGCAATCCAGCTGGCGGACCTGGTTCAGCGTGAGGGTGTTGACGTACTTGCCGGCGTACGGATACTCCGGATCGCCCGGCACGTACGGCCCGGTGTCGCGGCACTTGTGCGCCCCGACGCGGCGGTCGTGCGTGACCACGGCCTGACCGTCCTCGGTGATCTGGATGTCCAGCTCGAGCGTGCTCACGCCCTCCTGCAGCCCGCGCGAGAACGACGCGATCGTGCTCTCGACCGTGAGGCCGAGACCACCGCGATGAGCCTGCAGATCCAGCTCGCGCGGCCGGGTGGCCTCCGCGGCAGTGGCTGGTACGGCGCCGAGCAACGCCGTGACAAGAACGAGTGGAGCGAACACACGCATGGCGGATTTCCCTTCAAAACTGGTGTCGCCCCGACAGTTGCTGACGGGGGCCACAGGCAAGTAACCAGAAGGTGAAGGCCAGGAGGTGAAGATTAGTGGCGTCGGACCGGGAAGCGCCTCACGGCGCGTGGCCGCTCGTAGCGGCTATATGTGGGACCCGGGGCTACCGCGGCCCGACGCCTCAGTCAGTGTAACGAATGAACCAGAGATCACCAGAGCTGATTGGCGCGTTCGGCCCGCGCGGCGGTCTGCAACTGGTCCGCCATCTCCACCAGCCGGGAGGCCGAGCGGATCTGCTCGTGCCCCTCGTCGGCCAGGTGGACCCGGCCGGTCGCGACGATCCGCGCGAACGCCGCCGCGCGGTCCAATGTGGTCGCGAAGTCACCCGTCGCCACGCCACGCAGTACGGCGTCGACCATGTCCCGGACCTCGGTCGGCCCGGGCGGATCCGCGACACCCGCGACGGCTGCGTGCACCTCGGCGTGTTCGCGGCCGGCGGCGTACTCCCCGGCGACGCGGCTCGGGTCCGAATGCACCCAGGAACGCAGCAGGTACAGGCGCCACAGTGTGCCCGGCAGCGAATCCGCGTGTGCGTCGGACCACAGATCGGCCAGTGCGTCGAGGCCGTAGTCGTCGGCCAGTTTCACCACTCGCGCGACCACCTGCTCGTCGTCGGTGGACCGTGCTCCGCGCACCAGCAGTTCGGCCGTCCGGTGCGCCATTTCGGCCACGGTGGCCGGGTCGTGCGCGCCGGGCAGCGACTCGAACAGCTTGGCGCCGGGCAGGATGGGCCGGCGAGGTGTCGGTACGGTCACGCGCCCATCTTCCCTGACCGCGCCAATGCCCGCAGCCCCACCCAAGCGCGTCGCGCCGTTCGGCCCGGTCGATCAGTACAGTCGGAATATGCCTGGAGCCCGGAGTCGATTGGTCAAGAACGCGGTCAAGTACGGCGTGCGCTATGGGCCGATGGCCTTCGAAGCGGTCAAGCACGGTCGCGAACCGGCCCAGCAGGCGATCCAGGCCGCCCTGGCCAAACGCACCGCCCGGCGCAAGGCGCTGGAACACGCCGCCACGGTCCGGGAGGGATCACTGCTCAAGGTGATTCACGAAGGCCAGATCATCTACTTCGTGTTCAGCGGCGACGCGATCGTCACGACGTACCCCTCGGTGCCGCAGGCGACGTACCCGGAGCTGCTGCGGCATGCCGATCTCGACCGCCGGGAGAACGCCGCCGAACTGGCCGCTCAGCAGCGCAAACTCGCCGATCGCCTGCCCAAGGTGCCCCGGCTGCCCGGTCGCCGGACCAAGAAGTGACCCGGACGTAACACGCCCGACCCGGCTGGGTCACACCTCCCGGACAGGCTGGACCTGTCATCAAAAGGGAGGGTGCTGACCCATGTTGTGGAAGATCCGGACCGAGCTGGCCGACCGCCCAGGCGCGCTGGCCGAGCTCGCCGCGCGTTGCGGCGCCGAAAACATCAACATTCTCAGCCTGGAGGTCTTTCCCTCCGAAGGCGGCGCGATCGACGAACTGGTCGTGTCCACCTCGGCCGGCTGGACCGCCGAGCAGCTGACCGCGCTGGTCGCTGCGGCCGGTTGCACCCGGACGACGGTGCGGCCGTGCCAGGCGGAGCTGCTTTCGGACGCGCCGACGCGATACCTGCGGTCGGTGCTGCGCCTGCTCGACGACCCGTGCACCGTGGACGAGGAACTCGAACGCCTGCAAGGCCTCGACGAGTACACCCCGGCCGAGTGGGCCCGGGCCGACGTACTGGTCGAGATCGCGGGACGTCTTGCCGCGAAGTACGAGACGGTGGTCGAAGGACCCCGGCCCGGCAGCGGCGTACCCGTCGTACGCCCGGCGACCAGCGCGGACGCGGAGGCCGTCATCGCGATGCACGACCGCTGCTCGTTCGAGAGCCGGACCAGGCGGTACCACGTCCCGATGCCGAGGCTCACCTTGCGGACGGCCCGCCATCTGTCGGCGCCCGCGGGCGGGGTCTCGCTTGTTGCCGAGGTGAACGGTGCCGTGATCGGTCTGGCGACGGCCGCTCCGTGGGAGGAACTCGGGTCCGAGGGCACCAGCGTGATGGAGATCGCCGTACTGGTCGAGGACGGCTGGCAGCGCCAGGGCCTCGGCTCCCAGCTGCTGGCCGGCGTGATCCGCGCGGCGCGGGCGCTCGGGGCGGATCGGGCCGTGTGCATGGTGCAACCGGAGAACCTGGCGATGATCCGAACCCTCGAGCGGCTCCGGATGCGCACGATGGTCGTGCACAGTGGCGGCAACCTCACCGTGACGGTCGCACTGTCCGATCAGAGCCTGTCGCATTCTGTGGATCGCCCGTCGGTGGCCTATCGTCAGGGACGTGCCGTCACTACCCCTGCCCACCCGTCATCCGGGCGGCCTGCTGGTCCATATGCCGAGCAGCACACGCTCGCCGGTGCTGGAGCTGTTCCGCCGACTGCTGATCGCGCTTGGTCTGCTGACCATGATGGTGCTGATCGTGGCGGTCGACCGTGACGGCTATACGGACAGCCAGGACGGCACGGTCGGACTGATCGACAGCATCTACTACGCGACCGTCACGCTCACCACCACCGGGTACGGTGACATCACCCCGGTGACGCCGACGGCCCGGCTGGTGAACGCGTTCGCGGTCACACCACTTCGGATCGCCTTCCTGGTGGTGCTGGTCGGTACGACCCTGGAAGTTCTGGCAAACGAGGGTCGGCGGATCATGCGCGACTCGCGATGGAGGAAGCGCATGAAGGATCACACCCTGGTCATCGGTTACGGGACCAAGGGCCGTGCCGCGGTACAGACTCTGCTCAGCAACGGGGTCAAGCTCAGCGACGTGGTGGTGATCGACCCGCGCGCCCAGGCCATCGCCGACGCCGGTAACGACCAGATCGCCTCCTTCCACGGCGACGCGACCAACCGGGCCGTACTGCGCCGCGCCGAAGTGACGACGGCCCGTGAGGTCATCGTGACCACCGACCGTGACGATTCGGCCGTACTGGTCACCCTGGCGGTTCGTCAGCTCAACCAGAGCGCCCACATCGTTGTCGCCGTGCGTGAAGAGGACAACGTGCCGCTGGTTCGCCAGAGCGGCGCGAACGCGGTCGTCACCTCGTCCGAGGCCGTCGGCCGCCTGCTCGGCCTGTCCGCCGTCAGCCCGAACCTGGGCGAGGTGATGGAGGACCTGCTCACCTACGGCGAGGGCCTCGAGGTGGCGGAGCGTCCGGTGCTGGGTCGCGAGGTCGGCAAGGCGCCATCGTCGGTTCCGGACCGCGTGGTCTCGGTAGTCCGCGACGGCAAGGTCCACCGGTACTACGACTCGTCCGTTTCGGTCCTGGCCGCCGGCGACAAGCTGATCGTGGTCCGCCCGGCCAAGGAAACCCCCTGGGCCGAACGCCCCGGCGCCGACGACTCCGACGACTAGCCTCACCAACCTGGTCCCGGCGGGCTAGGGTTGGAGTGTGAAGTTCCGGCAGCGCGGGATGCGATCGGGTCTGCTCAAGGCCCTGATCACCGTCTGCCTGCTCGCCGGCGTCTTCGCCATGCATGGGCTGACCAGCAATCACAACGTTGCTATGCCCGTGCCTTTGTCCGCGGCGCCCGTCAGCCCTGATGTGACGGTTGTTGCCCACGACCACCATGCAGCCGTTGTTGCTGATGGCCACCATGTGGCGGCTGTTGCTGTTGCTGATGGCAAGCGTGGGGTGGAGGTTGTGCCGGCCGGGCATGAACATGTGATGGGCGACGTCTGTTTGGCGATGCTCACCCTGCTGGCCCTCGCGATCGTCGCGTTGCTCGCCTGGCGAAGTCTGCGCGTCTTTCACCCGGCGCAAATGGTGCCCGTGGCAACCCGCCGGATCGCACCGGGCCCCGCGCCGCCCTGGTTACAACCCTCCTTGTCGAAGCTCTGCGTTCTGCGGACCTAGGCCGAGCCCGGCCCCGAGCCTGGCGATCGGCTTCTTTGGCGCGCCGTCGCGCCGTACCTCCGCACAGCTTTCGACGACAAGGACTTCCTCATGCGACGTACCTGGAACATTGCTGCCCTGATCACGCTCACCGCCCTGGCTCTCGCGGGCTGCGGTGGCTCCGATAGCGGCACGGGCCAGCATCACTCAACGCCCTCGGCAACCACGCCTACCGCCTCAGTTGCCGCCCACAACGCGGCGGACGTGAAGTTCGCGACCGACATGATCCCGCACCACCAGCAGGCCATCGAGATGGCCGAGCTGGCCAACGGCAAGGCCACGGCGGCGGCGGTGAAGGAACTGGCCGCCGCCATCAAGGCCGCGCAGGATCCCGAAATCCGGCAGCTGTCCGGCTGGCTGACCGCGTGGGGTGAGCCGGTGCCGACCCCGGGTGGTCATGACGGTCACGACATGTCCGGTTCGATGCCCGGCATGATGACCGCCCAGGAGATGGCCGACCTCGGTAAGGCCAGTGGTGCGGCGTTCGACCGGATGTGGCTGCAGCTGATGATCAAGCACCACCGTGGCGCGGTCGTGATGGCCAAGACCGAGCAAACCAGCGGCCAGGACGCGGCCGCGATCGCCTTGGCCAAGAAGATCGAGGCCGATCAGAACCGGGAGATCGCCGCCATGCAGCGCCTACTTTCCGGAACTGCGAGCAGCTAGCGGGCATACCCCACGGGGGTATAATGTTGTCGCGTACGACGCCCACGGCGGGAGGCCGCGGCGTCGTACGCAACTCCTGGATGCTGAGAGGAACGATCATGGTGAAGGCCACAACGCACCAGCAAAGCCACGCGGCCCACGAGCCGCACGGCGAACATGGGTCTCACGGTGGACACCAAGACCACAGTGGCCACGGTGGACACGACAAGCACGCTGGGCACGATCCGGAGATGTTCCGCCGGAAGTTCTGGCTGAGCCTGGTGCTCACGCTGCCGATCGTCGTGACCAGCCACATGGTGATGGAGTGGTTCGGCTACTCGCTGGACTTCCCGGGCATGAGCTGGATCGGCCCGGTGCTCGGCACGTTCGTGTTCCTGTACGGCGGATGGCCGTTCCTGGTCGGCGGTGTTCGCGAGGCCCGGGACCGCGCGCCGGGCATGATGCTGCTGATCTCGATGGCGATCACCGTCGCGTACGTCGCTTCGCTGGCGACGAGCCTCGGTTGGTTCGACCTGGATTTCTGGTGGGAACTGGCGGCCCTGGTCACGATCATGCTGCTGGGCCACTGGCAGGAAATGAAGGCCATTGGTCAGGCGCAAGGCGCGCTCGCCGCCCTGGCCGCGCTGCTGCCGGATGACGCCGAACGGGTCACCGACGATGGCGTCGAAACCGTTTCGATCACCGACCTGCGCGTGGGTGACGTCGTACTGGTGAGGTCCGGCGCGCGGGTTCCGGCCGACGGTGAGATCGTCGACGGTGCCGCCGAGCTGGACGAGTCGATGATCACCGGCGAATCCCGGCCGGTTTCGAAGAGCACGGGCGACAAGGTCGTCGCGGGTACGGTCGCGACCGACTCCGCGATCCGGATCCGCATCGCCGCGGTCGGCGAGGACACCGCGCTGGCCGGTATCCAGCGATTGGTTGCCGAGGCGCAGCAGTCGAGTGGACGCGCCCAGGTGCTGGCCGATCGGTTCGCCGCGATGCTGTTCTACATCGCGACCGCCGCCGCGCTGATCACCTTCATCGCCTGGTGGGCGTTCGGAAACCTGAACGAGTCCGTCGTACGAACCGTGACCGTCCTGGTGATCGCCTGCCCGCACGCGCTCGGCCTGGCCATCCCGCTGGTGATCGCGCTGTCCACGGCCGTCGCGGCCAAGGCGGGCATCCTGGTGAAGGACCGGCTGGCGCTGGAGCGGATGCGCACGGTTAACGCGGTCCTGTTCGACAAGACCGGCACCCTGACCAAAGGCGAGCACGTAGTGACCGGTGTGGCCGGTGACGGTATCAACGAGTCCGAGGTCCTGCGCATCGCCGGCGCGGTCGAGGCCGACAGCGAGCACCCGTTGGCTAGGGCGATTGTGACCGCTTCAGACGAGCGTGACGGTCGGGCGAGGGCGAGCGAGTTCAAGTCCCTGACGGGGCGAGGCGTCCAGGCAGTCGTTGAACGCAGCACGTACGCCGTCGGCGGCCCCGCCCTGCTGCGGGAGTTGGACGCGACTGTCCCAGGTGGACTGCGCGACCGCGCCGAGGAGTGGTCCGCCCGCGGTGCCGCGGTGCTGTACCTGCTACGTGTTGAAGGCGCTCAGGCCGTCGCCACCGGGGTGATCGCCCTGGAGGACGAGGTACGGCCAGAAGCGCGCGAGGCCGTCGAACAGCTCCGCGCGGCTGGTGTCGAGAAGATCGTCATGATCACGGGTGACGCCGAACCGGTCGCGCGCGCGGTCGCAGCCGACCTGGGCTTCCGCGAAGGCGTAGACGAGGTGTTCGCGGAAGTACTGCCTGCCGACAAGGACAAGGCGGTCAGCGAACTGCAGGCTCGTGGGCTGATCGTGGCGATGGTGGGGGATGGGGTGAACGACGCCCCTGCCCTGGCCCGCGCCGACGTCGGTATCGCGATCGGCGCCGGCACGGACGTGGCGATCGAATCGGCTGGAGTCGTACTGGCCTCGTCCGACCCGCGCGGAGTGACCGGCGTGATCCGGTTGTCCAAGGCGTCCTACCGCAAGATGATCCAGAACCTGGCGTGGGCCGCCGGCTACAACGTGGTCGCGATCCCCTTGGCGGCGGGCGTTCTGGCCTGGGCCGGTCTGACCCTCAGTCCGGCGGTCGGCGCGGCCCTGATGTCGGTCTCGACGATCGTGGTGGCGCTCAACGCCCAGCTCCTGCGCCGGGTGAACCTCACACCGCGAACGGTACGGCCGTCGGAATGACGGCCGAGCGGGACGGATGGCTCCACTGGCCGTCGCGCTCCAGGCGGGGCAGCACGTTCTCGCCGAACCAGTAGGCTTCCTCGAGATGGGGGTAGCCCGAAAGGATGAACTCGGAGATGCCCAGATCGGCGTACTCCTTGATCCTGAGGGCTACCTCATCGTGCGATCCCACCAGCGCCGTACCGGCCCCGCCGCGCGCGAGACCCACCCCGGCCCAGAGGTTCGGCGAGATCTCGAGGCCGTCGGTGGAACCACCGTGCAGCGCGAGCATCCGCTTCTGCCCCTCGGATTCGCTGCGGTGCAACCCGGCCTGGACCTTCGCGATGGTCTCGGTCGGTAGCGCCTCGATCAGCCGACGCGCTTCGCGCCAGGCGTCGTCCGAGGTATCCCGGCTGATCACGTGCAGGCGGATCCCGAACCGAACGGTCCGGCCTTGCTCCGCGGCGAGCCGGCGGATCCAGGCGAGCTTGTCCGCAACGGCCGAAGGCGGTTCGCCCCACGTGAGATAGACGTCGCTGCGTGCGGCGGCAACGGGCCCGGCGGCCGCCGACGAACCACCGAAGTAGATCGGGGGAGTCGGGTCCGGCACGGAGACCAGCCGTGCCTGCGCCACCCTCAGGTGCTTGCCGTTGAAGTCGAACGGATCGCCGTGTTGCCAAAGGCGGCGCACGATCGCGAGGAATTCGCCGGTGCGCTCGTACCGCTCGTCCTTGCTGAGGAAGTCCCCGAACGCCTTCTGCTCGGCGGGTTCGCCACCCGTGACCACGTTCAGCAGTAGGCGTCCGCCCGACTGGTTCTGGAAGGTCGCGGCCATCTGCGCAGCCAACGTCGGCGCGATCAGCCCGGGCCGGAACGCGACCAGGAACTTCAGCCGATCGGTTGTGTCGAGCAACGTTGCCGTCGACAACCAAGCGTCCTCGCACCACAACCCGGTGGGCGTCAGCGCACCTTCGAACCCGAGGTCCTCGGCAGCCGAAGCGATCTGCCGCAGATACCGGATGCTCGCACGCCGATCGCGATGTACGACGTCCGCGCCGTGCCCGCCGCCGACGATATTGCGTGAGTCGCCGGAGGTCGGCAGGAACCAGTGGAAGGTGAGGGTCATCGGACAGCTCCATCCAGAACAGGGGATCGCGGGGTGGATTCAAGGTCACGGCCAAGGGTTTCCGGCAAGGCCCGGGCCGACAGGAGACTGACGATCGCGACAGCCACGTTGTACGCCGCCAGCCACCAAAGGTCTCCGCCGCGGAGCGCGACCAGCCACGCCGCGATCAACGGAGTGAGCCCGGACGCGACGATGCCGGACAACTGGTACAACGCGCCGAGCGCGGTATAACGCACGCGAGTATCGAACGACTCCGCCCAGAAGGCCGCGAGTGGTCCGTAGACGGTGCCGTCGAGTACGCCGACACCGATGACCAGGGCAACAAAAATGGTGACCGACGTTCCGCGCCGAACCAGCGCCGCGGCTGGGAAGGCGAAGAGCAGAGCGAGCCAGGTCCCTAAGCGATACACGGGTTCCCGGCCGATCCGAGCCGAGAGGCCTCCGGCGAGTGAATCCCTCGATATACCGCGTACCCATGCCGAGCAGTAGCGTCTTCGGCTGGTCGCGAAGCAGATCCGCCAGCCCCAGGCGAGAAACGCGGCCTGCGGCAACAGGCTCGCGAGCGAGAAGGCGGTCGAGGGAGGAAGAGCCCGGCCGGTACGCCGATATGGGCGAAGCTGCCGAAGAACCCGCGCCGGTTCGCCGGAGCATACTCGACGGCGAGCAGGACCGTGCCGCCGTACTCCCCGCCGACGCCGATGCCCTGGACGATGCGCAGAATCACCAGCAGGACCGGCGCCCACACGCCGATCGCGTCGTAGCTCGGCAACAGGCCGATCGCGGTTGTGCCAACGCCCATGATGACGAGGGTGTAGATCAGCATCCTCTTGCGGCCGAGCCGATCACCGAAGTGGCCGAACAGCAGCCCACCGATCGGCCGGGCCAGGAACCCGACGGCGAACGTGGCAAACGACGCGAACTGCGCGGCCGGTCCGTCCAGGTCGGAGAAGTAGAGCTTGTTGAAGACCAGGCCGGCGGCGGTGCCGTAGAAGAAGTCGTACCACTCGATGGTCGCGCCGACACACGCCGCGACGGCGATCTTGCGCGGCGGCGGTGGCGCTTTGACGCTGCTCATCAAACTCCTCTTGGGCGGGTGATGTCGCATGGGTTACTAAGTCGATGAGGTTAGTAGAGAAAAATCGGCGGATAGGTCGTGTCCCACCATTCGGGCAGGCTTCGCGGGGTTGTCGGCGGTTGGCTCGATTTGCCTTGTGGATAACGAGGTTCGGGGTCAGCTGTCGGATATAATCGAGAGTATGTTCGATCCGATTGCTGATGAGCTCGACGTGGACCAGACGCTGGACCGCGGCGCGGCAGCGCGTGCCGCCGAGAACGCTGCTC